>NZ_JAVIWJ010000001.1:3217500-3517500 GCF_034314105.1 Pseudomonas sp. AB6
GACTTTAGGCACGCTCTCGGTGCCGTACGCCAAGGCTGCAACAGCCTGCGCGCCACCGATGGTGAATACGCGATCAACCCCCGCGATACAGGCTGCCGCGAGCACCAGTTCATTGATTTCGCCACGCGGCGTAGGGACAACCATGACCACTTCGGTCACGCCAGCGACTTTTGCTGGAATCGCGTTCATCAATACTGACGACGGATACGATGCTTTGCCGCCCGGCACATAGAGCCCGGCGCGGTCCAGAGGCGTGACCTTCTGGCCCAACACCGTGCCGTCGGCTTCGGTGTAACTCCAGGAATCCTGTTTCTGCTTTTCGTGGTAAACACGCACGCGTTCGGCGGCTTTTTCCAACGCAGTGCGCTGCTCTGGCGTAATACGGGTCAGGGCCAGCTCTAACCGCTCGCGTGGCAAAATCAACTCTGCCATCGACGCCACTTCAAGACCGTCGAAACGTTGGGTGAACTCCACCAGTGCCGAGTCGCCACGCTCGCGCACAGCTTTGATGATCTCAAGCACGCGCTCGTTGACCGACTCGTCGGACACACTTTCCCAGCTCAGCAGGTGGTCCAGATGGCGCGCAAAATCTGGATCAGCGGCGTCGAGTCGGCGAATTGCAGTGGTCGTGGTCATAGCGGAAGCCTCAATAATTGGCGAATGCTCAGGCGCCGATAGACTACCAAGCCATCCGCGTGGGCACCTGAGAAATTTGGCTATGACACGGATAGATGGGCGCGACTCAAGGTCGCGCAGGTGAGTCAGCGGCGGTGTCGCGACTCGACTGCTTTACGCAGCGTATCGATCAACGCCTGAATACGCGCATGTTGCATCTTCATTGACGCCTTGTTCACCACCAGACGCGAACTGATAGTTGCAATCAGTTCCTGAGGTTCAAGCCCGTTGGCCCGCAGCGTGTTGCCAGTGTCGACGACATCAATGATTTTGTCCGCCAGGCCGATCAAAGGCGCCAGCTCCATCGAGCCATACAGCTTGATGATGTCGACCTGACGACCTTGCTCGGCGTAATAACGCTTGGCAACGTTGACGAATTTGGTAGCAACACGCAGACGGCCTTTTGGCTCAATCGCGCCGACGGCGCCAGCGGTCATCAAGCGGCACTGAGCAATTTGCAGGTCCAACGGCTCGTAAAGGCCCTGGCCGCCGTATTCCATCAGCACATCTTTACCGGCCACGCCCAGGTCGGCGGCACCGTGTTCAACGTAAGTCGGGACATCTGTAGCGCGCACGATCAACAAGCGCACATCAGCTTGGGTCGTGGTGATGATCAGCTTGCGGCTTTTGTCCGGATCTTCGGTCGGCACGATGCCTGCTTCAGCGAGAAGCGGCAGGGTGTCGTCGAGAATACGGCCCTTGGACAGTGCGATGGTTAGCATGGGAAACGTAAGTCCTTGGCAATCGGGCGCTTCCATGCGCCCCACGTATCCTGACTCAACGAGTCAGGACCTTGTGCTAATGATCAAAGCCTAGCCCGGAACGCGACGGATCTTGGCGCCGAGCATCTGCAGTTTTTCTTCGATGCATTCATAACCACGATCGATATGATAAATGCGGTCGATCAAGGTATCGCCCTGAGCAACCAACGCCGAGATGACCAGGCTGGCCGAAGCACGCAGGTCGGTAGCCATTACAGGCGCGCCTTTGAGTTTCTCAACACCGGTAACAACAGCAGTATTACCTTCGACCAGAATCTGCGCGCCCATACGGTGCATTTCATATACGTGCATAAAGCGGTTTTCGAAGATGGTTTCGATAACAGCACCGGTGCCCTCGGCGATTGCGTTGAGCGAGATAAATTGTGCTTGCATATCGGTTGGGAAAGCTGGATACGGAGCGGTCCGCACATTAACGGCTTTTGGCCGCTTGCCGTGCATGTTCAGCTCAATCCAGTCCTTGCCGGTGGTGATTTCAGCACCCGCTTCTTGAAGCTTGAGCAATACAGCTTCGAGAATGGCTGGATCGGTGTCCTTGAGCTTGACGCGACCACCGGTGGCAGCAGCTGCCACCAAGTAAGTGCCCGTCTCGATACGGTCCGGCATCACTTTGTAGGTAGCGCTGTGCAAGCGCTTTACACCTTCAATGGTGATGGTGTCAGTACCGGCACCGGTGATGTTCGCACCCATGGCGATGAGGCAGTTAGCCAGGTCAACCACTTCCGGCTCGCGAGCGGCGTTTTGCAAGACACTGCGCCCGTTGGCCAGGCTTGCGGCCATCATGATGTTCTCTGTTCCGGTAACGCTGACGGTATCAAAGAAGAAATTCGCACCACGCAAGCCGCCTTCTGGCGCCTTGGCCTTGATATAGCCACCTTCAACGTCAATTGTTGCGCCCATGGCCTCAAGACCGCGGATGTGCAGATCGACAGGCCGCGAACCAATGGCGCAACCGCCTGGCAAGGCGACTTCAGCGTAACCGAAACGAGCAACCATCGGACCCAATACCAAAATCGAGGCGCGCATGGTTTTCACCAGTTCATAAGGCGCGATCAAGGTCTTGATGGTGCGGGCGTCGATTTCAACGCTGAGCTTCTCGTCGATTACAGGCTCAATGCCCATGCGACCGAACAGCTCGATCATAGTGGTGATGTCGTGCAGGTGCGGCAGATTGCACACCGTTACCGGCCCATCCGCCAGCAAGGTTGCAGCAAGAATTGGCAGGGCAGAGTTTTTCGCCCCGGAAATGCGGATCTCGCCATCAAGACGAAAACCGCCGGTAATAATCAGTTTATCCATAAGAGTCTCGACGCCAATTGGCTCAGGTGCGCTCGGACCAAGCAGCGCGGCTGAAAAATTTCATGGTGACCGCATGGATGCTGCCATCGGCGATCCAGGGGTTTAAATGGGCATAGATCTGCTGCTGACGCTTGACTGGGCTAAGGCCCGCCAGTTCATCACTGATCACGTTCAGCTGAAAATTGCAGCCTTCGCCTTCAACTTCTACCTGGGTTTCTGGCAGCTTTCCTTCAAGGAAGCTTTTAACTTCTACGGCCTGCATGCTTAACCTCAATCGGCGCCCTACGCGCGCGGGTCGGCCATCATACAAAAAAGCCTGCCTGCTGCGAACCCCGGATTAACAGACTCGGACGGAAAGCTTTTCGGCGGGTCACCTGGAAACGCTTCATTCGACCCGCTGACGGCTATTGATGTTGATCGAACAATTCGGTCAAGCCAGAGACCTGCGCAATGTCGCGCATGTCCTGCGGCAGTGACTGAACGCTGACAACCTTACCCTCGGCGTTGGCGTCGCGCATGAACGCAAGCAGCAAAGACAGACCGACACTGCTGGATTTCTCCACTTCGGAACAATCCAGGATCAAAGCCGTCGCGTCAGTGGCCTTGATCAGCGCTTGACCCTGCTTACGCAAGGCCGGACCGCTGCGGTAGTCAAGTGCGCCACTCAGGTGCAACTCACCTGATGCGCCCAGACGAACAGCTGACTCACTCATTGGGCAGGCTTCTCGGCAGCATCAACCTTGGTTTTGGCTTTCGCAACTTCACCCGCCCATTCGTTGATGGTTTTATCCAGGTTATTGCTGTTCTGCCGCATAGCATCAGCGAATTGATCGCGGAACAGTTTGCCAATGTTGATGCCATTGACGATAACGTTGCGAACTTTCCACTCGCCATTAAGCTTCTCAAGCGTGTAGCTCACAGGGTAAATCGCCCCACCATTGCCTTTAACAGACATGTCGACGCTAGTGCGGTCGCCGCTCTCGTCCTTGGCCGCAGAAACAGTAATACCCTGGTTGTTGTATTCAAGCAGGGCATTGCCATAGAACTGAAACAGGCTGCGCTTGAAGTTTTCCTGGAAACGCTGCATCTGCTCAGGCGAGGCTTTACCTGAGTATTTAACCGTCATGACGCTTTTCGAGATGCCTTCAGCATCAACTACCGGACCCACAATTGTGTTTAACGCGTCGTAAAAAGCGCTTGGGTTGGTTTTGTATTGATCTTTGTGGGCAGCCAAATCGGCCAGCAGTGCTTTAGTCGTGCCGTCGACCAGATCATGGGCTGACTGGCTTGGGGCCGCATTCGCGAACAATGGAAAAGCAGTCAGCAGGATTAGCAGACCGCAGCGCAAGCTTGAGAACAGGGAGGAATTCCTCATTTGGCGTCTTTACCCACAGTGTTGAGCATGAATTTTCCGATCAGGTCTTCGAGAACCAATGCAGACTGAGTGTCATGAATAATACTGCCATCTTTGAGCAGCGCTTGCTCTCCCCCTACGCTGATGCCGACGTACTTCTCACCGAGCAAGCCAGCAGTAAGGATTGATGCAGTAGAGTCTGAAGGCAAGTTATTCACCCGCTTTTCGACTTCCATGGTCACACGACCCATAAAGGTGTCACGGTCCAGATCAATAGCCGTGACCTTGCCGATGGTCACACCGGCCATGGTCACCTTTGCTCTGACAGTCAAACCGGCAATATTGTCGAAGTTTGCGTAAAGTTTATAGCTGTCATGGCTGGCGCTTGCGCTCAGACCACTGACACGCAAGGCCAACAAGATCAAAGCCAGGATCCCGGCCAGCAAAAAAAGGCCAACGCCGGTTTCCACGGTGCGGTTTTGCATCAGAAATCTCCAAACATCAGGGCAGTCAAAATAAAGTCGAGGCCTAATATGGCCAGTGAGGCGTACACCACAGTTTTAGTGGTCGCACGGCTGATCCCTTCCGACGTGGGCTCACAGTCATAACCCTGGAATACGGCAATCCAGGTCACCACAAAAGCAAAAATTATGCTTTTAATTACACCATTGAGCACGTCACTTTGAAAGTTCACGCTATTTTGCATGTTCGCCCAAAACGAGCCCTGGTAGACACCAAGCCAGTCAATCGCGACCCATGAGCCACACCAGATGCCGACCACGCTGAAAATCATCGCCAGTAACGGCAAAGAAATAAACCCCGCCCACAAGCGTGGCGCTACGATGTATTTAAGCGGATCAACACCAATCATTTCCAGGCTTGACAATTGCTCAGTGGACTTCATGTTGCCAATCTCGGCCGTCAACGCAGAACCTGCACGGCCGGCAAACAACAAACCTGCAACGACCGGCCCTAGCTCACGCAGCAGCGTTAAAGCCACCATCTGCCCCACCGCCTGCTCCGATCCATACTTCTGCAGAATGCTGAAGCCTTGAAGCGCCAATACCATGCCGATGAATCCGCCTGAAACGACAATTATCAGCAGCGACATCACACCGACCGAATGCAACTGGCGAACCAGCAGTTGAAAACTGCCGCCGACTCCGCCACGACCGAACAACGCATGAAATAAAAACAGCCCCGAGCGGCCTAGCACCGTCACCATGTCGATTGCAGATTGGCCGAACAAATTAATTCGGCCCATTAAAGACTGTTTGCGCATCAGCGCTTCCCCAAAAGATCTTCGCGGTAATCCGGTGCCGGATAGTGAAATGGAACAGGGCCATCCGGGTCGCCGGTCATGAATTGATGGATGCGCGGATTATCCGAACCCAGCAGCTCTTCTGGAGTTCCCTGACCTAACACCTGACCATCGCCGACTACATATAAGTAGTCAGCGATGCTCGCGGTTTCCGCAAGATCGTGAGAAACCACAATACTGGTGATTCCCAACGCATCATTCAGCAGACGAATCAACCGGACCAATACACCCATGGCGATGGGATCTTGACCAACAAAGGGCTCGTCATACATAAGAATTTGCGGATCGAGCGCAATAGCCCTGGCAAGTGCCACACGCCGCTTCATACCACCAGATAACTCGTCAGGCATCAAATCGACGGCGCCACGAAGGCCGACAGCCTGCAGTTTAAGCAGGACAATGTCGCGAATCATGTCGTCCGGCAAATGGGTGTGAATCCGTAGCGGGAATGCCACGTTTTCGAACACATCGAGATCAGTGAACAAGGCCCCGCTTTGGAACAACACACCCATATGCTTGCGAGCATCGAATAAATCGCTGCGCGACAACTTGGGTAAATTCTGACCGTTGACCCACACCTCTCCGCTGTTGGGACGCAATTGAGCACCCATCAAGCGCAGCAGCGTGGTCTTGCCGCTTCCGGAAGGCCCCATGATTCCGGTGACCTTGCCCCGGGGAACACGTATATCAATATTATTGAAGATGCTGCGCGTGCCGCGCTTGAAGGACACGCCCTTCAGCTCGACCGCGTAGGCGTTATCGGCGCTCATCTAAACTCCTCACGAGGCGGCCTCACTCTCATAAACCGATGTCCATGGCGCTGTGCATGCACCGACTAGGTGGGCCGAACTGGCCGCGAACTATACCACTGCGCGCGCATGTGTCCCACGGAAGAAGCCTCTTTAGTTCAGGCGCAAGACAGATACTTCGAACAATTGCGAACCACTCTCGAAGAGTACGGGTCAACCGCGATGCGAGAACCTTGCACTGACATAAGATCAAAGGTGAGGGAATTGACCATTACCGCTATAATCGGCGCCTTTTCATCAGGCTGACCGTTTCCGACATGAGCCAATCCAGCGACCTGATTCAAACAGCACAACGCACTATCCGCTTAGAAATAGAAGCAGTAGAAGGTTTACTGATGTATATCGACGCTGATTTCGTACGCGCTTGCGAAATGATTCTGGCCGGCAAGGGCCGCGTAGTCGTAGTCGGCATGGGCAAGTCGGGCCACATCGGCAAAAAGATCGCCGCCACGCTGGCAAGTACCGGCACCACAGCATTCTTTGTCCACCCAGCCGAAGCCAGCCATGGCGATATGGGCATGATCACCCGTGACGACATCATCTTGGCCATTTCAAACTCGGGCACTACGACCGAAATCGTTACACTTTTGCCCCTGATAAAACGTCTGGGCATCCAGATGATCAGCCTGACCGGCAACCCAGACTCAACCCTGGCCAGGGCTGCAGAAGTCAATCTGAATGTTCACGTCGAACATGAGGCCTGCCCTCTGAACCTGGCCCCGACATCATCGACCACGGCAGCACTGGTAATGGGTGATGCGCTGGCCGTCGCGCTATTGGAAGCACGAGACTTTACAGCCGAAGATTTTGCTTTTTCGCACCCCGGCGGCGCCTTGGGTCGGCGATTACTGCTCAAAGTCGAGCACGTCATGCACATCGGCGAAGATTTGCCGAAGGTCCGGCGCGGCACTCTGTTGCGGGACTCGCTGATGGAAATGACCCATAAAGGTCTCGGCATGACTGCCGTTTTGGAAGCCGATGGTCGTCTGGCCGGAATATTCACTGACGGTGATTTACGCCGCACCCTTGATCGAGACATCGACATCCGCACGGCGATCATCGACGACGTTATGACGCTCCACGGCAAAACTGCCCGCCCCGAGATGCTCGCGGCCGAGGCACTGAAAATCATGGAAGATCACAAAATTGGCGCACTGATCGTTGTTGACGAAAACGACCACCCAGTCGGCGCCTTTAACCTGCAAGATCTTCTACGCGCGGGAGTGATGTAGTGAGTGGCGCAATAAATAAAGATTTGCTGCATCGCGGCAAAAATATCAAATTAGCGATTTTTGACGTGGATGGCGTATTGACGGACGGCCGCCTGTACTTTCTCGAGGATGGAAGCGAGTTCAAGACATTCAATACTCTTGATGGGCAGGGTATCAAGATGCTGATCGCATCGGGCGTAATCACCGCTATCATCAGCGGACGCAAAACCCCCGTGGTCGAGCGCCGAGCAATGAATCTGGGCATACAGCATCTGTACCAGGGCCGCGAAGATAAGTTGGTCGTACTCGACGAGTTATTGTCCCAACTCAACCTGACCTACGAACAAGTCGCCTATTTAGGCGATGATCTGCCAGACTTGCCAGTCATTCGGCGCGTCGGCTTGGGAATGGCCGTTGCCAATGCCGCAAGCTTTGTAAAGCTGCATGCTCATGGCGTTACCCAGGCTCGCGGGGGCGAAGGCGCAGCACGTGAGTTTTGCGAACTGATCCTGAACGCTTCAGGCAGCCTTGAAGCGGCCCACGCCGCCTACTTATAGAAGTTATTTATGCTGAGAAAAAAAATTCGCAGGTTCTTGATTCTGGGTGTGCTGGCATTATTAGTCGCAGCGGCAGGCTATTGGAACATCAGCCCAGAAACTTTTCTTGAGCAAAAAGCGGCCGTTGTCGATCCAGGCGCTATCGATTTCTATGCCACCAAGGCACACAGCTTGCAATTTTTGCCAGACGGTAAACTTCAGTACGATATGACATCCGACAAAGTTGAGCATCTTCAGGCCTCGGACGTCACGCTGCTGACAAATCCCGACCTGCAGCTGTTTCGCGGTGCGCAGTTTCCATGGCACGTACAAAGCTTGAGAGGTGAAGTTTCGCCTGGCGGCACTCAAGTCGAGCTGATTGACTCAGTACGCGTCGCCCGAACAGACGAAAAGAACCGTACAACCATCATTACCAGCAGTCGAATGACGGTATTCCCACAGAAGCAATATGCGCAGACCGAGCAAGCCGTTAGAATCGACGGCTTCGGCGGTGTTACCACCGGAACGGGCATGAAAGCGTATTTGAACGACGGCAGGATGAACCTGCTATCTAACGTAAGAGGACTGTATGAGGCTCGTTAAAACCCTCCCTTTTTTGCTCGGCCTGGGCACAGTACTGGGAAGCGTGAGCGCTTGGGCTCTGCCGACGGACCGCGATCAGCCTATTCATATCCAGTCTGACGACGCGCAACTCGATGACAAGCAAGGCATTGCCACTTACAAAGGCAACGTCATCATCACCCAAGGCACCATGAAAATCACCGGCAATACTGTGACTATCACCCGTACACCAACAGGTGAAATCAACGTATTTACCTCCGTAGGCAACCTTGCTTACTACGAACAGAAACCTGACGTGAACAAACCGATAGTTCAGGCGTACGGTGTAACTATTCAGTACTTTGCCCTGGATAATAAAATTGTGCTGATCGACAAAGCCAAGGTTATTAACGACGGCAACACCTCTGAAGGTGAAAAAATCATCTACGACACGGTGAGGCAGATCGTTAACGCCGGTCGTGCAAACGGCACTAAATTGACCGCTCCGCGTCCGCGGATCGATATGGTCATTCAGCCAAAAAGCAAACCCGACGCGCAGAAGGCCCCTTAATGGCGACGCTGAAAGCCCAACACCTGGCTAAATCCTACAAGGGTCGGCAGGTCGTACGCGATGTCAGCTTGTCTATCGACAGCGGTCAGATCGTCGGACTGCTTGGCCCTAACGGCGCAGGAAAAACAACCTGCTTTTATATGATTGTAGGGCTGGTACAGGCTGATCAGGGTCGTGTATTGATTGACGATCTGGACGTCAGCCACCAGCCAATGCACGGTCGTGCGCGGGCCGGAATCGGCTACTTACCGCAGGAAGCCTCCATTTTTCGCAAGCTGTCTGTTGCTGATAACATTATGGCGATACTAGAGACCCGCAAAGAACTAGATCGCGCGGCACGTCGCAAAGAGCTTGAAAGCCTGCTGCAAGAATTCCATATCAGCCATATCCGCGACAACTTGGGCATGAGCCTGTCAGGCGGCGAACGCCGTCGTGTGGAAATTGCACGCGCCTTGGCGACTTCACCCAAGTTTATTTTGCTGGATGAGCCTTTTGCAGGCGTCGACCCGATTTCAGTAGGCGATATAAAGCAAATCATCTACCACTTGAAGGCCAAGGGAATTGGCGTTTTGATCACCGACCATAATGTTCGCGATACCTTGGATATTTGTGAGACTGCCTATATCGTCAACGATGGACAACTGATCGCTGAAGGTGATTCAGAAACCATTCTGGCCAACCAATTGGTTAAAGAGGTTTACCTCGGCCATGAATTCCGCCTGTAAGGTCTGCGGTATATCGCTCTTCATAGGCGACAGACGCTAGAATTTCGCGCTGGCAAGCATTTTAATTTCCAGCGGACTCTAGGCAAACACTTAAGTTTCAGGCATATAATTTGCTTAAGTTGGCGCTCCGGCGCCCTGTAGTGGATGGCGCATGAGCGCCGGCGAATAAGGTGTTAAGCCCCTGCCATGAAACCATCGCTAGTCCTGAGAATGGGCCAGCAGCTGACGATGACACCTCAGCTGCAACAGGCTATCCGTCTACTCCAACTGTCGACCCTGGACCTTCAACAAGAGATCCAGGAAGCGTTGGAGTCCAATCCTATGCTGGAACGTCAGGAAGAAGGCGACGACTTCGACAACGCCGATCCAGTGGCCGATAGTGTAGAAAAACCTAACCCCGACATTCAGGAACCGACCTATCAGGAATCTGCCCCCACGGTGGACAACCTGGAAGAAGGTGACTGGAGCGAGCGAACGCCCAACGAGTTGCCCGTTGATACCGCGTGGGACGACGTTTATCAGTCCAGCGCCAGCAGCCTGCCGAGCAACGATGATGACGAATGGGATTTCACCACGCGCACCTCAGTTGGCGAGAGCCTGCAAAGCCATCTGTTGTGGCAGCTCAACCTGGCACCGATGTCCGACACTGATCGACTGATCGCAGTAACGCTGATCGACTGTATTAACAATCAGGGTTATCTGGACGAATCACTTGAGGAAATTCTCGACGCTTTCGATCCTGAGATGGACGTCGAACTGGATGAGATAGAAGCGGTGCTGCACCGCATCCAACAGTTCGAGCCCGCCGGGATCGGGGCTCGCAATCTGAGTGAATGTTTGTCACTTCAGTTGCGCCAGTTAGCCCCGAAAACTCGCTGGCTAGCAGAAGCACAACGCTTGGTATGCGATTACATCGACCTACTGGGGAGCCGAGATTACAGCCAATTAATGCGCCGTATGAAGCTCAAGGAAGATGAGCTGCGCCAGGTGATCGAACTGGTGCAGAGCCTTAACCCACGACCAGGCTCGCAAATCGAATCTGCTGAAGCCGAATACGTCGTGCCCGATGTGATAGTGCGCAAAGATAACGAACGCTGGTTGGTGGAGCTCAATCAAGAGTCAGTTCCACGCCTTCGGGTCAACCCTCAGTACGCTGGCTTCGTGCGCCGGGCCGATACCAGCGCCGACAACACGTTCATGCGCAATCAGCTGCAAGAAGCCCGCTGGTTCATCAAGAGCCTACAAAGCCGTAATGAAACCCTGATGAAAGTTGCAACACAGATCGTCGAACATCAGCGTGGGTTCCTTGAATACGGCGACGAAGCAATGAAGCCATTGGTCCTGCATGACATAGCAGAAGCGGTCGGCATGCATGAGTCGACAATTTCACGGGTGACCACCCAAAAATTCATGCACACCCCCCGCGGCATTTACGAACTGAAATATTTCTTTTCAAGTCACGTAAGCACCTCGGAGGGCGGCGAGTGTTCGTCTACGGCCATTCGCGCGATCATCAAAAAACTAGTTGCGGCGGAAAATCAGAAAAAGCCGTTGAGTGACAGCAAGATCGCTGGTTTACTGGAAGCACAAGGCATTCAGGTAGCCCGTCGCACGGTCGCCAAATACCGTGAATCATTAGGGATCGCGCCTTCGAGCGAGCGCAAGCGATTGATGTGATAAGGACCTGAAGCCGTAGCGTTCCAGTGGCAGGCATTTAGCCTGCCTCTTTATGCACTGGCAACGAAGGAGACGCTGTATGCAAGTCAACATCAGTGGACATCAGCTAGAAGTAACAAAGCCCCTGCGTGAATACATTGAGCTGAAACTCAAAAAACTAGAGGGGCATTTTGACAAGATTACAAATGTGCAGGTAACAATGGCGGTCGAGAAACTGAAACAGAAGATCGAAGCCACGCTGCACATCCACGGTGGGGAGGTAGTCGCTAACGCAGAACATGACGACATGTATGCGGCCATCGATCTACTTACTGACAAGCTCGATAGACAATTGCTCAAGCATAAGGAAAAGCAGCAGAACATCCTTAAAGGTGCGACAGCTCGCTAAACACTCCCAACTCATGATCCGACTTGAAAATATCCTGACCCCCGGCCGTTCCATTGTGAACGTGCCGGGCGGCAGCAAAGAAAAAGCGCTCAGGCAAGTTGCCAATCTGATCGGCCATGAACTGCCGGGACTGAATTCGCACGATATCTTCGAGAAGCTCACCGCTCGCGAAAAACTGGGGTCGACAGGTTTTGGCAACGGTATCGCTATCCCTCATTGCCGCTTAAACGGCTGCAGCGAACCTATCAGCGCCTTGATTCATCTGGACGCTCCGATTGATTACGACGCCATTGATGGCGCTCCAGTCGATCTGCTATTTGTTTTGCTTGTTCCCGAAGCTGCCACAGACGCCCACCTCGAACTACTGCGACAAATTGCCAGCATGCTAGACCGCAGGGACGTGCGTGACCGACTGCGTGGGGCGAAAAGCAGCGAGGCTCTCTACCAGGTGGTCCTGGACGTACAGAACGGACATTAATCATGCGAATGATCATCGTCAGTGGCCGATCCGGCTCCGGCAAGAGCACCGCACTCAACGTGCTAGAGGATAACGGCTTTTATTGCATCGACAATCTGCCCGCCGGCTTGCTTCCAGAATTGGCTGATCGTGCTCTTGTTCATACTGAACTGGCCGAACCACTCGTAGCCGTTTCAATTGACGCGCGCAACCTCCCTAGTCATCTATTCCGCTTTCCTCAGCTACTTGAGGAACTGCGCAATCGACATATTCAATGCGATGTGCTGTACCTGGACGCAGACGAAGAGACCCTGCTCAAGCGCTTCTCGGAAACGCGTCGCCGCCATCCGCTAAGCAGCGCCAATCGCTCGCTGGCTGAAGCAATACGCGATGAAAGCTCCCTGCTCGGGCCCATCATAGATTTGGCTGACCTGAAGATTAATACCACGCAGCTCAATCTTTATCAGCTACGCGATACGATCAAGCTGCGCTTATTAAACAAACCAGAGCCCGGTACCGCATTTTTGATAGAGTCGTTTGGTTTCAAGCGCGGCATGCCCGTAGATGCCGATCTGGTGTTCGACGTGCGCTGCCTGCCAAATCCCTATTGGAAAACAGAGCTGCGCGAGCAATCAGGCCTGGATCAACCCGTTGCTGAGTATTTGGCCGCCCAGCCTGATGTCGAAGAGATGTTCCAGGATATTTACACGTATTTGAACAAATGGTTGCCTCGCTTTGCCGCCAGCAGCCGAGCTTACGTCACAATTGCCATTGGCTGCACCGGCGGGCACCACCGTTCCGTCTATCTGACCGAACGTTTGGGTCGGGTGTTGCAGCAATCCCTCAAGAATGTTCAGGTTCGCCACCGCGACCTCAACTGATAGGACTTCTATCGCGATGCCCGTTCATCAAATTACCATTATCAACAAGCTTGGGCTGCATGCACGTGCTGCGGCGAAATTCGTCGGGGTTGCCGGACGTTTTCCCTGTCAGATCAGAGTCGGCCGCACAGCCGAAAGCATGGTCGACGGCAAAAGCATCATGGCCGTCATGATGCTAGCTGCGGGCAAAGGCACTGATATCCATCTGCACACTGAAGGTGACGACGAACAGGCAGCTTTAGACGGTTTGATTGAGCTGATCAATAACCGGTTTGATGAAGGCGAGTGAGCTGAGCCGATAATTCAACGGGATCTGCGTGAGACTGAGCGTGTTCGGGAAACGAGGTTGCGACGTTCAGATAATCATAATCGGACCTTCGCAAATAAGTTCGCACCGCACCGGCCTTTTTGTCTGTAGGAGCTAAAGGGCGGCTCCTACAGATATTCAGCGTCATTCGATGGTTTAGCTACCTGCAACCATCATCCGCTCGATCAATACCGAACCCGTACGAATATTACTGCGCAGTTCAAGATCGCTGCCAATAGCAACGATTTGCTTGAACATGTCTCGCAGGTTGCTGGCAATGGTGACCTCTTGGACAGGGAACTGAATCTCACCGTTCTCAACCCAAAAACCCGCCGCACCACGGGAGTAATCGCCCGTCACCATGTTCAAGCCGCTGCCCATCAACTCGGTGACCAACAAGCCGCGCCCCATGCGACGCAATAATGCAGCCTGATCTTCTACACCATGAGTAACAAACAGGTTGTGCACGCCACCTGAGTTTGCGGTACTCGGCAAGCCCAGCTTGCGCCCGGAATAGGTTCCCAGCACGTAGGACACCAGATCACCATTCTCCACGAACGGCTTTGCGTAAGTCGCAAGGCCATCCCCATCGAACGCAGAACTGCCCATGGCGCGCATTAGATGAGGCCGCTCGTCGAGGGTTAGCCATTCTGGAAATAGCCGTTGGCCCATCGCGCCTTCGAGAAATGACGACTTGCGGTACAAGTTGCCGCCTGAGATGGCCGCCAAAAAGTGTCCGAAAAGGCCACCAGCCAATTCTGCTGAAAACAATACAGGCACTTCGCACGTTGGGACCGGACGTGCGCCCAAACGGCTAGCGGCACGCTGCGCGGCACGTCGGCCAATGCTCTGGGCATCTGCCAACAATTCACCCTGGCGACTCACGTCATACCAATAATCACGCTGCATCTGGCCGTCACCTTCGGCAATCATGACGCAGCTCAGGCTATGACGGGTCGAAGCGGAACTACCGATAAAGCCATGACTGTTGCCATAAACACGGCAGCCTTGATGAGTGTTGAGCGTTGTACCGTCGGCGTTCTTGATGCGGCTGTCGGCGTCGAAGGCTGCGGCTTCACAGATCAAAGCACGCTCAATCGCCTGTTCCGGGGTTATGTCCCAAGCGTGGAACAGGTCGAAATCCTGCAGATCTTTAGCCATCAACGCGGCGTCGGCAAGGCCCGAGCTTTCGTCTTCGGACGTATGCTTGGCGATGGCTAGCGCCGCAGCCACTGTTTCGCGAATGGCATCAGCGCCGCTGGCCGAAGTGCTCGCAGAGCCTTTGCGTTGCCCTACGTACAAAGTAATACCAAACCCTTGGTCGCGATTAAATTCGACAGTTTCAACTTCACGTTGCCGAACCGACGTCGACAAACCTTGCTCCAGTGACACCGCCACTTCACAGGCGCTAGCGCCTTGACGCTTGGCTTCAGCAAGAATTTGCTCGACTTGGTCTTGCAGTGCCGGCAAGGCTTGTGGGCCGACGCTTTGAGATTCACTCATGACTTTCTCCATCAAATTCTGCTTTCGGTATAGACCGAATACCGAGCGGGCCGGACAAGCGGCCCCCGACTGGTTATCATGGCGGCGATTATTAGCGGACTGCCCCCATGGTTGATTCTTACGACGACTCCCTCGACGAGGGTAAAAGCAAAACTCAGGTCAAACGCGAGCTACATGCTCTGGTTGACATGGGCGAGCGCCTGACCACACTCAAGCCTGACCTGCTGGCTAAGCTGCCCCTGACCGACGCCCTGCGCCGGGCTCTGGCTGAAGCGCCCAAGCACACGGCAAACATTGCGCGCAAACGGCATATCCTGTTCATCGGCAAATTGATGCGCGATCAAGACCTTGACGCCATCCTGGTATTGCTCGATCAGCTGGATGCCTCCACTCGCCAATACAACGAACGCTTTCACGGCCTGGAACGCTGGCGTGATCGCTTGCTTGTTGGCACCGACGAGGTGATAGAAAAATTTGTCGGTGACTATCCGCAAGCAGATCGTCAGCAACTGCGCTCCTTCATTCGTCAGGCTCAACATGAGCTCGCGCAAAACAAGCCGCCGGCTGCCAGCCGCAAATTGTTCAAGTACATCCGTGAGCTCGACGAGACCCATCGCGGTCTGCGCTAGTCCCTGATCCGGGGTTGGGTGGTTCTCCACCCAACCCCGGATCGCGTTCAACCGCCTGTCCCCCCTACCGTGATCGCGTCGATCTTCAAGGTTGGCTGACCCACGCCCACCGGTAAGGACTGACCGTCTTTACCGCAGGTGCCTACACCGCTATCCAGCGACAAATCGTTACCGACCATCGACACTCGACTCATAGCTTCCGGCCCGTTCCCGATCAAGGTCGCGCCTTTGACCGGTGCTGTGATCTTGCCGTCTTCAATCAAATACGCTTCGCTGGTGGAAAAAACGAATTTACCGCTAGTGATATCCACCTGTCCGCCGCCCAAGTTGGCGCAGTAGATGCCGCGTTTTACCGAGGCGATGATTTCGGCAGGGTCACTCTGTCCGGCCAGCATGTAGGTATTGGTCATGCGCGGCATCGGCAAGTGCGCATAGGACTCACGACGACCATTGCCGGTCCGGGCCACGCCCATCAGCCGTGCATTGAGCTTGTCCTGCATGTAGCCCTTGAGCACACCGTTTTCAATCAGCGTTGTGCATTGCGTCGGTGTGCCTTCATCGTCCACCGACAGCGAACCTCGACGGCCGGCCAACGTACCATCATCGACGATCGTGCACAGATTGGACGCAACCATTTCACCCATACGCCCACTGTAAGCGGAGCTGCCCTTGCGGTTGAAATCGCCTTCCAGACCATGACCGACCGCTTCGTGTAGCAGTACGCCCGACCATCCTGGCCCTAACACTACTGGCAAGGTGCCCGCAGGTGCTGGAATTGCTTCCAGATTGACCAATGCCTGGCGCAGCGCTTCGCGGGCATAACCCATGGCACGGTCATCGCTCAGGAAATAACGGTAATCGGTACGCCCGCCACCGCCATGACCGCCGCGTTCACGTCGACCGTTCTGCTCGACAATAACGCTGACGTTAAACCGGACAAGCGGGCGTACATCCGCTGCCAGGCTGCCGTCGGTGGAAGCCACCAAAATGCGCTCCCAGACGCCGGCCATGCTGACTGTGACTTGCTGAATGCGTGAATCCAATGCGCGCGTAGCGACATCGACACGCTTGAGCAGTTCGACCTTCTCTGCCCTGCTCATGACTTCAAGCGGGTTATCCGGCGCGTAGAGCTGGGCTACGTCTTGCGTAGTAAACGCCTGAACCGTGCCTTCTTGCCCAGCCCGCGAAATCGAACGCGCGGCGCGCGCCGCCAGACTCAAGGCCTCATGGGTAATGGTGTTGCTGTAGGCGAAACCGGTTTTCTCGCCCGATTGCGCCCGCACACCGACGCCTTGATCGAGATTGAAACTGCCTTCCTTGACGATGCCGTCTTCCAATGCCCAGGATTCGGAAATCTGTCCCTGAAAATACAGGTCAGCCGCATCGATCCCAGGTCCGGCCAGCTCGCCAAGCACTGACTGCAAGCTGTCGAGGCTCAAACCGCCAGGCGCTAAAAGGTGTTCGCTGACAGAGGACAAATCGCTCATATTCACTCCGAGGTATACACAGGCCGCACGGCGTCCTGCGAAAAAAATCGCCGATGATTAGACACCGGCATCCGCGCCCGTATGGACGCCTGTTCATCGCTGTTGCGCTCGGCCAGCAGCACCGCTTCGCCTTGAGCCTGTTCGGCCAATACTCGCCCCCAGGGGTCGATGATTGCTGCATGCCCGTAAGTTTCTCGTGGCCCCGGATGGGTTCCACCTTGCGCTGCTGCCAGCACATAACACTGGGTTTCTATCGCACGCGCCCGGATCAGGATGTCCCAGTGTGCGGCACCGGTCACCGCGGTGAATGCCGACGGCGCGGTAATCAGTTCCGCCCCGGCCTCACGTAGCGCACTGTACAATTCCGGGAAGCGCAGGTCGTAACACACGCTCAATCCCACGCGCCCTACCGGTGTATCCGCCACCACCACATTGTTCCCGTGGGCATAGTCATCGGACTCGCGGTATCGACCTCGGCTGTCGGCAACGTCCACATCAAACAGGTGCAATTTGTCATACCGCGCAATTTGCTCGCCGCGCTCATCGATCAACAACGAGCACGCGGTCACTTTGCCTTGTTGCCGATCACTCGGCGGGAGCGGAATCGTGCCGGCAACTATCCATAACTTGAGGTCGCGGGCGGCCAGTTTCAACCATGGCATGATAGGGCCTTCGCCTAGCGCCTCGGCGCGACCAATATCGGCGACGTCTCGACGACCCATTGCAGCGAAGTTTTCCGGCAATACGACGAGACGTGCGCCGACCGCTGCCGCCTGTTCCAGAAGACGACGGGCTTGAGCGAGATTGGCCAGGACATCACTGTTGCTGACCATTTGAATCACGGCAAAAGACATCACGCGCTCCGGACAAGACATACGGCCACTGTACTCCACCGCGCGCTATTGAGGTTTTTCAAAAGGTTTGTAGAAAGTGATTTTGGGGTCTTTGACCGGTCCTTGGACGCTGTACTGCACACTGGCAAAACGAGCTACCCGGTCACCCAATAATTTATCGACCAGGAATAAAGCACCGCCAATCGCCGGTGCGCCTATGATCAACGCGGCAATTGGCAAGTTATTGGTGACCGGCAGCGTCACAAGTAGTTTCGCGTCGACCCGGTCCTTGACCATGTCCAACGTGCCATCGAGCTCTAGATTACTCGATGGACCCGCCAGGGTAATTGGGCTGCGCGTCACGTAAACACCGTCGCTGGCAACCAGCAGACCCTTGACTTGGTCGTAGCTTAAGCCTTTACCGAGCAAATCTGAAAAATCCAGGCGCAGTCGGCGACCAATTGAGTTGAAGTTCAGCAGTCCGAAAACCCTGAGCGCTTGAGCGCTGCCTTCCACTTCTACGAACTGGCCTCTGTGCAACATAGCATCAAGGCTGCCAGAGTAGCGCTTAAGCGCAATCCAAGCGGGCGAGCCCGGCCAGCGGCCATCGGCGTTGAGCTCAAAAGACTCACTGGTGACCGAGGGCGCAAAGCTCCATGCTTTCAACACATCCGCCAGATTTTTGCCGGTGATTTGCCCCTTGTACCAACTGCTGGTCGATCCTGGCGCCCCTTCCCAACCTCCTTCGCCCTGCAGCAACATGCCTTTGAGACCAAGGCTTAACTCCGACAGCCGAGTTCCGGTCGGGGTCGGTCGTGCTTTGAGCGACCAGCCGCCAATCAATTGATCGCCCTGATATAGCTGGGTAACTTTGATATCCATCGACGGAAGCGATCGCGGGTCAACGTCCGCCAGTGGGTCGGGTGCATTTTCCACCACGGCGGCACCGGGGTCGGCGGGTGGCAATTTCAAATACAACAGATCGATCGCAATCGGCGCCGTTTTCGCGTCGGGCAAGTTTGCAGTGCCTTTGAGTAATGCACTGTCCATCGTCACGGCCCATGCTGCGTCTTTACGATCCAGCTGCAAGCTGACGTTTTCTAGGGTTGAGCCCATAACACTAAGCTTGCCGATTTGCAGGTCTGCGTTGCTCAGCAATTGCTTGGCGCTGCCGCCGGGATCGTTACCCGCGTAGTGCTCGACTACGCTTTTCCAGGGTGCAACATCCAACTCAGACAATTCACCACGCACTCTAAGCCCTTTAGCGTCTGGAACGACCGCACCGCCTTTACCGAGGAACAGCTCACCCCGTCCTTGCGCCATCTTGCCGCTGGGCGAAGCGTAAGCGAGGTTGGCAAGGTCACCGTAAGTCACCCATAATCGCCGCTCCGGGCCTTGTAGGGTCATTCGGAACTGACTGTCACGCACTTCGTCCGGCCCTTTGCCAAACGGTGCAGGCAAGTCGACAGCCAACCCCTTAAGGTTGGAATCAATCTGTAGTTGGCTGTCGGCACCACCAAGGGTCACTTGCAGTTGATAAGGCATTTCGCCGGAAACCGGCATCGGCTGAGTATCACCCAACCATTGGGCAAGCCTTTTCTGTCCAATCTGGCCGCTGGCTGCGATCCGTGTCGTGATTGCTCCCGGCTTGCCTTCAGCAAAAATTTGCGCAGTGACCGGGTGCTCAAACGCTTGAGCGCGAATGTTATTGCCACTCAAACCTTTGGTATTGTCAAAGCGAAATGAGCCTTTAAGCTGGGTCAAGTCCAGCGACGGATTAGCCAATCTCAGACGCGCAGAGTCGGTATCGAAATCCACTAGAACCTTAGGCTCTTCGCCTTTACCCAAGGAAATGTCCAGCTTAAGTTTGCCTCGCAATGGGCCGTCACCCTGCCAACCGGCGAACGTATCGGCTGTACCGATGGGCGCTTCCTGTAAAATTTTCACGCCATCAGCCAGATCGCCCGCGAAGTCACTGTCGATCAATAAATGACTATTTTTTCCCGCAGCTGCATGGGGAATATTGACCGTGACATTGCTGATCTGAGTGTTTAGCAAACTACCTTTACTGGCGTTGATCCTGACACCTGCCCCATCGACAAATACCTTGGCGCTCACACCCGTCAATGTTGGCCAACCTGGTTGAAACGCCAGCGAGGCGTCGTGAACCTTAAAAAACAAACTGATGTTGCGCGCCGCATCCACAGCATCGTGCTGTAGCGAGCCTTGATACTGGAAGTAACCCTGATCCACGGCCCCACCCAGAATCGAAGTACGTAGCCACTCATCCAGGGCAGGGCTGAGCACCGCCGGTAAATACTTACCGGTGTAACGGCCATCGCCATCGACCAGGCCAACCCGCAGATCCATATAATCTTCCAGCGGGGAATTGAAGTGCAGCCTAATGAGAAAATCGCTGGCAATTTTGCCTTCATCACCGAGCACCTTGATGTACGGCGCAATCAAGGTAAAACTTTCCTTATCCAGCTTCCAAGTCAGTCGGGCATTGGCTTTTTGATACTGCCACGGCTTGGCAAAGATCGGGGACAAGTAAAGCATGAAGTCGTCAGTATCCAGGCGCAGCTCACCTTGGCCTAGATCGCCACTTATGCTGCCGCTGACATTTCCGGCTGCCGGTGCACCGTGATAAGCGTTGAAGCCGACCTTATCGAGATTGGCAGCGAAGCTGAAACGCTTGTCATCAATGGCTTGAGGCCGGTAGTCAAGCAGGACGTTGCGCAATCCGCCGGTCACTTTCAAGTGGTTTAGCACGACCATGAGTTGATCTGGCAGCGGCACCAGCGAATCGAGGATCGGCGTAATCGGCGTCAGGTCCAAACGATCGGCCTGCAGGTGCCAGAGTTCGTCATTGTCGCCAGTAGCAACCTGTTGCTTGAGCTGAATACGGCTTTCCCAGCGTTTGTCGCCAATGTTCATGGCTAACGATTCGAGCGACAGCGTGAAACCTGTTTCGATGCGCTGAAACCATGCACTTACGGCCAAATTGCTAATCTTGGTCGGCTTACGATCAGCATAAGCTCCAATAAATTGTGGGGCATTCACCCGAGCCACCGCACTTTGGAGCATGCCCTTGCTCCACGTTAGCCAAAATTCTCCACCCGCTTTAAGCGAGGATAGCTTCCACTGTTGTGTAAGGCTGGCCGGCAGCCAATGCGCCCAATCACTTTGAGGCAGGCTCAGGTAAACCTCAGCTTCGCCATCGCGCCATTTTTGCGGCTGAACTCGTGAACGCAAGTTAAGCGCTATGGGCTGGCCGTCGGGCAAGGTCAAGCGAGCGTCAAGTTGCTGATCATCCCCGGCAGTTTCAAGGGTAAAACCGAGGTAAGTAAAGGTCAGTGGTGACTGCCCGTAGGGTTGCAACGTAACTTGACTATCAAGCAACGACAGCCGGGTCACAGCTTTAATCTGGATCAACATTTGTTCGGGGTCGAACGGTTTATCGTCTTTAACCGGCAGTCCCTGAAGCGCCCAATGTCCGTCCTGATCCTCCCTAAGGCTCAGTTGTAAACCGTCGAGTTCAAGGTGAGCGATGCGTACTTCGTGGGCCATCAAGCTGGCCCAGAGATCGGGCACTGCTCTGACATGGTCGAGGCGCAAGGCGTTGGCACCCTCCCCCACGATCACATCATTGGCTATCAGCACGGGCACAAAGCCACTCCAGCGGCCTTCCAAGCTGCCGATGCTGAGGGGCATGGCAAGCGCGGCACGGGCTTTGGTTTGGATTTCGAACCGATACTCGGCAACCAACGGAACCAGTTGTCGGCCGACGCTGACATAGAGCGCCGTCAACACCAAAAACAGCGCGCAAGCGCCCAGGCCCAAACGAATCAAGACGCCAAGAACCCGTGTTAGCCGGCCCATATCAGCGGGCCATCCGGGCTAAAGTCTGAACATGCGATCGGCATTGCCGCGCAGTCATTGGGAAGATCCGGGATTGCTCATTCGCCACGCATAATTCTCATTAGATTTGAATCCGACGGATCACTGATCAGAGCAGCACTACGTCATATTGTTCCTGGGAATACATTGTCTCGACTTGAAAACGAATGGTGCGGCCGATAAAACCTTCCAATTCAGCGACATTACCCGACTCTTCATCCAGTAGGCGATCCACAACTTTCTGATTAGCCAGTACACGATAGCCTTCTGCTTGATAAGCCCGGGCTTCGCGGAGAATTTCGCGAAAAATTTCATAACAGACTGTTTCTGGAGTCTTTAATTTACCCCGACCCTGACAACTACTGCAGGGCTCGCACAGCACTTGCTCTATACTTTCACGAGTGCGCTTGCGGGTCATTTGCACCAGTCCCAACTCGGTAATGCCGATGATGTTGGTCTTGGCGTGGTCGCGTTCCAGCTGTTTTTCCAGCGTACGCAGTACTTGGCGCTGGTGTTCACCATCCTCCATGTCGATGAAGTCAATGATGATGATTCCGCCCAAATTACGCAGGCGCAATTGGCGTGCAATCGCCGTTGCCGCTTCAAGATTGGTTTTGAAAATGGTTTCTTCCAGGTTGCGATGCCCGACAAACGCACCAGTGTTGACGTCGATGGTGCTCATCGCTTCAGCCGGATCAATCACCAGATAACCACCGGACTTGAGAGGAACCTTACGTTCAAGGGCTTTTTGGATTTCGTCTTCAACCCCATAAAGGTCAAAGATCGGCCGCTCGCCTGGGTAATGCTCGAGGCGATCGGCGATTTCCGGCATCAGTTCGGAAACGAATTGAGTGGTCCGCTGAAACGTTTCCCGTGAATCGATACGGATTTTTTCGATCCGTGGGCTGACTAGATCACGCAGCGTGCGCAGGGCTAGACCAAGGTCTTCGTAAATCACACTGGGAGCGCTGACCGTCTGGATTTGCACGCCAATCTGATCCCATAAACGGCGCAGGTAGCGGATGTCCATTAGGATTTCATCGGCGCCAGCGCCTTCCGCTGCAGTCCGTAGAATAAAACCGCCAGCTTCAGTTATGCCTTCTTGCGCAACGCAGTCAGTCACTACTTTTTTCAGTCGCTCACGCTCAGCTTCATCTTCGATTCTGAGCGAAATTCCCACGTGCGCAGTCCGGGGCATATACACCAAGTAGCGGGACGGGATCGATAACTGAGTGGTCAGGCGCGCGCCTTTGCTGCCAATAGGGTCTTTGGTGACCTGCACTACCAAGCCCTGGCCCTCGTGAACCAGTGCGCTGATACTTTCAACCGACGGGCCTTCGCGCATGGAAATTTCCGAAGCGTGAATGAACGCTGCGCGGTCCAGGCCGATGTCGATAAATGCCGCCTGCATACCGGGCAAAACCCGCACGACTTTGCCTTTGTAAATATTGCCAACGATACCGCGCCGCTGGGTACGCTCAACGTGAACTTCCTGAAGTACGCCGTTCTCAACTACGGCCACGCGCGATTCCATCGGCGTGATGTTGATTAGAATCTCTTCACTCATGGCTTTTTACCTTCAAGGCGTTGCCAACAGGGTATGCCGAAACGGCTAAGCATTTCTGCGGTTTCGCACAATGGCAAACCGACGACTGCAGAATAACTACCCTGCAGGCTTTCGACGAAAATAGCTGCCAGGCCTTGAATTGCATAACCACCCGCCTTGTCTTGTGGTTCGCCGCTGTGCCAATAGGCCTGAGCTTCTGCGCTGTGGATTGGCCTAAATCGTACAAGAGTACGGACGATGAGGACTTCACACTTTTCGTGATCGAGGAGCGCGACCGCAGTCAGTACTTCATGCTCTCGGCCAGACAGCGCACTGAGCATGGCCAAGGCATCCGCTCGATCCACCGGTTTGCCAAGGATTCGGCCGTCTAGAACGACAGCGGTGTCGGCACCCAACACGCATGTTGGCGACCCCTTCGCGTCGAGCACAAGCAACGTCATACCCGCCTGGGCCTTCGCGCGCGCCAGCCGCTCTACGTAGGCAACAGGAGACTCTTCGGGGAAGGGGGTTTCGTCAATGTCAGCGCTGAGCGCCGCAAAGGACACGCCTATTTGCGTTAACAACTCACGACGACGCGGTGAACCAGAAGCCAGGTATAACAGGGGCATACGGACATCTCCTTGTCGGTGATCAGGCCATCGCCACCGTGTTCGTGACTATGCAAAAAATGCCACCGCGGAAAACGTAAGCCGTGACCGGTACAATAACTCTATCGATTAATAGATCGCCAAGCGTTTGCTCAAGCCTCTCAATCCATAACTGACCCATGGCCAGAGCAACGCACTGACTAGCGCTGGCAATACCAGCGCCAGCGTCGGCTGACGATTACCAGTCAACGCACTCAACCAGAGTTGCGCCAACTGGGCCAAACCAAAAATAACCAAAATGACCATACTTTGCTGCCACATCGGGAAGGTGCGCAGACGTTGCTGCAAAGACATCACCAAGAATGTGATCAGGGTCAAAATCATCGCGTTCTGCCCAAGCAATGTACCGTACAACACGTCTTCGGCCAGCCCGAGCATCCACGCAGTGGCCATGCCAATTCTATGCGGCAGCGCTAACGCCCAAAACGCCAACAGGAGCGCGAGCCAAAGCGGGCGAAATATTTCCATGAACTGCGGCAACGGGGAAACACTCAGCAGTAAACCAACAGCAAAGCTGAACCACACTACCCAACCATTTTTTGCGTGCGCGAGACGGACCATTATTCTTCCCTCGTCCCAGGTGCTACAGGTGCGGCAACCGGCGGTTTGATCGCAACTGGCTTGACCGGCGGTTTGCCGGCAGGGATTGTTTGCGTATGGGATGGCGTTGGCGAACCATGTGCCGGGGCCGGGTTGGGGACGGCGGATGTCGCCGGAGCATGAACTGCACCAGGGCCAGGTTTAGCGTGTGCCCCGGCAGGTATAGCAACGCCAGGTGCAGAAGGAGTGGCAGGCGTAGCAGCCTCCGCGCCAGGATGATCAATCACTTCCTGAGCTTGCGCAGCATCGGCCGCCCGCTGCTCGGCCGACCGGCCATCGCTGAAGACCAGCAACAGGTAACGGCTGCGATTCAATGCGGCAGTAGGAACGGCGCGCACGATGGCGAACGGTTGGCCGGGGTCGTGAATCACTTCCCTGACGGTCGCCACCGGGTAACCCGCCGGAAAGCGCTGACCGAGTCCAGAGCTCACCAACAGGTCGCCTTCTTTGATGTCCGCCGTGTCTGGCACATGCCGAAGTTCCAAGCGTTCCGGGTTACCAGTGCCACTGGCAATGGCACGCAAGCCATTGCGATTGACCTGAACCGGGATGCTGTGGGTGATATCGGTTAGCAGCAGAACTCTCGAGGTGTACGGCATTAACTCGACCACCTGGCCCATCAAGCCACGGGCATCGAGGACAGGCTGACCCAGCACCACGCCGTCGCGCTCACCCTTATTGATAATGATGCGATGCGTAAAGGGATTGGGGTCCATGCCAATCAACTCGGCCACTTCGACCTTTTCGTTGACCAGCGCGGAAGAGTTGAGCAACTCGCGCAGACGCACGTTCTGCTCAGTCAAAGCCGCCAGTTTTTGCAGGCGCCCTTGCAGCAGCAAAGCTTCAGTCTTGAGTTTTTCGTTCTCGGCGATCAGCTCGGTACGGCTGCCAAACTGGCTGGCGACACCTTGATAAAGGCGTTGCGGCAAATCGGCAATCCAGTACGACTGCATCAATACCAGCGACATCTGGCTGCGCAGAGGCTTTAGCACCGTAAAACGGGCATCCACTACCATCAGCGCAACGGATAAGACGACCAGCACCAGCAGGCGCACGCCCAGTGAGGGGCCTTTTGCGAAGAGCGGTTTAATAGGCCGCTCCTTGCGGGCATGCGTTCGATGGATTGAGCTTCAACTGGTTGTACTTATTCTTCATACGGCATGCAACCGGCCTAGACACAGATGGACAGAAGATAACGCCTTATTTTGGCGCCAGCCTAACGAATACAGGCAGCATCGCTGCTACCTGTAGACCACGACTGCTGGACTTTGCGCTCAACGAACTCACTCGGTAGAGAGCAGGTCCATGGTGTGCTTGTCCATCATTTCCAGCGCACGACCACCGCCGCGAGCCACGCAGGTCAGTGGGTCTTCGGCGACGATTACCGGCAAACCCGTTTCTTGGGCCAGCAACTTGTCCAGGTCACGCAACAACGCGCCACCACCGGTCAGCACCAGGCCGCGCTCGGCGATGTCCGAAGCCAGCTCCGGAGGCGACTGCTCCAGCGCGCTTTTAACCGCCTGAACGATAGTCGCCAGCGACTCCTGCAGCGCTTCTAGGACTTCGTTGGAGTTGAGTGTGAAAGCACGTGGAACGCCTTCAGCAAGGTTACGACCACGTACGTCAACTTCACGCACTTCTCCGCCAGGGTAAGCGGTGCCGATTTCCTGCTTGATGCGCTCTGCGGTTGATTCACCAATCAGGCTGCCATAGTTACGACGTACGTAGGTGATGATCGCTTCGTCGAAACGATCGCCACCCACTCGCACGGATTCGGCATACACAACACCATTGAGCGAGATCAGAGCGATTTCAGTGGTACCACCACCGATATCGACAACCATTGAGCCGCGCGCCTCTTCCACTGGCAGGCCAGCGCCGATCGCGGCAGCCATTGGCTCCTCGATCAGGAACACTTCACGAGCACCGGCACCAAGGGCCGACTCTCGAATGGCTCGACGTTCCACCTGAGTGGATTTACACGGCACACAGATCAATACCCGAGGGCTTGGCTGCAGAAAGCTATTCTCATGAACCTTGTTGATAAAGTACTGCAGCATCTTTTCGCACACGCTGAAGTCGGCAATAACACCGTCTTTCATCGGGCGAATGGCCGCAATATTGCCCGGAGTACGGCCAAGCATACGCTTGGCTTCCATTCCGACGGCAACAACGCTTTTCTGATTCCCGTGGGTGCGAATGGCCACCACCGAAGGTTCATTCAGTACAATACCGCGCTCACGCACGTAAATAAGGGTGTTGGCAGTGCCCAGATCGATCGAAAGATCGCTTGAGAACATGCCACGCAGTTTCTTGAACATGGGAAAAGGACCCTAGGCAACGCGTGGGTAAAAAAGTGCGGCAAACTCTAACAACGACAGGGATTTTGGGCAAGGAGCCAATATGTTAAATTGGCTGTTTTTCCAAGCACGAGCCAAGACGTTCGCGGCCATACGACCGCAGAAATGCGGTAGTGTTCGCACAATCTAACACACGGAACCCATCCGTCTGCTTTCCACTGGAGATTCCCATGGCGCTTGATCGCTCCGACGTGGAAAAAATCGCTCATTTGGCCCGACTAGGCCTGAATGACGCCGATATTCCGCGTACTACCGATGCACTTAATAATATTCTCGGGCTGGTAGATCAGATGCAAGCCGTTGATACCGGCGGTATCGAACCACTGGCGCACCCGCTCGAAGCCTCTCAACGCCTGCGTGCTGACGTCGTGACCGAGCGAAATCAGCGCGATACTTACCAAGCCATCGCACCAGCGGTCGAAAACGGCCTTTATCTGGTTCCGAAAGTCATCGAGTAAGGGAAAGAGCCTTCAATGCACCATTTGACCCTAGCCGAGATCGCCCGCGGACTCGCCGAAAAAAAGTTTTCTTCTGAAGAATTGACCCGGGTTCTACTGGCGCGTATCGCCCAGCTTGACCCGAAAATCAACAGCTTCATCACGCTCACCGAGGACTTGGCAATTGGCCAGGCACGCTCGGCCGATGCCCGCCGCGCGGGGGGTGAGAGTGGCGACTTGCTGGGCGTCCCACTGGCCCACAAAGATCTGTTTTGTACCTTGGGCATTCGCACCAGTTGCGGTTCGAAGATGCTCGACAACTTCAAAGCACCGTACAACGCAACGATTGTCGCTAAATTGGCCGCCGCCGGTACGGTAACGCTAGGCAAGACCAACATGGACGAATTCGCCATGGGTTCTGCCAATGAGTCCAGCTATTACGGTCCTGTGAAAAACCCGTGGAACCTTGAACACGTTCCCGGCGGCTCGTCGGGTGGTTCGGCGGCGGCCGTTGCCGCTCGCCTGTTGCCTGCCGCTACCGGCACCGACACTGGCGGCTCTATTCGCCAGCCGGCGGCGTTGACCAACCTCACGGGTCTAAAGCCGACATACGGTCGTGTGTCACGCTGGGGGATGATTGCTTACGCTTCAAGCCTTGATCAAGCCGGCCCGATGGCGCGCACGGCTGAAGACTGCGCTCTGCTGCTGCAAGGCATGGCCGGCTTCGATCCGCAGGACTCCACCAGCATCGATGAGCCCGTGCCGGATTATTCCGCCAGCCTCAACGGCTCGTTGCAAGGACTGCGAGTCGGTATTCCAAAAGAATACTTCGGCGCCGGTCTCGACCCACGTATTGCTGAATTAGTTCTTGAAAGCGTCAAGGAGCTGGAAAAACTCGGTGCCGTCGTCAAGGAAGTCAGCCTGCCGAACCTGCAACATGCCATCCCGGCTTACTACGTCATTGCACCCGCTGAAGCCTCCTCGAACCTGTCGCGTTTTGATGGCGTGCGTTTTGGCCATCGTTGCGAGGACCCGAAAAACCTTGAAGACCTGTACAAGCGTTCTCGCGCAGAAGGCTTCGGCCCAGAAGTGCAGCGGCGAATCCTGGTCGGGGCCTATGCGCTATCTGCCGGTTATTACGACGCCTACTACCTTCAAGCACAGAAAATCCGGCGCCTGATCAAGAATGACTTCATGAGTGCCTTCGCTGAAGTCGACGTAATTCTGGGGCCAACCACGCCGAACCCAGCCTGGAAAATCGGCGCCAAGAACGACGACCCGATTTCTGCCTATCTGGAAGATTTCTACACCATCACCGCCAACCTTGCGGGCCTGCCAGGCTTGTCGATGCCGGCCGGTTTCGTCGCCGGCCTGCCGGTCGGCGTGCAACTGCTTGCGCCCTACTTCCAAGAAGGCCGCTTGCTCAATGTCGCTCACCAGTATCAACAAGTGACCGACTGGCATACGCGCAGCCCATCAGGCTTCTAAGGAGAAAACACATGCAATGGGAAGTTGTGATCGGGCTGGAGATTCATACCCAGCTGTCGACCCAATCGAAGATTTTCTCCGGCAGCAGTACTACGTTCGGCTCTGAGCCAAACACGCAAGCAAGTCTTGTGGACCTCGGCATGCCTGGCGTATTGCCGGTGCTGAACCAGGAAGCGGTGCGGATGGCGGTCAAACTGGGCTTGGCGATTGACGCCGAGATCGGCCAGCACAATGTGTTCGCACGGAAAAACTATTTTTACCCGGACCTGCCGAAGGGTTATCAGATCAGCCAAATGGAATTGCCGATTGTTGGCAAAGGCCATCTGGACATTACGCTCGAGGACGGCACGGTCAAGCGTATCGGCGTCACCCGTGCGCACTTGGAAGAAGATGCAGGCAAGAGTTTGCATGAAGATTTCAACGGGATGACCGGGATTGACCTGAACCGCGCTGGCACGCCGCTGCTGGAAATCGTTTCAGAACCAGACATGCGGTCCGCCAAAGAAGCCGTAGCCTACGTCAAAGCCATGCACGCACTGGTTCGTTACCTGGGCATTTGCGACGGCAACATGGCCGAGGGCTCTTTGCGTTGCGACTGTAACGTATCGATCCGTCCGTTTGGGCAAGTCGAATTCGGCACCCGTTGCGAGATCAAGAACGTCAACTCGTTCCGCTTCATTGAGAAAGCCATCAACACCGAAGTTCGACGCCAGATCGAGCTGATCGAAGACGGTGGCCGGGTGATCCAGCAAACCCGTCTGTACGACCCAGGCAAAGACGAAACCCGCGCCATGCGCAGCAAAGAGGAAGCCAACGACTATCGTTACTTTCCGGACCCCGACCTGCTGCCGGTGGTGATCGAGAGTTCGTTTCTTGATGAAGTCCGCGCCACGCTGCCGGAATTGCCACCGCAAAAACGCGAACGCTTTCAGGCACAGTTCGGCTTGTCGGCCTATGACGCTAGTGTCCTGGCTTCAAGCCGCGAACAAGCGGATTACTTTGAAAAAGTTGTTGGTATCAGTGGCGACGCCAAATTGGCCGCCAACTGGGTCATGGTCGAGCTGGGCAGCTTGCTGAACAAACTGGCCGTGGAAATTGATCAGTCACCGGTCAGCGCCGAGCAATTGGGCGGAATGTTGCTGCGCATTACCGACAACACTATCTCAGGCAAAATCGCGAAGATGGTGTTCGAAGGCATGGCCAATGGCGAAGGTAGCGCTGACGAAGTAATCGAGCAACGTGGCCTGAAACAGGTAACCGACAGCGGCGCTATAGAATCGATGCTTGACGAAATGCTTGCGGCCAACGCTCACCAAGTGGAGGACTATCGCGCAGCAGACGAAGCCAAGCGCGGCAAGATGTTCGGTTTCTTCGTCGGTCAGGCCATGAAAGCGTCAAAAGGCAAAGCCAACCCGCAACAAGTGAATGAATTGCTGAAAAGCAAACTTGAGGGGTAAACATAACCCCCCCTGTAGGAACCAAGCTTTTTAAGTTCTGAGGGGCTGTGGGGCGAATTCATTCGCGATTGGGATGACGCGGTGACCATATTTACCGCGGTCCCGAAAGAGTTCGGTCCCATAGCGTTGTGCGAATCCAAGCCGAAAACCATTGAAGGACCAGACCATGTGGCGGCTCTTCAGCACGTGCGCTTTACTTACTTTGCTTACTTTACTGGCCGGTTGTGCCGGCCAGAACATAGATCCTCGGGGTTACAACGAAACCGGCAGCGCTTCTTTTTACGGCGCCAAACATCAAGGCAAACGCACCGCCAGCGGTGAGCGCTTTGACCAAAACTTACTAACTGCCGCACACCGCGACTTACCCTTCGGCACGCGGCTGTTGATCACAAATCTGGGTAACGACAAAACCGTCGAAGTTCGGGTTAACGATCGCGGTCCTCACTCCCATGGACGCCTGATCGATTTGTCACGCAAAGCCGCGGAGCAACTCGGTATGCTGAGCGCCGGTGTAGCGCGGGTACGCGTGCAAACGTTAGGCGACTGATAGGTGACTTGAATTCTAGGGCTATCCACGCTTGCTCTGCCGAACCTGCTTCAGCTGTTTGGCGGCTTATTTCTTTTGGTGGTGGGCGCTGAGTTATCAGTACGCGCAGCCGTGCGCTTGGCCGCCAGCCTAAAAGTCAGGCCATTGATTCTCGGGCTGACGGTGGTCGCCATGAGTAGCAGCGCTCCGCAAATGGCGGTTAGCCTGCAAGCTGCTTTTTCTTCCAGTCCTGACATCTCGGTGGCCAGCGTGGTGGGCAGTAACATTTTCAATGTGCTGATCACCTTGGGCCTGTGCGCACTCATCATCCCATTGCGAGTCGCACGGCAATTGGTTCGCGTCGACACGCCATTGATGATCGGTGCCAGTGCGCTGGTATTTGCTTTGTCTTATAAAGGCGAACTCGGCGCGGTAGACGGCGCTATCCTGTTATTTGCATTGCTGGCATATCTACTGACGTTGGCACGACGTTCGCGCCGGTACGTGCCGAAAAGTACGCCGAAACACACACATACGTCCCTAGCACGGCAAGTCGTCAGTGTTGTAACAATAGCTTTTGGTCTGATGTTGCTGGTGATGGGGGCGCACTTGTTGGTAGAAGCCGCTGTGGCGATTGCCCAAGATCTGGGGTTATCGGAACGGGTGATCGGCCTGACTGTGATCGCGGGCAGTACTTCGTTACCGGCGCTAACCACCTCGTTAATCGCCGCTATGCGGGGCGAGCGGGACATTGCGGTTGGCAATGTGATCGGTAGCAATCTGTTTAACCTGCTTGGCGTGCTGGGTATGACCGCGATGGTCGCACCGAGCCCGTTATCCATATCACCGAACGCGCTGGGCTTCGATTTGCCGGTGATGCTGGCGGTTTCTGCCGTATGTTTGCCGGTGTTCTATTCAGGCTATCGCGTCACGCGCACCGAAGGTTTGCTTCTGCTCGGGCTGTACTTGGCCTATGGACTGCACATTATCTCGTTTACCACGGGGATGCCGCTGGCCCATACGCTGGAAAAACTGATGAGCTACTTGATTCTGCCCCTGCTGGCTGTGCTCATCCTGTTTACTTCCGTGAAGGCATGGCGACGGCAGCATCAGAGAAGCAGCTAAATCCAACCGCCCCACTGCAGGATAAAAATTCCGATGTTGGTGGTGATCGCCGCTGCCAGCGTGGTGATCACAATAATCGCCGCGGCTAATTCATGATTGCCATTGGCCGCCCGCGCCATGACGAAGCTAACGGAAGCGGTTGGGCTGCCAAAATACAGAAACAAAATTCCCAATTCCGCCCCGCGAAAACCCCATAACCATGCACCCAATGTACTGAGCACCGGCAGCCAGATCATTTTTACCGTACTGGCACTGATCGCCAGATCGCCACTTTTGCGCAACGCCACCAGCGACAAGGTGCCCCCAATGCAGATCAACGCCAGCGGCAAGGTCATCTGTGCCAAGTATTCGCCGGAAGTTTGCAGCCAGCTCGGCAGACCAATCTTGAAGTAAGCGAACGGTGCAGCCACCAACACGCTGATAATCAGCGGATTGCATAAAACACTTTTTAATACGCTCCACGGATCAGACTTAATTACCGGGCTGTAGACCGCCAACACAATGGTCGACAACGTGTTGTAGAGCAAAATGACTAGCGCCGCGAGGATCGCGCCTAACGAAATCCCGTAGTCGCCATACAAACTGCCCGCCAGCGCGAGGCCAATAACACCATTGTTTCCGCGAAACGCGCCTTGAGTGAAAATCCCTCGGTCTTCGTAAGGGCAACGCCAAATCGCCCATCCCCATGCAAAGCCAAAGCTGACCAGTGTTGCAATGAAAAAATACCCCAGCAACGCCGGTTTCAACGCTGCGCTCAGGTCCGCATGAATAATGCCGAGGAATAACAACGCGGGCATGGTGACGTTGAACACCAAGGCTGATGCTGTATGGATAAAGCTGTCGTTGATCCAGCCCACCCGCTTGAGCGCCACACCGAGAAACAACATGGCGAAAACCGGCGCGGTGATGTTCAGGGTCTCTAAAAATATACCCAGCATGTGTTCAAAACCCTGGCCCGTCGTTAGGCGGGTAATGATATGTCAGCGGGCGTACAGATTCACTGTGCAGATCACCATGATTGGGGTCCACGGTCATTTGTTACACCACTGTAACCCCTTCCATCTCAACCACTTCCGGGCGCTTCAGCAGCGCATACGACACGCCGGTTAGCACACTGCCAGCCACAATGGCGAGCAGGTACAGCAAGGCATGATTGATCGCATTGGGGATCAACATTACGAACAATCCGCCGTGGGGTGCCATCAGCTTGCAGCCGAAGAGCATCGACAATGCTCCCGTCAGTGCGCCACCCGCGACGCTGGCCGGGATTACACGCAACGGGTCTTTCGCTGCAAATGGAATCGCCCCTTCAGAAATAAAACATAGGCCCAGCACCAGTGCAGCCTTGCCCGCCTCGCGCTCGCTCTGCGCAAATTTGTGACTCGCAATGACGCTGGCGATGGCCATGCCGATGGGCGGCACCATACCCGCAGCCATGGCAGCGGCCATGGGTGCATAGCTCTGCGACGCCAGCAGCCCGACTGAAAATGCGTAAGACGCTTTGTTGATCGGGCCGCCCAAGTCGACACTCATCATCGCGCCGAGCAACACGCCCAACAGCACCGCATTGGTGGTACCCATGCTGTCGAGGAAATGCGTCAAGCCTTGCAGCATCGCCGCCACGGGGGTGCCGACCACATAGATCATTACCAAACCAGTGAGCAAACTCGCCAACAACGGAATGATCAAAATCGGCTTAAGCGCTTCCAGGCTAGCTGGCAAGCGCGCATATCGGTTAACCGCCCAGGCGCTGTAACCCGCCAGAAAACCGGCAATGATCCCGCCAATAAACCCCGCACCCAAGGTGCTGGCTAGCAAACCCCCGATCATTCCCGGGGCGAGGCCCGGACGGTCCGCAATTGAATAAGCGATGTAACCCGCCAGCAAGGGCACCATTAACTTGAACGCTGTATCGCCGCCGATTTTCATCAACGCTGCGGCTAACGTGCCTTGATCTTCATACGCGTGGATCCCGAATACGAACGACAATGCGATCAACAGACCGCCCGCCACCACCATCGGCAACATGAACGACACACCCGTCAGCAGGTGTTTATAGACGCCGGTTCTCTCTTTTTTACGCGGCGCCGCGTGTGCACCCACTGCAGACTCCACCGCGCCTTCAGCCAAGGCAGCTTTTAACGTAGCCTCCGCTTGCTTAAGGGCAATGCCGGTGCCGCAGCGATAAATTCGCTTCCCGACAAACCGCTCGGTATTGACCTCGATATCCGCAGCCAGCAACACCACATCCGCTTCAGAAATGGCTTGAACGCCCAGCGGGTTGCGCGCGCCCACCGAGCCCTGTGTTTCTACCTGCAGTTCATAACCCAGCCGCTTGGCCGCCTGCTGAATAGCTTCTGCCGCCATAAATGTGTGAGCAACCCCAGTGGGGCAGGCGGTGACTGCGACCAAACGTGGAGGTCTGACGCTGGCGGTTATTGAAGGCGAAGCATCAACGGCCTGGTGGACGTGCACGATGGCGCGCTCAGCGGCCGTACGCAGGAAGCCTTCAGCGTCCGCTAATGCGTGAGCCGGCGTGGTTTGAAAAAGACGTTTACCCACAAACCGACTCAAATCCAAAGCACCGGTACTGACCACCAACACCCAATCAGCAGCGACGATCACTTCGGGCGAGAGTTGATTATCAGGCAGATCAGGTTTGTGGATTTCGACGCTGGCTTGCCAACCAAGGCGCTGCGCGGCAGCCTCCAGTAACCGGGCGCTGAGGACGCTGCTGATTTTGCCATTGGGACAGGCCGTAATAATCGCTAACTTCATGGGTCACAATCCTTCTTATTGTTCTGTCAAAGCGCGCACGTTGACGCCTTTTTCTAGCAACTTCAGTTGCGCCAAATCACCAATGCCAAAACCGATCTGAGTTACCGCCATTGCCGCAATTGCCGTGGCTGTACGCAAAGTCTGCTGGGGCGAATGGCCGCTTAGCAGCCCATGAACCATGCCCGCCAGCAATGAATCCCCTGCCCCGACAGTGCTGGCAACCACCACCTTGGGTGGCAATGCTTGCAGCGCCACGCCAGAACTGAACCAGTGCACCCCTTCCGAGCCTTGGGAAATCACCACATGCTTGATGCCTTGCGTATGCAAACGGGCAGCAACCTCGGCTTGGGCCTCAATTGAGATAATCGGAGAATCCAGAGCTTCAGCGAGCTCTTCGGTATTGGGTTTGATCAGCCAAGGGCTCGCCGACAATGCAGCGCGCAACGCCAACCCGCTGGTATCGACGGCAACCTTCAGGCCCAGACCGTTAAGACGCAGCAGTAGCGCTCGCAGCCATTCTGGGCTGACACCGCGCGGCAAGCTGCCGGCTAGGACGACGGCGTCAAAACCCCCAGCAATTTGCTCCAGACGCGTCATCAACTCATGTTGCGCATCTTCACCAACCTGTGGCCCCGGCCCGTTCAAATCAGTAATGCGCCCGCTGGTCTCTGCCAATTTGATGTTGCTGCGGGTTTCACCAGGCACCCGCACGAATTCATCGACAAACCGCCGCTTGGCAAACAACGTCTCAAACGGCTGCTGATTGTCGATGCCGAGAAATCCACCCACCGTCAACTGGTGTCCTAAATCGGCTAGCACTTGCGCGACGTTGAGACCTTTGCCCGCAGCATGACTGAACATGGCGTGGCTACGATTGACCTGCCCCGCCTGCAACGGCCCCATTTGCACAGTGAGGTCCAGCGCAGGATTTAGTGTCAGGGTTAGAATTTTCGCCATTATAAAGTCTCCAAAAGCCGAGCATCCGCCGACAGCGTTTCAACGAGCGCGCGCACTTCGCCGGCTGTCCCGAGGGTCAACGCACGGCGCGCCAGGTGCTGCACGTCGCCCAGGCTCAACTGACGAACGCAGGCTTTGACTTCGCCAATGCTGCGCGCCGCAACACTTAACTCATCGACGCCCAATCCCACTAGCAGTGCCACTGCCCCGGGATCAGCGGCCAACTCACCGCAGACGCCGACCCATTTACCATGGGCATGCGCAGCGCGCACGGTGATGTCGATCAGTTGCAGCACCGCAGGGTGCAAGCCATCCGCTTGCCCCGACAATGTCGGATGGCCGCGGTCGATGGCGAGGGTGTACTGAGTCAGGTCGTTGGTGCCAACACTGAAAAAATCCACTTCACGGGCTAGCACTGGCGCCAATAATGCGGCCGACGGCACTTCGATCATGATCCCTAGTTGCAGGTCCGCCACGGGGATTTCTTCACGCAAACGCAGGGCCATATCTCGGGCCTGGCGCCACTCTTCAACAGTGCCCACCATGGGAAACATGATCCGCAACGGGCGATTGTGGGCAGCACGTAATAGGGCGCGGAGCTGGCTTTCCATGATGTCCGGCCGCTGCAAGGTCAGACGAATACCTCTTACGCCCAAGAATGGATTCTCTTCCTTGTCCATCGGCCAGTACGGCAAGGGTTTATCGCCACCCACGTCTAGCGTTCGCACCACCAGCGGCCTGCCTTGGAGTGCATCAAATACGCGTCGATATTCATTTTCTTGGGTGGCTTCGTTTGGCGCCTGAGTATGGGCCATGAAAATAAGCTCGGTGCGCAAAAGGCCAATGCCCTCCGCGCCTTGCTCAACAGCCACTGCGGTACTGGCGCTATCGCCGATATTGGCGAACACCTCCACGGCGTGTCCGTCACGGGTGAGTGCAGGCTCAAGGCGTAATGCTGCCGCAGCGTTTAAGCGTTTGATACGGGTATCACGCTCAAGGATGGCGCGCTGCAAACTAGCGGTGTCTGGCGCGACGCTGAGTCGCCCGCGTAACCCGTCGAGCAGCAGCGGGGTGCCGGGCTTGATCAGTAACACTGCATTGCCCGCACCCACCACCGCCGGAATGCCTAGGGCTCGGGCAACAATGGCGCTGTGCGCGGTAGCGCCGCCACGGGCTGTCAGAATGCCTGCCACCCGTGCGGGATTGAGGCGTGCGACATCGGACGGACCGACTTCATCCATGACCAGGATGTAAGGTTGCTCGGGCTCGACGACAGTTTCGACGCCGCATAACTGTGCCAGCACCCGGCGCCCGATGTCTCGCAGGTCTGCGGCACGTTCCGCCAGCAGTGCATCATGCAATTGCTCCTGCCGCAGGGCGGCTGCTTCCACGACGCCGACCCAGGCCGCAGGTGCACTTTCGCCTTGCTCTAAGCGTGCGCAGACTTCATCGGTAAGGCCGGGATCGTCGAGCATTTCTTGGTGAGTGATAAAAATCTCACGAATCGCCTTGGCATTAGCGCGCTGGATTAGCCCCTCAAGGTCCTGACGAACCGCAAACAATGCCAATTGCAGGCGTTGATGCTCAGCCGCGCTAGATTCACCCCTCAAGGGATAGTCAAACTGATGCGCCACTGGAACGTGCGCCGGTCCCACCGCAATACCAGGAGCCGCAGCAATGGCCTGGATTACGCTGCCATCAGCGGGGGCAATCACGCTTGGCGCGATCGTCTTTGGCTCCGTCTCCACGGGTGACTCGACGGCAGCCATGTCGGTCTTCGAGAGCGGGCGGGAAAGCGCCTCGCTTTCCTCGCCCAATCCCTCTTGAACCGCTGCAATCAAGGCCGGCAAAGCATCGGCGGCGACCATGGGGTCAACCGTGAACTCCAGCGTTTGCCCATGGCGTGCGCCTAGACTGAGCAACCTGGTCAGGCTTTTGACCGACACAGCACTTTCACCACTTTCCACAACGCGTACGCGAATCTCGCCTTCGAAGCTTTTTGCCAGTTGCGCCAGAGTCTTCGCCGGTCGAGCATGAAGGCCGTGAGCATTGGCAAGTGTCACCCGCTGGCTGGGCCAATCTTCTGGTAATTGGCAGCCCAACACCGCCAAGACCGCGTGACTGCTGGTGGCCAGCCCTAGTTCGCGGCCTCGGCCTTCGACCAGCACCGAACACAAGCGCTCAAGGAGTGCTTGATGAGCCTCACCCATGCTGGCGAGGCAAAATAAACCGGTGAGCGGCTTACCCAAAAAACGAATCGGTTTGTCTGGGGTGACAAAGGCCAAGCCGGGACGCTTGACGGTTTGCTCGCTGTGCAGCCACCAAAGGCCGTCACCCAGTGGCAACGCTTTAACCTGTTGCAGTACGGCCGCGAAGCCGTTGCTCACACAGTCGGCTTTGCGCAAAAGACGCGCACCACGCCACACCAGCTCTTCGAAGTCATCTGCCGAGACACCAAGGCCGATCAACTGCGCATCAAGTGCCAACGCTTGCGGAGCGCCCTGCAATAACTCAATCAACGCTTCGGGGGATGCTGCCTGACGCAACGCTTCACCCAAGTCCGCGTCTCCTAGCGCCCGAGTGAGCAGTTGCAACAAGCGTAAGTGTTCATCGGTTTTAGCCGCGATACCGATGGCCAGATACACGATCCGCCCCTCACCCCAGTCCACGCCGTTGGGGAACTGCAACAGGCGCACGCCAGTGGCATAGACTTGATCGCGTGTTTGCGGAGTGCCGTGGGGAATGGCGATGCCTTGGCCTAGAAACGTTGAGCCCTGAGCTTCTCGGCTTTGCAGTCCTAGAAGATAACCCTCTGCCACCAAGCCATCGGCGACCAGCTTGCTGGCCAACAATTGCAATGCAGCAGACTTGTCCATAGCCGTTTGGCCCATGGATATCTGCTCTACGGTGAGTTCGAGCATACTTTTCTCCTTTTTGTTTAGGGACTGCATTCACACATCTGCGCATCCACGACTACTAGCAGGCGCGGAATAACTATCTGACCGCCTCGAAGCGAGTAGTGCAGAAGAATTATTTCTATAGCTGAATCGATTAATCTATCAAGTCCGGCACGTTACTCGATAATCTGCGGCCGTTGAAGCCCAACCGTCATATGGGCAGGACGGTTTTCAAAGGGATGCGCGAAATAACTGAGAGATTTGTGTTTTGCCAAGGTCTCTTCTGAATAAGTGCCTGAGAGTAGGCGTCAGCAGGGGTGACCCGCAGCAGCGGTATTTCAGACACCAGGCAATCCAACAACAAAAAGGATATTTGGGTTGAAACTCAGTGATATAGCTCGTCTGGCCGGTGTTTCCGTTACCACCGCCAGCTACGTCATCAACGGCAAAGCCGAACAACAACGCATCAGCAGCGCGACGGTCGAACGCGTGCGCAAGGTGGTTGATCAGCACGACTTTCGCCCCAACCCACAAGCCGCCGGTTTGCGCAGCCGTCATACCCGCACACTAGGATTTATCCTGCCGGACCTGGAAAATCCCAGCTACGCACGGATCGCCAAACTGCTAGAACAAGGCGCCCGCGCTCAAGGTTATCAACTGCTGATTGCCAGTTCCGACGACTCGCCAGCCAGTGAATTGCAGCTGTTGCAGCTCTTCCGCGCTCGGCGTTGCGACGCGCTCTTTGTCGCCAGTTGCCTGCCGTACGATGACGACAGCTACCGTGAGCTGCAAAAAGCAGGCCTTCCGATTATCGCGCTGGACCGCCAGATGGACCCTGCGCACTTCTGTTCAGTGGTCAGCGACGACCGAGCGGCCAGCCTGCAATTGACCCAAAGCCTGCTAAAACTAGCGCCACGGAACATAGCGCTGATTAGCGCACACCCGGAACTGATCGTCAGTCAGATCCGTACTGCCGGTTTCGAGCAAGCGCTTGTAGGCTTTAGTGGCGAAATCATTGTTCAACAAGGCGAGGTCTTCAGCCGTAAGTGCGGTCAGCGTCTGGCGAGCGAACTGTTAGCGCGCCGAGGCCAGTTACCCGACGCGCTTATCACGACGTCCTACGTACTGTTGCAAGGCATTTTTGATGTTCTGCACAGCCAGTCGCTGAACCCGGAGCATCTGCATTTGGCCACCTTCGGCGATACTCAGTTACTGGATTTCCTGCCGCTGCCGGTCAATGCCATGGCGCAACAACACCAACTGATCGCTGACAAAGCACTGTCGTTGGCCTTGGCAGCGGTGGAAAACGACGACTATCAACCCGGCGTGCATGCCATTGCGCGGACTTTCAAACAACGAATCCACGAGGCATGAGCGTGACGATGATCGACACTCACACTCATCTGGACTTTCCGGATTTCGACGCTGACCGCCCGACACTGCTGGAAAACTGTCGAGCGCTGGGTGTCGAACGGATGGTGGTGCTGGGTGTATGTCAGCGTAATTGGCAGCGAGTTTGGAATTTGACGCAAAATGACGCCGCCTTGTTCGCAGCATTCGGTCTGCATCCGCTCTACATTGATCAGCACCTGCCCGCGCACGTGGTGGAGTTGGGCGATTGGCTGACTCGCTTAAAGGGTCATCCACAGGTGTGCGCGGTGGGTGAAATCGGACTGGATTACTTTGTTGAAACATTAGACCGGCATCAGCAGCAAAGACTATTCGAGGCGCAACTGCAACTGGCCGTCGACTTCAAGTTACCGGCTCTTATACATGTGCGCCGCAGCCACGCCAGCGTGATAGACACGCTTAAACGCTTTAAGCTCAAGCGCGGCGGAATCATTCATGCTTTTGCGGGAAGTCGGGAAGAGGCGCGTGAATACATCAAGCTGGGTTTCAAACTCGGCTTGGGCGGCGCAGCGACCTGGCCACAAGCGCTGCGCATGCACCGGGTTATCGCCGAACTGCCGCTGGAGAGCGTCGTACTGGAAACCGACGCCCCAGACATGGCGCCCGCCATGTACCCCAACCAGCGCAACAGCCCTGAGCATCTGCCAGATATCTGCCTGGCGCTGGCCCGATTGATGGGCCTGCCAGCCGAGGATTTGGCCAACGCCAGCACCCGCAACGCTTACGAGCTGTTCAACTGGAAATAGGCAGCGTTATACCCGAAACGCACTGATCAGCTGCTTCAGCTCCACAACTTGCGCCGATAACTGGCGGCTGGCGTGTTCCGTTTGATTCGCACCTTCTGCCGTGCGTTCACCTGCTCGATTAATCTCGACAATGTTTCGATCAATGTCATGGGCAACAGCCGTTTGTTGTTCTACGGCCGCTGCAATCTGCTGATTTTGATCGACGATCATACTCACGGCGCCAAGTATGTTTTCCAGCGCTTGTTGGACCTTCTCCGATTGGCCTACGGTGCCGTTAGCCATTTCATGGCTGACACCCATGGCTTTGACCGCCGCCCCTACGCCGTTCTGCAATTTGGCGATCATCTGCTCGATTTCCTCGGTAGATTGCTGCGTACGCTTTGCCAGGGTGCGAACCTCATCCGCCACCACCGCAAAACCCCGGCCTTGCTCCCCCGCTCGCGCGGCTTCGATCGCGGCGTTAAGCGCCAGCAAATTGGTTTGCTCGGCAATACTTTTGATCACATCCAGAACCCGGCTGATAGACGAGCTGTCGGTAGCCAATTGATTGATCACTAGCACCGATTGATCAATCTCGCTAGCGAGCCGGGAAATGCTGCTCTGCTGGGACTCAACCAAGCCACGACCGCTGACTGTTTCCTGATTGACGCTGTGCGCACTGTTGACTGCTGCAGTCGCACTGCGCGCTACCTCTTGCGCCGTGGCCGACATCTGATTCATCGCCGTCGCCACTAATTCGATCTGGCTGCGCTGCCCCGCCACCGCCTGATTACTCACCGCGGACACGGATTCGACCTGACCGGCTTGCCGTTCAACCTCGATGACGGTCTTGCTTACTAACTCGATCAGGTCATGGATTTTTTTCACCGTACCGTTGAACACTCGACCGAGTTCACCCAACTCATCATGGCTGCGCGCAGTGAAGCTGGCGGTCATATCACCCGCAGCGACCTTTTCCATAACATCGCCCAGCTGCTTTAGCGTGGTGCGGGTAGAGGCATAGAACCCGCTATACAAATAAACAATCAGTAAAAACGCTCCCGCCAGCGCCAGCACCAAAAAAATCGTGTGTTGGCGATTTTCCACTAGCCGACCTTGCAGTTCCTGGCTCAGGAAGGTCAGGGTCGCATCGTCCAATTGGTACGTTTTGGCGATCAGCCCGCTAGCCTGCTCATAAAACTTCTCCCACGGCGCATTCAAGCTCTCAGCCGACACCACCTGCTGCTCGAATAACTCACTGCTTTGTTTAAGTGTCGCCAAGCTGGCCTGCGCTTGGGCCTGTAGTGCGTTGCGTGCAGCGACGCTATTGCCGATGGCGTCTTGCAGCTTTAACGCGTAATCACCCTGGATGCGTTCAAGTTGCTGCAATAGCTCATCGAAGCGGTTACTGGCCGATGAGTTGATCATGCCCTGCCCCAATGAATACGAACCCATCGTCCGACCGTCGCCGATGGCCTGAGTGATCAAGGGGGTAACGCTGGTGATCAAATCGACCAGTTGCCGCACGTCGCTGCTGCTGTCCTGACTAAGACCCGCTTGGCTAACGACTACTTTGCTGAAGGTCTGCGCCTTGCTTAGCAATCGCGACACCATGCCGCTTTTGCTTTGCAGCGAAGACTCGGCCTGTTGCGCCTTGAAGTCGGACAGCAGTTCGTCACGCTTGGTGTTAAAGGCAACGACCTGGGCCGCATCTTCCGTGGGCGCTTTCAGGCTCTTTAACGTGCTCATCACAGTAATTTCCAAAGCGGAAATTCGCAAATTCAAGGCTTCGAATTGACTGGCCTGGCCAAGCACTACATTCATCCCGACCAGCCCGTCGAGGGTTTCCAAATCCCGCCTCAGGTTTAGACTAGCGCCTACCCGTTCGATACTTTGCAGCTCGGTCCGGGTGCCCACGAACTCCCGATAGGAATCCCTGACCAAATAGAAGTTAGTCACTAACATAGGCAGGAAAAACAGAATACTGATGAGAGTGAACTTCATCGCGAAGCTCAGGCGGTTCATCAACGCGATCGCCGGGTACAAAAGACTCTTCACAAAGACGCTCCCTTTTCTTATTTTTAGGGTGAAGCGGTTCGTCGAAATAGCGCAAAGCCACTATTCGCGATGTTATCTGTATACCTGATATCCAGCGCAAGTTTTGTAAGTAAAGGTAAACGAACGAGATGCATCAGGTAAAACGCTGCCCGAATGAAATCGGTCCGGCAGGTAATCAGAAATCCCCTGCGGGAGCCTATTCATTCACTAGTGGCCTGATGCGGCCGGACCAAAAAACCGCTTAAATCAACAATGTCCACAACGCAAACCCTGCGTACCAAACCACCGCCGAGCGCAACAGCAATTCCCATAGCGCATCAAGGTTAGCCACACCCTCTGCCCCTACAACAGGGGTCGAAATCTCACTGGCTACTTGGCCGGTTTTTGTCACCAGTTCTGCGGCGCTGATATTCCAGTTGAGCAACTCATGCAGCATTAACCGACTGACCGCGACGAAGTTTCCGACCAAGGCAAAACTGGCGGCCAACAGTCGAACTGGAATCCAATCAAACGCGTGGTGCAGTTGAGCCGCACGCTCGACCAACGCGGGATTTTTACCGTGAGTAACGGCAAGGGCAAGCAGCCGGTAACTCAGGGCAGCAACTGGCCCCAACAGGAAATACCAGAAAATCACGGCAAAAAAGCTCTGATAAGCCTGCCACATCAAATAACGCTGAACACCGTCGAGCAACTGTTCGCCATCTTCAGCAATGACACCCATGTCACGTTCGGCAACAAGGCTGGCAGCTTGCTCGTCGCCTCTGCGCCAGGCATCTCGAAACGGTCCCAAAGCGGCCAATAAATCGCCGCGACCCAAACTGTAAATCAAGACCAGTAAGTGCACAGGCAAACCCAGCCAGCCATATGCCACTGACTGCAACACCACCAACAGCAAGGCTAATAGTGTGACTGGCAGCAAAATCAGCAGCGCCAAGACCAACCACGGCCGGGTATTCAGACGCGGGCTGATTTCAAGTTTCTCCAGCTCTCGCAGCCATGGGCCATCCCGCTGAACACGTCGGCGCAAGGCTGAGAACTTCTCTATCCAGACTGCCAACAGCAACACCAAAAAACTCATTCTTCGTCCCTCACTTCAATCCTGCAATGCAGCTCGAAAACGCGCCCAATCAAAGCATGGACCCGGATCTGTCTTACGTCCCGGAGCGATATCGCTGTGGCCGCAAATTCGCTGCGTGGTAATGGCTGAAAACGTCGATTGCAACTGGCGGGTCAATTCAATCAAGGCATCGTATTGAGCGTCAGTGAAGGCCAGTTCATCGGTACCTTCCAGTTCTATCCCAATGGAATAGTCGTTACAGGTCTCACGCCCTTCGAAACAGGAAATTCCCGCGTGCCAGGCACGATCCAGACAAGACACGAACTGAGTGAGCATACCGTCACGCTCAATCAAAAAATGCGCCGACACACGCAAATCAGCGATGCTTTCAAAATAAGGGTGTTGTGTGACATCCAATTGGTTCTGAAAGAACGCTTGCACATAGCCGGTCTTGAACTGAGCGGGGGGCAAACTGATGTTATGGATCACCAACAGCGAAATCTCTGCCTCCGGCCGCGCATTGAAGTTGGGCGACGGGCAGGACTTCGCGCCATGGCACCACCCGCTGACAGGGTCCAGTTGCATGAGGGGTTCCTTGAACGGCGGATCAATAACGCAAGTATGCCCGCGACGGAGAAATACGGGGCAGCACTATTTTCCGTTAACGACCAAACAGGTGTTTTCGCAGTGTCGAGCGCTTGGTCGAATAGCGGCGATCAGGCCCCGCCTTTGAGTCGCCGCAGGTTGCCGATCACTGCTTCCAGCGCACGATCAAACAGCAGGGCATCGTCAAGCAGGCGGACCGCGCCGCGCCGAAACTCAACCGCCAGGCCCATGCGGGTTTTTTCCAATACCTTCATGCCCGTGCGGTTAACGAATACGTAACGACCGGCCGGCTCGATGATGGCCGCCAATTTACAGCGCAGTTTGTGCTCCTCGTCCTCCTGTATTTCGACCCAGCAGCCAATACGCAGTTTGTCGACCTCAAGCACCGCGTCGTCATCGTCTTCCAAACGCACGCCTTGGTCGCTGTGCGGCTTTTCGCCGGGCGCGATCAGAATAATCTCTTCGACAACTGCAACCATTTCCGAGATTGACGCTGACTTTATCTGACTCTCGCCAAGGTCGTCCTGCTGGTGGGCGAAATACTGGAACGCCTGGACATGCAGGCTTTCTAGCTGACTAAAAAAGTCTCCGGTGGCGAACGGATCAAACGCCGCGCTGGTCAGGCCATCGCGCAACGATTTGAGCAAGCCGGGCACCAGGTCGAGCAATCGCTGCCGGGCTTCAGGTTCCCCATGTGGCTCGACGCTCCAGATCAGATCGTCCATAGCGCCCAAACCCGCACGCCACTCTGGCGACTGATCACCGTGTTTCAAACACGTCAGCAGCAGCACCTTGCTCCATGCTTCTTGAAGCAGTCGTACCACAACTTCAGGCAAGGTTTTGCCCAACAAGCGATGGTTCAACTCATGCTGCACAAGCTCCCGTGCTAACTCAGCTCGGGCTCGGCCCTCTTCCGCATCGCGGGTACGCTGCTCAAGTAGCTCACTGCGACGACGCTCGTCGGCCGTAAAAGCGAGAAAGTCCACCAGCAGCTCGGAGAAAATCGCTGGGTCGTCGACAAAATCGTTGAGCAACCGTTGCACAATCTGTTCGATTCGTAAGTAAAGCGTGTCGCGCTGATAGTCGTCGCGGCTACCCCATCCTAAAGCGGCGGAGGCGATTTCGTTAAGCAGGCGTCGCGCTGGATGGCTTCCACGACTGAAAAAGCTCTTGTCGATCACTGCCACCTTCAGCATCGGTATTTGCAGACGCCCGATCAACGCTTTAAGCGAATCTGGCAAGTTGCGGTCGTCGAGGATGAACTCGAACAGCATGGCAATAAGGTTGATTACGTCTTCGTCAACGACACCCACAACACGAAACTTCCCACTCTTCATGCTGACGCGGGCAAGCAATTCTTCGAGTTGATTACGCAGGTTGAACTCATCGTGCGCTTCAGGCTCAGGTACATATTGTTGTAGGTGCGACAAAAGACGTAGCAAGTCGTGGCTGGAAATCGGTTTGGCTTCGGCGTTGGGTTCAGGCAATGGTGCGACGCTGCGTACGTATAAAAGCAACTCCTGAAGCGCGGCGAACACCTCGTGGACATCTTGGTCGAGTTGCCGACTAACGCTAGCTGCGCCTGCTGTATCGCCCGTTTCGGCAGTTTGCGGTGCACGCGCGCTGGCACTTGCGCGATCAGAGACCCGTCGAGCCGGCGCTGCCTTCAAGTCTGGAAGGATACCGCTGGCAATCAATAGCTGATTGGCTTCGTCGTATAGCTGGTCAGCATCGGTCAGCACGTACTTTTCAAACAACTTGAAAATAATCAGTTTTACCTTGATTTCAACTATGAGGGTCCGACAGGCCTGCAAGAAGAAATCGCACAGCGCTGTCGGACCCATTGGGTTCGTGAGGTCTGTCAGGTGTTGGGGAATCAGGGTATTCAAGCGGGTAGTCAGCTGAGTAAGTGCGAAACCGTCGCGGCTCAAGACTTTAGAGACCATCGCATCGACAGCAACGGTTTTTTCAAGATCGTCGTTGTGTACCAACGCCAGCTTGTCAAAGGTCATCGGAGAAGCGATTTCAGGCTCACTGACTTCGTATTGCCCAAGACGCAAAAAGGCCTCATAAAACTTATCGAGGACCCCTCGCTCAATACTTTTACGCTTGAGGCGAAGGTCGCGCATCGCCTCAAAAAAGCTGTTTTGCTCAACGTTATTGTGGGCACGATCAGCCATTTCAAACAGCGTGTCATCGGCGTTATCGAACAGCGTCTGCAATGCATCTTTGACCTGCTGTGCAGCTTTGTCTCGAACTTGTAGCAAAACGACGGGAATCCGAACCAGCGAAGAGGCCGGTACCTGCTCTGGGACACTCTTGTTGAGTGGAACCACTTTGCCGTCGTTTTGCATCAACGTCTCCCATTGAGAACAATCGCGAACTCTCTACAGCCAAGACGTACAAGGCTCATCTGTAAAGTCAGCTTCTTTGAACATTTTTGCGCCAAAGACATGACGTCAAATGATCGACACAGTATCTTGCAAAAGATGTCAGTTAAGCCAGCTGTGTTTTCTACTATTTTTGGCCGCTGACAGTGCATAGACCGCCAATCTCACTGTCTATCTCGTCGGCCCCAGCAAAACCGACGAACCGCAGGCTTGGCCGCTGGCTGGCGTCTATTCGCGGGGTGGGTTGCTGCAATGGGGTGCCTTATACTTCACTCACTTAGAAGTGGAGTCTTAAATGCCGAACCTACGCCTCGCCCCCCTAACGACTGAAATCGAAGCCAACGTGCGCCGCGCGCTACTAGAGGATGTAGGCAGTGGCGACATTACTGCCCAGCTGATACCGGCAGAACGTATGGCCAAGGCCACCATCATTACCCGTGACGCTGCCGTGATCAGCGGCACCGCCTGGGTGGATACGGTTTTTCGGCAGCTGGACCCACGTGTTGCTGTGCACTGGCAAGTCGTCGATGGTGAGCGGGTCAAACCCAACCAACCGCTGTTTCACCTCGAAGGCCCGGCACGCTCGCTGTTGACCGGCGAACGCAGTGCGCTGAACTTCCTGCAACTGCTCTCGGGCGTTGCCACACGTGCACAGCACTACGCCGACAAAGTGGCCAGCACCCAAGTCAAACTGCTCGACACGCGCAAAACCCTGCCCGGCCTGCGCATGGCCCAGAAATATGCCGTCACCTGCGGCGGTTGCCATAACCACCGCATCGGCCTGTTCGACGCGTTCCTGATCAAGGAAAACCACATCGCTGCCTGCGGTGGCATCGCCCAGGCAATCGCCACCGCTCGCAAAATCGCCCCTGGAAAACCTGTGGAGATCGAAGTTGAGAGCCTTGATGAACTCAACCAAGCGCTGCTGGCGGGCGCCGACATTGTCATGCTTGACGAACTGAGCCTGGATGACATGCGTGAAGCGGTGCGCATTACGGCAGGACGAGCGAAACTGGAAGCCAGTGGCGGGATCAATGACACGACACTGGTGCCGATTGCCGAGACCGGGGTGGATTACATTTCGATTGGTGCGCTGACCAAGGATATAAAGGCAGTGGATTTGTCGATGCGCTTGAGTTTGTGAGGACCAGCATTCGCCAGATGTGAAAAAGCCCCGATTCGTGAGAATCAGGGCTTTTTTTGGTGCCGAAAATAGGAATCGAACCTACGACCTTCGCGTTACGAGTGCGCTGCTCTACCGGGCTGAGCTATTTCGGCGGTTGAGTGAGGCTAGCACTGAGCCAAACCTCCCACAACTTGACCCTAGCCCAACAACTATGGTTTTTAAGAGCGATAACCGCAGACCATCACAGCCCAACTCTGATTCGGACAACACCCACTAAGGCTTAGTTCCTGATGTAACCGGCACTTACGCAGGCACCGCCCCACGTCCAAGTTATAGCGGTGTTAGCGACTGGTGTAGAAGGTGAAAGTGTGCATGTTTCTGCAGCCAAAATCCCTTTATATGCATTTGGTGTAGCCGTAATAATAGCGGTCTTCGTAGTGATTGCAATACTGCTCAAAGCGGGCCCGGCACCGGGCATAGTTATACCTATAAGCGCTGGGGTATCACAGCCAGTATAGTCTGCACCGCCTTGAGCTTGCTGCTGAGCACAAATACTGATGGCCGCTTTTATTGGGTCCATAGCAGACGTGATTTCTGCATAGGCCGCTTTCTTGATGTAGTTCTGGTAAGCAGGAAGAGCCACGGCCGCCAGAATCCCGACAATCGCAACCACGATCATCAATTCGATAAGTGTGAAGCCTTTTTGCAATTTCATGATGTCTCTCCGTACGTCAGTAGGTACCGTCTAAAACTACCAAAGCACGGCCCGTGCCAAGCCGTTTAACCCTGGCGATTCAGGTCAAAAACCGTAAACTCCGCAATAAAAACCTCACCTATAAGCGCACAAACTGACAAATTTGGTCAGTTTGTCTTCGAGGGTTTGGCAGCACAGCCCGACTACGCTATAACCGTCACATTGTCTGTGTCCGGTGGTCTTATGACTGATGTCGCTTTAACAGGTTTGGCCAAGCAGTTGACGGTAGCAGGACTGCTCAATGAAAAAGTCGCTCAAGACGCTTATCAGAAAGCTCAGCGCAGCAAAATATCGCTGGTCAGCTATCTGGTGCAGAATAAGCTGCTTAAAAGTATTGTTCTGGCGGAAATTGCTTCTGAGCAATTTGGTGTGCCGTTTCTAGATTTGAGCAAACTGGATAAAGAGGGACAGCCTAAAGGGCTAGTAAGCGAGAAATTGATTCGCCAACACCATGTTTTGCCATTGTGGCGACGGGGCAACAAATTATTTGTCGGTATTTCCGACCCTACCAACCACCAAGCTATTACCGATGTTCAGTTCAGCACCGGACTTAATACTGAAGCGATTCTGGTGGAAGATGACAAGTTAACGGATGCGATCGAGAAGTTTTTCGAGGGTTCCAGCGCTGGCTTGGGCGACATGGCAGATGTTGACCTGGAAAATCTCGACATCGAATCATTGGACGATAAAAAACAGGACACCATTGCCGGCCAAGATGCGGACGATGCACCCGTTGTGCGTTTCGTTAATAAGATGCTGCTGGATGCCATTAAGGCAGGCTCATCGGACCTGCATTTTGAGCCGTATGAAAAAACTTACCGGGTGCGCTTACGCACCGATGGCATTCTTCACGAAGTCGCCAAGCCGCCCGTTCATTTGGCCAGCAGGATTTCCGCGCGTTTAAAGGTTATGGCCAGTTTGGACATCTCCGAACGCCGCCGTCCACAGGATGGCCGGATCAAATTGCGGATTTCCAAAACCAAAGCCATCGACTTTCGAGTCAATACCTTGCCCACCTTGTGGGGCGAAAAGATCGTGATGCGGATTCTCGACCCGTCCAGCGCACAGATGGGGATTGATGCCCTCGGCTATGAGCCCGATCAAAAAGAACTGTATCTGGCTGCACTTAAACAGCCTCAAGGCATGATTCTAGTCACCGGCCCTACGGGCTCTGGCAAAACCGTTTCGCTCTATACCGGCCTAAATATTCTTAATACCGTGGACATCAACATTTCCACCGCCGAAGACCCGGTGGAGATCAACCTGGAAGGCATCAATCAGGTCAACGTCAACCCGCGACAAGGCATGGATTTTTCACAGGCACTGCGTGCGTTCCTGCGTCAGGATCCGGACGTGATCATGGTTGGGGAAATTCGCGACTTGGAAACGGCGGAAATCGCCATCAAAGCCTCGCAAACCGGCCACATGGTGTTGTCCACGTTGCACACCAACAGCGCAGCGGAAACCTTGACTCGCCTCCAGCACATGGGCGTAGCCGCATTCAACATCGCAACGGCTATCAACCTGATCATTGCTCAACGTCTGGCACGAAAATTGTGTCCACTGTGCAAGAAAGAAGCGGATATCCCCCGTGAAACGCTGATTAAAGAAGGCTTCCCCGAAGACAAAATCGGCACGTTCAAGATTTACTCGCCGGTCGGCTGTGACCATTGCAACAACGGCTACAAAGGCCGTGTCGGGATTTATGAGGTGGTGAAGAGTACCCCCGAGTTGCAACGGCTCATCATGGAAGAGGGCAACTCAATGGATATTGCTGTTCAGATGCGTAAAGACGGCTTTAACGACCTGCGTACGTCGGGACTAATGAAGGCCATGCAGGGCGTCACAAGCCTTGAAGAAATCAACCGTGTGACCAAGGATTAAGCATGGCGACCAAAGTAGTTAAAGTCAGTGTTTATACTTGGGAAGGCACGGATAAAAAAGGTGCAAAGCTGACGGGCGAACTGAACGGGCACAACCCTGCCCTGATCAAAGCCCAACTGCGCAAGCAAGGCATAACACCTGTCAAAGTGCGCAAGAAAACCGTCTCGATTTTTGGTGAAGGCAAAAAGATAAAGCCGATCGATATTGCGTTTTTCACGCGACAGATGGCGACCATGATGAAAGCCGGAGTTCCGCTGCTGCAATCTTTCGACATTATTGGAGAGAGCTCGGATAACCCGCGAATGAGATCCCTGATCAACGATATTAAGCAGGAAGTGGCCGCAGGTAACAGCTTCGCTTCTTCCTTGAGGAAGAAGCCAGAATATTTCGATGATCTTTATTGCAGTTTGGTTGATGCTGGCGAGCAAGCGGGCGCTTTGGAAGCTTTACTGGAACGGGTGGCGACCTACAAAGAAAAGACAGAAATGCTCAAAGCAAAAATAAAGAAGGCCATGACTTATCCCATAGCGGTGGTAATCGTCGCCTTGATTGTTTCGGCAATTCTCCTCATAAAAGTTGTTCCGCAATTTCAGTCCGTCTTTTCAAGCTTCGGCGCAAAGTTACCCACATTTACGTTAATGGTCATTGGCCTTTCTGAACTACTGCAGAATTGGTGGTATATCGTTTTAGCGGCAACTATTGTTTCAATATATGCATTTAAACGAGCCTACAAAACCTCTCAAAAATTTCGCGACACATTAGACCGCGGGCTACTCAAAGTCCCCATCGTTGGCCCCCTCATCTACAAATCATCGGTCGCCCGCTACGCCCGCACCTTGTCCACCACGTTTGCAGCCGGTGTGCCGTTGGTCGAAGCCCTCGAGTCAGTAGCCGGCGCCACGGGCAATGTAGTTTTCCGAAACGCCGTTAACCGAATCAAACTCGACGTTTCCACCGGCATGCAGCTGAATTTTTCGATGCGCACCACGGGGGTATTTCCCACGCTGGCAATTCAAATGACCGCCATCGGTGAAGAGTCAGGCGCTTTAGACTCAATGCTCGATAAAGTCGCGACCTTTTATGAAGATGAAGTAGACGGTATGGTCGACAACATGACGGCACTGATGGAGCCGTTCATCATGGCCGTCCTCGGCGTCGTAGTCGGCGGTCTCGTCATCGCTATGTACCTTCCCATCTTCCAGCTCGGAAACGTCGTTTAACATGCCGCTCATTAATCTGCTGGCCAGTTCTGCGCTGGCCTTTGTTATTTGCGCTCTAGTCTTAGGCCTGCTGGTCGGCAGCTTCCTGAATGTGGTCATCTATCGCCTGCCCATCATGCTCGACCGTGACTGGAAGTCCCAAGCCAGGGAGATGCTTGCCCTCCCTGCTGAGCCGGAACCTGACACCTTTAATCTGATGCTCCCCCACTCCCGCTGCCCGCATTGCGCACACAAGATTCGTGCGTGGGAGAACTTGCCGGTGATCAGTTATTTGTTCCTCGGCGGTAAGTGCTCTGGCTGTAAAGCGCCGATCAGTAAACGTTACCCAATCGTTGAACTTGCCTGCGGGTTGCTTTCGGCGTTTATTGCCTGGCATTTCGGGTTCGGTTGGCAGGCGATAGCAATGTTGGTACTGGCCTGGGGCCTGTTGGCGATGAGTTTGATTGATGCGGACCATCAACTGCTGCCCGACGCATTGGTGCTGCCCTTGTTGTGGCTGGGGTTGATTGTGAACACTTTTGGTCTGTTCACTAACTTGCACGATGCCTTGTGGGGGGCGGTGGCCGGTTACATGAGCCTGTGGCTGGTGTTTTGGATATTTAAGTTGGTGACCGGCAAGGAAGGCATGGGCTATGGCGACTTTAAGTTGCTGGCGATGCTCGGCGCATGGGGCGGTTGGCAGATTCTGCCGCTGACGATTCTGCTGGCGTCGCTGGTGGGCGCGGTGTTGGGCTTGATCCTGTTGCGTTTGCGCAACGCCAGTACCAGCACACCAATTCCCTTCGGTCCTTATTTGGCGATTGCAGGCTGGATCGCGCTGCTCTGGGGTGGTCAAATAACCGCCTCTTACATGCAGTTTGCCGGTTTCAGATGACCAAAAACCCTTTCAAACCCTGGATTCTCGGCCTCACTGGCGGCATCGGTAGCGGCAAAAGCGCAGCGGCGCAGTGCTTTACAGACCTAGGCGTGCACTTGGTGGATGCGGACCACGCCGCACGCTGGGTGGTCGAACCCGGTCGGCCGGCACTGGCGCAAATCGTCGAGCACTTCGGGGCTGGTGTGTTGCAGCCTGATGGGCAACTGGACCGCTCCGCATTGCGCGGTCTGGTCTTTCAGAACCCTGAACAGCGGCGCTGGCTTGAGGCTTTGCTGCATCCGCTGATCGGCCAAGAGATTATGAGTGACCTGGCTCGGGCAGAATCGCCCTATGCGATTCTGGTTTCGCCGCTTCTCGTGGAGTCAGGCCAATACAAACTGACCCAGCGCGTGTTGGTGATTGATGCTCCTGAGGATCTTCAAATCCAGCGCACCATGCTTCGCGATAGCACCAGCGAGGAGCAGGTCAAAGCCATTCTCAACGCCCAGGCCAACCGCGAATTACGCCTGAGTCATGCCGATGATGTGCTGGTCAACGACCGCGATCCTGCCTGGCTTAAAAGCGAAGTTGAGCGCTTGCATCATTTTTATTTAACTTTACATGGAGGCCAACCATGAGCCAGCCCTTGACCGTCGAATGCCCTACCTGTGGCGCCCCTGTGGAATGGAGCGCCGCCAGCCTGTTTCGACCGTTCTGCTCTGATCGCTGCAAACTGATAGATTTAGGCGCATGGGCTTCCGAAGAGCATGCGATCCCGGTGGGCCCGGACGCAGAAGACGAGTCGTTCTCGGGCGATTTTCCGTCCCGCGACCATTGATCAAGCCTGACCGCTGATTGCAATGATCAGCGGTCGCTGTTTGAAGGCTTCTCCTCGTTCCAAGGCGCAGACAGGTATCGGGTACGATTGAATGTCTCAAGCCACTCAGGACAAAACACCACGAACGCACTGACCACCATGCCGTTGATGAACGCCTCGGGAAAGATGATCAACCACAGGTAGCCCACGAAGTCTTCTAGCCACTCTGGCATCGCAAACAACCCGTCGAACCACAGCAGGACCAATCCCAGCAACAGGCACAACAAGGCGGATATCGCTGCAGCTAGAAAGCCTGAACAATAGATGTATACAAAGGGATTTTTGGGTCGTGCGCGCTCTACCAGCAGGGCGCAAGCCTCTGTCACCATCACCGGCAAGGCGATCAACAACAGGCCGTTCACGCCCAATGCAGCAAAGTCCTGTCGACCCAGTAGTAGCAACCCCAATTGCGCCAATAGCCCACCCATAATCGCCAACGGCCAATCGAGCAGCAGGGTCACGGCGGTCATGCCAATAAAGTGATAAGAAACACCCGTATCGAAATCCCGCCGCACCAGCCATAGCAGGAACAGCGCAAACACCGTGCCGTAAAACAAATGCTGGCGACGGTTGTCAGTAAACAACTCGACCCAAGGTGAACGCCATAGCGCCCACAGCACTAAAGGTACATACAGCAACCAACCAACGACCATGGTTTCCGGGGAGAGCACATGGGCGCTGATCATAGTGCGGCGCCGAGCAGGAAAACGATGTCAATGTTCAATTAAATCTCCTTATCGTCGCTTTCGTTATACAGAGGAGAAATTCGTCACCACCCGCGAACATCAAAATCGCGGCTTGCCGGTTTGGGCTAAATAATGCTCCAAAGTCTACACCTCCTCATTCTTGCTTTCAGTTATCACACGTTGGACGCTAAGCTTGGCCTATGGATGACTCTGACTACTTACGCCTGCTCACGATTCAGGCCGAACAAGCCAACGCATTTCTTTCCAATGCGCGTAAGTGGGAGCGCGAGCGCTGGGTTTGTCAGCGGTTATTACAAGGGTTGAACATTGCACATCGCAACGAAGACTTCACCCCGGCCGGACAGGAGCCGCCCGACGTGCTGTTTCGCGAGGCCAGCTTTGAGGTGTTTTTTGTGCTGGATGAAGGTCGGCGCTTAAACGACGAATGGCGTGAAGAGTTGCAACGGCGGCGCAGTGCTTTTTCGTTGAGACAATTGGTACGCCGTGAAGCCAAGCCAAAACGGATCTCTGCGCCAGAACTGCTTCAGCGCTTGGCGCCGACCCTACGTAAAAAAGCGCACAACTATCGAGAGCGTGGGCTAGACCTCGGGGAGCTGGATATCATTGCGTTTGCCAGCCTCAAGCGGGAAGTCCTCGATCTGAACAGTCATTTTCCACCGCCGACTGAATATTTGCGCCAAGGCTGGCGCTCATTGTCATTGGTCGGTCCAACCTTTGCCCGGGTATTGTTTGCGCACCCCGATGCACCGGATTTTTTACGCACTAACCTTGGCCGTAGCGTGGTTTTTGACGTAGGTATCAGCCTATGAGTCCGTTGCAGGAACTCCTCGCCGACGTACCTCAGCGGGGTCGTGTGCGCTGGATTGGCGTGCGGCCAGAGTCGCGCATCGACATGATCGAGCTGGATGCCGTGGAGGCGCGCCGCGAAGCTGGGCTGACCGGTGATCATTCACGGCCCGGCCCGCGTAACGCCAGGCAAGTGACGTTGATCCAATGGGAACATCTTGCCGTAGTCAGCTCGTTGTTAAGTCGCGCCGACGATAACCCCATCGTGCCGCAAGACCTGCGGCGAAACCTGGTGATCAGCGGCATCAATTTATTCAGTCTAAAGGGCCGACGCTTCAAGATCGGCCAGGCGATTCTGGAAACCACAGGATGGTGCCAGCCTTGTGCCCGCCTTGAACATCGACTTGGCCACGGGACGTTTCAAGCCTTACGCGGCCATGGCGGAATTACGGCACGGGTGCTACAAAGCGGAATCATCCGACTGGATGACGCCCTCTGCGTCGAACTACTGGAATTCATCCAAACCTGACTTTTATCCGCGTGTTTCATTATCCAATGAGGCTCACATGACTAGCCGCCTAAACCCCGATGACCAGCAACGTGTCGAAGAGTATCTGCACACATCTCAGCATCAGATCGAGCGCAAGCCTTTTCGGCCGTGGCTGCTTCTTATCGTGGTAGTGGCGGTCACGGTTGGTTTGGGCCTGCTGAGCCGCTTGTTGAGTTACATGGCGCTCTAAAGGCTGGCACGGCTTAGCTAATTTTCGTCCAATTTTTTGGGGTCAGATCAGACGCGTTTATTTCAGGCATAAAAAAAGCGCCCCGAAGGGCGCCTTTTTCATTTGGCTTCGATGCGCGAAGCATCTGGCCTGTATCTTCAAACCCATAACAACATGAGTAGAAAATGGTCGGGGTAAGGGGATTCGAACTCCTGACATCCTGCTCCCAAAGCAGGCGCGCTACCGGACTGCGCTATACCCCGGTTATACAAAAAGGCACCTAGTAAAAGGTGCCTTTTAGATTGGGTGATGCTTTTGGCATCACTCCCTAAGATTCAACCCGGTACAACCCGGCAGAAAATGGTGGGTCGTGTGGGATTCGAACCTACGACCAATTGGTTAAAAGCCAACTGCTCTACCAACTGAGCTAACGACCCAAAAATGGTCGGGGTAAGGGGATTCGAACTCCTGACATCCTGCTCCCAAAGCAGGCGCGCTACCGGACTGCGCTATACCCCGATGTGGCTACATCTAGAATAAGTGGCTCCACGACCTGGACTCGAACCAGGGACCCAATGATTAACAGTCATTTGCTCTACCAACTGAGCTATCGCGGAACTATCGATTTCAGACGCAACTTTACAACTACATCGCTGAATTAACTACTTATTTCAGCCTCTTCGACTATTTCGCATCGCTGCGTTAGCATCTCTGAGGCGCGCTATTCTACAATTTTAAAAAAGACTGTCAACCCTTAAAACTGCATTTAAGACAATGATTTGCGTTTTTTTCTACTCTCCTATGAGAACGCTCAAAATAGAGGTTTCTCACCGTAAGCTGCTATGCCCATAAAAAAAGACCCTCACCGAGAGGGCCTTAGTTTATAGAGCAAAGCCGTGATCCGATCAGCCAAAAACGATCTCGTTGTTGACCACCGTGCCCGTCACACTAGCGCCTGGCAGGAAGCGTCCAGAAAGGATCAACTGCGCCAGCGGGTTTTCAATCCAGCGCTGTATCGCACGTTTGAGAGGCCGTGCGCCATACACTGGGTCGTAGCCCACCGCGATCAATTTATCTAAAGCTTCGTCGCTTAACTCCAGCTTTAGTTCGCGTTCAGAGAGGCGCCCACGCAGGCGTCCCAACTGAATATTGGCAATACCGGCGATCTGATCACGCGCCAACGGCTCAAACACCACGACTTCATCGATACGGTTCACAAACTCCGGACGGAAGTGCGAGCTGACCGCATCCATCACCGCAGCATGTTGCGCCTCGCGGTCACCGACCAAGTCTTGAATCTGTGCCGAACCCAAGTTCGAGGTCATCACGATTACGGTGTTGCGAAAATCCACTGTCCGCCCATGACTGTCAGTCAAGCGACCGTCCTCAAGCACCTGCAGCAGCACGTTGAAAACATCAGGATGGGCCTTCTCGACCTCGTCCAGCAGAACCACTGAGTAAGGCTTGCGGCGGACAGCTTCAGTCAGGTAGCCGCCTTCCTCATAACCTACGTATCCCGGAGGCGCGCCGATCAGCCGAGCGACGGAGTGTTTCTCCATGAATTCAGACATGTCGATGCGAATCATGGCTTCTTCAGTGTCGAACAAAAATTCTGCCAGCGCCTTGCACAGCTCGGTTTTACCAACGCCGGTCGGGCCGAGGAACATGAATGAGCCGCTCGGGCGGTCCGGGTCGGAGAGACCGGCACGGGATCGACGTACAGCATTTGAAACCGCGATGACCGCTTCGTCTTGGCCGATGACGCGCTGATGCAGCAAACTTTCCATCTTCAACAGCTTGTCGCGCTCGCCCTCAAGCATTTTCGACACTGGAATACCGGTCCACTTGGACACAACCTCGGCAATTTCTTCTTCGGTAACCTTGCTGCGCAACAACTGATTTTCGCTTTTTCCGTGCTGATCGACCATTTGCAGGCTGCGTTCCAAATCCGGAATGACCCCGTACTGCAACTCAGCCATACGATTCAAATCACCCCGACGGCGGGCAGCTTCCAACTCTTGGCGCGACTGCTCGATTTTCTGCTGGATCTGCGCCGAACCTTGGACCTCAGCTTTTTCAGCCGTCCAGATCTCTTCTAGATCAGCGTACTCACGCTCGAGCCGGTTGATTTCTTCCTGAAGCTTTTCAAGACGCTTGATCGCCGCCTCATCGTCTTCTTTTCGTAGCGCCTGGGATTCAACCTTCAGTTGAATCAGACGCCGCTCCAGACGATCGAGCACTTCCGGCTTGGAGTCGATCTCCATACGAATGCGGCTGGCCGCTTCGTCGATCAGGTCGATGGCTTTGTCTGGCAACTGACGATCGGTGATGTAGCGGTGGCTCAGCTTGGCCGCTGCGATGATCGCACCGTCGGTAATCGCCACTTTGTGGTGAACCTCGTAGCGCTCCTTCAAGCCCCGCAAAATTGCAATGGTGTCTTCTTCGCTCGGTTCTTCTACCAATACTTTCTGGAAGCGCCGCTCAAGGGCTGCGTCCTTCTCAATGTATTGACGGTACTCATTGAGCGTGGTCGCGCCGACGCAGTGAAGTTCGCCACGCGCCAGTGCAGGCTTGAGCATATTGCCCGCATCCATTGCACCTTCGCCTTTGCCAGCACCGACCATGGTATGCAGTTCATCAATAAACAAGATGATCTGGCCCTCTTGCTTCGAAAGCTCATTGAGTAACGCCTTCAAACGCTCTTCGAACTCACCACGAAACTTGGCACCCGCAATCAAGGCGCCCATATCTAACGACAGCACACGCTTACCCTTGAGGCCGTCGGGCACTTCGCCATTTATGATGCGTTGAGCCAAACCTTCGACAATTGCGGTTTTACCCACGCCTGGCTCACCGATCAGCACTGGGTTGTTCTTGGTGCGACGCTGCAGCACCTGAATGGTCCGACGAATCTCGTCGTCGCGTCCGATCACCGGATCAAGCTTGCCTTCTTCAGCGCGCTTGGTCAGGTCGACCGTGTATTTGTCCAAGGCCTGACGGGACTCTTCGACGTTGGAGTCATTCACCGCCTCGCCGCCACGCAGATTGGTGATGGCGTTCTCAAGGGCTTTTTTGCTTACCCCTTGGGCAAGCAACAGTTTGCCGAGCTTACTGTTGTCTTCCATCGCAGCCAGTAAAACCAACTCACTGGAAATGAACTGGTCACTTTTCTGCTGTGCCAGGCGATCCGCTTGGTTGAGCAGCCGTGCCAAATCCTGCGACATGTTGACGTCGCCGGTAGGATTCTGAATTTTTGGCAGATGGTCGAGCTCTTTGCTCAATTCTTTGCGGAAGCTGTTGACGTCAAAGCCAACCTGCATCAGCAGCGGCTTGAGTGTGCCGCCTTGCTGTTCAAGTAGGGCCTGCATTAAATGTGCAGGCTCAATGGCAGGGTGATCGAGGCCTACCGCCAACGATTGGGCATCAGATAACGCTAGCTGCAATTTACTGGTTAATCGGTCAATACGCATAATTCACCTTCCTTAGAGCAGGCCGGAGCGATGGACACACCTATAAAGAAAACCTGCGAGATAGCCCATAAGATGTGGTCGATTTTGCAGTATTCAAGCGCAATTTGATTGACGCAGATCAGCTACTAAGGGGTCTGAGCGTAGCAGCTCAGGCACGACCCTGTGGAGCCAACTGGTTGGCGAAAGGTCGTATGCGCTTTTAGCCGTTCAGATAGCTCGCCAGCACGTTAGTCCACAGAGGATAGCGTCGGTATTACAAGGAGTGGGGGCTATCAATCCAGACCAGAGATGCAAACCGCCCGGTACGAGCGCTGCGGCGGTAGGAATAAAAACGCGGGTCATTGACAGTGCAGAATCCACCTCCATAAACCGCAGTCACTCCGCACGCGGCCAAACGCAGGCGCGCCAGAGCGTAGATATCGGCCAAAAAGCGACCGTCGTTCAAGCTGGGTACAAACGCCTCAACGGCTTCAGGATGCGTGCCAACGAACGCATCACGCACTTCGGGCCCGACTTCAAAAGCCTGAGTCCCGATTGCAGGCCCCAGCCAAACCATGATTTGGCTGACGGGCACCGCCATTTGAACAACTGTCGCTTCCAAAATGCCAGCCGCCAACCCCCGCCATCCTCCGTGTGCCGCAGCCACACGGGTTCCCGCACGGTCGCAGAACAGCACCGGCAAACAATCGGCTGTCATTATGGTGCAGGCAACACCGGGGGCGTTGGTCCAACTAGCGTCAGCGGCGACCACACGGAGCGGGTTTGCTTGAACGACGTGAACCCCATGTACTTGGCTCAGCCAAGCAGGCTGAATGCCCAAGTGCGAGGTCAGACGTATCCGATTAGCAGCCACTGCCTCCAGGTCGTCATCAACATGATCACCGAGATTAAAGCTATCGAACGGCGCCAGACTGACGCCGCCCGCACGGGTGGTGACACAGGATTTGATATTCCCTGGCGCAGGCCAGTCAGGTATCAACCACTGCGCCAAGAATTCGCTCACCCGATGAACGCCTCGCGATCTTGCTTCAAGAGCGTCAATAACCAGACAAAGTCGTCTGGAAGGGGCGATTCCCATTTCATGCGCTTACCGGTGATCGGATGATCCAGCTCCAGGAAACGCGCGTGGAGCGCCTGACGCGGAAAATGCTTCAGCGACTCGACCATAGTCACACTGGCCGCCGGTGGAATACGGAACCGACCACCGTAGGCCGGATCTCCGACCAACGGGAAGTTGACGTGTGCCATGTGAACGCGAATCTGGTGAGTGCGACCGGTTTCCAGCTTGACTCGCACATGAGTGTGGGAGCGGAAGCGCTCAAGTACACGGTAATGACTTACCGCCTGCTTCCCGCCTTCCATCACCGCCATACGCTGACGCTGCTGACCGTGACGACCAATCGGTGCGTCAATCTTGCCGCCGGCGGTCACGACACCAATAACGATGCATTCGTAAATCCGGCTGACCGTGCGGCTTTGCAGCTGAGTAACAAGCTGGGTCTGCGCCTGAATGGTTTTGGCCACCACCATCAAACCAGTGGTGTCTTTGTCCAGACGATGAACAATACCGGCTCGCGGCACATTGACTATGTCTGGAAAGTGATGCAACAGAGCATTAAGCAGCGTGCCATCGGCATGACCGGCCGCTGGGTGAACCACCAAACCTGAAGGTTTATTGATCACCATTATTTGATCGTCCTCGTAGACGATATCGAGCTCAATATCCTGCGCCACCCATTCACCTTGGGCTTCCTGCTCTGCGGTCAGGTGCAGAACAGCGCCGCCATGCACGATGTCACGTGGCCGTATAACGGCCCCGTCCACAGTCAGGCAGCCGTCTTTTATCCAGGCGGAAAGGCGCGAGCGCGAGTGCTCAGCGAATAATTGTGCGGCGACTTGATCGAGGCGTTGACCACCCATTTCGGACGGTACCTCTGCGCTAAGTTCTATATTCTCGGACATGGCCAGACTAGGAGGCGGCGTAGCCTTTGGTTTCGGCTGCGCGCTTGTGGTTAAATACGGCGTCTTTTGCCCCGGGGGTTCCGCGGGGCGCCCATCATAACAGGACGGCCACGCCCAAGACAGCGGGCCGTCATAGGGACGCTAGCCGCCATGCAAGTGAAACACCTGCTGCTGATCGCCATCCTCGCACTCACCGCCGCGTGTTCATCGAAAGAAGTAATCGACGAAAACTTGAGCGAAGTCGAGCTGTACCAGCTGGCGCAGGCCGACCTGGACAATAGTAGTTACTCGAGCGCGACCAACAAGCTGAAGGCTTTGGAGTCGCGGTATCCGTTTGGACGCTATGCCGATCAGGCACAGCTCGAGCTGATTTACGCCAACTATAAAAACGGTGAGCCCGAGGCTGCGAAGTCTGCTGCTGAACGCTTTATCCGTTTACACCCGCAACACCCCAACGTCGATTACGCCTATTACCTTAAAGGTCTGACTTCATTCGACCAGGACGTCGGCCTGCTGGCTCGCTTCCTGCCGCTGGATATGACCAAGCGTGACCCCGGCGCCGCTCGTGATTCCTATAACGAGTTTGCGCAGTTGACCGCTCGTTACCCCAACAGCCGTTATTCGCCTGACGCCAAGCAACGCATGATTTATCTGCGCAACTTGCTGGCGGCCTACGAAATCCACGTAGCCGATTATTACTTGACCCGTCAGGCTTACGTTGCAGCCGCCAACCGTGGGCGCTATGTGGTAGAAAACTTCCAGGAAACACCGGCCGTTGGCGACGGCCTTGCAGTGATGGTCGAGTCTTATCAGCGCATGCACCTGGATGCACTGGCGGCCACCAGTTTGGAAGTCCTTAAGCTGAACTACCCCAATCATCCCAGCCTGGTTGATGGTCAGTTCGTGCCGCAGGTCTCAGACGCGGACAACCGCTCGTGGCTGTCCAAAGCGACTTTGGGCTTGATCGAGAACCGTCCACCTCTGCCGCCAGGTGAAACCCGCGCCAACCAGGACGTGATCAAACAATACCAAGACGCTAAAGACGCGATTCCGAAAGACCTGCTTCCTGACAATCAGGATCAGGTAGACGAAGAACAGCATCAGGCGCAAGGCAACACCAATGATCGCTCGTGGTTCAGCTACATGACCTTCGGTGTATTCGACTGATTCCGCCGTAGTGAGAAAAGAGGCCTGCGGGCCTCTTTTTTTATTCGCGATTTCTGTGCTGTGCGCCCGTCATGTCCTTGGCTACACTGCGAATCTTTATTCAGAAAGCTGGTAGCCATGGTTCGCTTACTGTTGTGGGTCATTTTAATTGCGGTGGCGGTGTACTACTTCAAGCGCCTGGGAAAACACTCAGCGGCACGCAAGAGTCCTGCGCCTCCCGAGGGTGTCGCAGCTCCAATGGTTCGCTGCGATCACTGTGGCGTTCATTTGCCGCGTGACCGTGCACTTAGCCAGCAGAACCAATGGTATTGCAGCCAGGCCCATCTTGAACAAGGCCAAGGCTCCCGTGACCGCTGAAGTACTTTCACTTAACGGCATTCAAGGCCAGCGAATCCTGCGGCTTTATCATCTGTATCGCGTGGCCATCGGCATCACGTTAATCCTGCTGATCTCCAGCAACCTCGACACTGACCTGCTCGAACTGGCCAACGCGGACCTGTTCAGAAGCGGTTGTTGGGTTTACTTGATCGTCAACATCATGGCCGGTGTGCTACTGAACAGGCCAGAACACGCGGCTCAGGTCTTCAGCCTGGCGATGGCCGATATCGTAATGCTGTCCGCACTGTTCTATGCAGGCGGTGGCCCACCCAGCGGGATAGGCAACCTGCTGATAGCCTCGGTGGCTATCAGCAATGTGTTACTGCGAGGACGCATCGGCTTGCTGATTGCTGCGGCAGCTGCCATCGGAATTATTTACCTGACGTTCTACCTCAGTTTCAATCGCCCATCGGCTTACAATCATTACCTTCAGGCTGGCTCGCTCGGTGCGTTGAGCTTTGCCGCCGCGTTGTTAGTACAAGCACTCACTCGACGCCTGCATCTGAGTGAAACATTGGCCAATGCACGTGCTGCGGATGTCGACAATCTGGAAGCCCTTAATGCGTTGATTCTGCAACGCATGCGTACCGGCATCTTGGTACTCGATGCTCGGCGCAAGGTATTGCTGGCCAATCAAGGGGCCCTGACATTAATTGGCCATGAGCCATTGACTGGCGAAACCATTGACGAGTACTCACCCCAACTGGTGGATCGTCTACGGCAATGGTTAATCAATCCGATGTTACGCCCGCGTAGCGTCGAGACATCCGTTGCGGGCCCGCTGCTGCAACCGAGCTTTATCGCGCTAAATCACGGGGAGCACCGGCAAACGTTAGTGTTTCTCGAGGATTTGTCATTAATTTCTCAGCAGGCTCAACAACTCAAATTGGCGGCATTGGGGCGCCTGACAGCCGGTATTGCTCACGAAATCCGTAATCCGCTGGGTGCCATCAGCCACGCAGCTCAGTTGCTAAAAGAGTCTAACGAACTGACAACTCCAGATCGTCGTCTGAGCCAGATCATTCACGACCAGACGCGGCGGATGGACCAGGTCATTGAAAATGTCCTGCAGCTATCTCGTCGCCGCCAAGCAGATCCGCAGTTACTTGACCTCAAAGGTTGGCTTGAAGATTTTGTCGACGAGGTCCGTGGCTCAATCCTTACCAATCAACTGTTGCACGTCGACATTGGCACCGGAACGTTAAGCACGCGGATGGACCCCGAACAATTGACACAAGTGGCGATCAACCTGCTGCAGAATGCCTTGCGTTACAGCGCCCAGATCCACGACTTGACGCAGGTTTGGTTTCATCTGTTTCAAGATCCGCTCAGCGACTTATCGGTACTTGAAATACTCGACGACGGTCCTGGTGTTGCCTACGAACAGCTACCAAAGATTTTCGAACCGTTCTTCACCACAGAAAACAAAGGCACCGGTTTGGGCCTATATATTTCCCGTGAGTTGTGCGAAAGCAATCAGGCGCATCTGGATTACAGACCCCGGGAAGGCGGTGGCAGCTGTTTTCGAATAACCTTTGCCCATCCGCTGAAGTTGAGCTGACCATGAGCCCACAGCAAAAAATCCTGATCGTCGACGATGAACCGGACATCCGCGAACTGCTGGAGATCACGCTGGGGCGAATGAAGCTCGACACCCGCAGTGCCCGCAACGTCAAGGAGGCCCGGGATTGGTTACAGCGCGAACCTTTCGATTTATGCCTGACCGATATGCGCTTGCCTGATGGTAATGGCCTGGAACTGGTCCAACACATTCAACAGCGTTATCCCCAAGTGCCGGTGGCCATGATCACCGCCTACGGCAGTCTCGATACCGCGATCAATGCGCTGAAAGCCGGAGCTTTCGACTTCCTGACCAAGCCGGTAGACCTCACTCGCCTTCGCGAGTTAGTCGCTAGCGCGTTGCGCATGCACACCCCCAGCGGCATCGAAAATACATTTGATAGCCGCCTGCTGGGCGATTCGCCGCCGATGCGGGAATTACGCAAGCAGGTCAGTAAGCTGGCTCGCAGCCAGGCTCCGATTTACATAAGTGGCGAATCGGGCAGTGGCAAAGAATTGGTAGCACGTCTGATTCACGAGCAAGGTCCGCGCATCGACCATCCGTTTGTGCCGGTCAATTGCGGGGCAATTCCCTCAGAGCTGATGGAAAGCGAGTTTTTCGGTCACCGCAAAGGCAGTTTTACCGGCGCGACCGAAGACAAGCCCGGGCTATTCCAGGCTGCTAACGGTGGAACACTGTTCCTTGACGAAGTGGCTGACTTACCCTTGGCGATGCAGGTTAAATTGCTCCGGGTAATCCAGGAAAAAGCCGTTCGTAGCATAGGTGGTCAGCAAGAACTGGTCGTCGATGTGCGCATACTGTGCGCCACCCACAAAGATTTGAATGTTGAGGTTACCGCCGGACGCTTCCGTCAGGATTTGTACTACAGGCTAAACGTCATTGAACTGCGTGTCCCTTCGTTGCGCGAACGCCGAGAAGACATCGTGCAGTTGGCTGACAGCATACTCCGGCGATTGGCAGAGAACTCAGGCCAGCCTCCTGCCACGCTCAACGCCCCGGCAATAGAGACCCTGAAAAGTTATCGTTTCCCGGGCAACGTGCGCGAACTGGAGAACATGCTGGAGCGCGCTTACACCTTGTGCGAAAACGACCAGATAGGAGCCAATGACCTGCGCCTGATCGACACCCCCGCCGTCGGCGGCCCGGGCGAACATCACTTGGCCGACATCGACAATCTGGAAGACTACCTGGAAAGCATCGAGCGAACGCTGATCCTCCAAGCCCTCGAAGAAACCCGCTGGAACCGCACCGCTGCCGCCCAACGCCTAAACCTGACATTCCGCTCGCTAAGGTATCGGTTGAAGAAGTTGGGATTGGATGATTGATTCGCGCCCAAGCCGGCAGGTACGTGAAAGCGTACTGCTGCAAAAGCAGACCTGTTCGCGAGGCTGAAGGCATGCCCCCCTTAGCCAACACGTTGGTTTAACGGGTCGAGGCCGCCAATCTCAATCGTGTTTCAGCCTAGCCGTCCTTCAGGCGCATAAGGTGCTGCATTGATCATTGGCTCCTGCCCCATCAGCAAATCAGTGAGCAATCGGCAAGACGCCGGGGCGAGCACCAGACCATTTCGGTAATGCCCGCAGTTCAACCATAAACCATCAAAACCGGGCACCGGACCAATAAACGGGACGCCTTCGGGCGACGCTGGCCGTAGCCCTGCCCAATGCCCTACGACTTCGGCGTCGGTCAGGGCCGGTATCAGCTCTTCGGCCGACACCTTCAGGCTTTCGAGTGCAGTGCTGGTCGGAGTCTTGTCGAAACCTTCATGCTCCAGCGTGCTACCAACCAGAATGTGGCCATCACGTCTGGGAATCGCGTACCGGCCTTTGGCGAGAATCATGCTCGGGAGAAAGTCCGCCGCACATTTGTACAAAATCATTTGCCCCTTGACCGGCTCGACTGGCAATTCAAGGCCCAGGGTTTTCAATAACTCACCGCTCCACGCGCCTGCCGCTAATACCACTCGGTCGCCGAGTATGTCGCCAGAGGCCGTGCTAACGCCCAGAACAGTGCCGCCATCACGGATAAACCCGCTGACTTCACAGTGCTCGTGAAGGGTGACATTGGGCAGCGACAACAAAGCCGCTTTCAGCGACTTAACCAAACGCGGGTTACGTACATTGGCAACGTCAGCCATGTATATCGCACGGGAATAGCCACTGCCCATGACCGGAACCGCTTCATACACGGTGGAAATATCTACTGCACGTAAAGGACGATTAGCGGCCGCTGCCCACTCCAACGCTTCTTTTTCATCTTCAAGATCAAGCCAATAAAGACCGGTCGTATGGACTTCAGGATCAACGCCCGTGATTTCGAACAACCGGTCAGCCAACTGTGGGTAATAATCCTGCGACCAATGCGCCAAGGCCGTCACCGCCGGGCTGTAGCGCCACGGATAAAGCGGCGAAACAATTCCGCCACCCGCCCAAGACGATTCCTGTCCGACGTCGGAGCGGTCCAGCAGGACCACACTTTCAACCTCAGTGGCCAGATTGAACGCGGTCAACAGACCGATCACTCCGCCGCCGACAATAACTACCTGTTGCTTGAACATAGTGAACTCAATGCAAAAAAAGTTAGCGGCCCCAACAGATTTGGGAGGTGGCTCCACCCGTTACGGCGGTATTACTACGCAAGCCGGTGTTGTCGATCACAAAATTGCCGCATTTATCGCCCGCCATCATAGTGCCTGCGATGGGGGTCGCCGTCAGCGTGAATGCAGCGGCGGTTCGAACTGTCGCGGCAAGGGTGTAATAGCCATTTCCGGCCGGGAGGGTCAAAGCGACGGCAGGTGGACCAACCACGTCGGAATACTGCCCATTTCGCGTATAAAATCGCTCCATGCTCTGCGCCGTTGCGGATACCAGTGCTGCAATTTCAGAGCGATGCGTTCGCTTCACATACTCGGTGTAACTGGGATAAGCAACCGCCGCCAGAATACCAATGATCGCTACTACGATCATTAATTCAATTAAGGTGAAGCCCTTGATTCTTTTATGCATGAACAACTTCCTACTGTATTTGGCGCCACATGATTCGGCGATTGATAACACCACCAGGCTCTAAATAGGCAGCTGCCGGGCCTCCCACACCTTGTATTATGACTCGCTGATTAGTGGCAGAGGTGGAAACAATTGAGGTAATAACGGGTATGCCAGTCACGAAATGAAGTCCAGCGGCGACGGCAGTATTACCCAATATTGGAAACGTCAGCATTTTTCCGCTGGTGGCATCCAATTCGATTACGTTTCCCGCGCCTGCACTGGCACAGGGGTCAGTGGTATCCAGGATCGCAGTAGTAAAATAGACCCTGCCGAATCGCAATAGCGCTGCGTATATAACCCGTTCTCCGGCGTTGACACCACCCACCGTCAGCGGCATGTAGAAACCTTTCTGGGAAGTGTAGTCGACATTATTTTGGCTCGTCGAAATCAAAGACCCGTTAATGCCAGTTATCGACTGCGCCTGCAGTTGGCTTTCAGTGAAGTTTCCATTGATATCATCATCCAGTACCGCGTAAAACGCCTGACGCGACTTAGTGCTCTTGTCGGCCGTTTCGTTAAGCTTACCGCTGCCGAAATAGATTAGCTTGCGACCGTTGGTGTAGCTACCGATAATCGGCTGAGCAGTAATTGCCTGGGTCGCACCACCAGAGGCCGTAAACAGCGGTTTACCGGAAAACGCCACCTTCCAATTGGCTGGCACCGGATCACTCAAATCAAACTTCCACATTTGTCCTTTGAGGTCTCCCCCATAAGCATATTGAACGACGCTTTGGGCATTGACTCTCAACTTGACCGACGACAAGCCATTCGATCCACTTATATCGGTCACAATCTCTTTAATCAACGAACCGTCGCGAATATCAACAACGTATAACGACGCAACGCCCGTGTAACTGCCATACCCATTAGAGATAAATGCCGCCCATCGCCCATCCGATAGCCGCGCAATTTCCGGTTTTGCATACGCATACCCCAAATCATTGAACACATTGGCCGTAGTTGATACGTCTGGCGCCCGAATCTCCCATAAGGCATTGATGACATTACCTGCTGAGGCGTCGAACAACTGAAGAGCATAAAAGGCTTTGCCACCCGCCCCGGCGCCGCCCACCGCCACGGTTTTCCATGAAGCATCAAACTTCGCATCAACGACGGATATTTGTCCATCGACTAAAAATTTATGTGTCACTCCGTTGATATACGCAGGATCGGCTACATAGTGCAGGTTGGGCAGTACACTCGAAGGCATATAGGCATATAACCGAGTCCCTTTTCCGGCATCAATAACGTTAACCAGGCCATCATTCGCATTGACTACCAAGCTGGCATTCATAGAAGCCTTAGTAGTCAGATACGCTGTATAGCTGGTATCGCCCGCAGAATCCGAAGCGGTGTGGGCCGCCGGGGATGCGTAAGCTAATGGTGAGTTGATCACATCGCCTAACAATACAGAGCGGACTTTGAAGCCGGTCTTGCTAACGCCTTTGCTCCACTCAATGAGATCGTTGCCGGACAAACCCGATGGCAGATTTAAGTTCAGGGTCGCCTGCTGATTGGTTGAGAAGTTAGCGTAAACCAATGAAACCACCGCATTGGACAACGTATTCCAAGACTGATAAGTCGGTGTTATCCCGGGAACGATGGTCGTATCGGTGACCCAAGTGGGGGTGGTCGTATTGAGCGAACCATCGGTATTAAAGGCGAACGCTTTGACAGTGCCGCGCCAATCCGTGGGATCGTAAAAGGTTTGAAAGTACTTCGTCGTAGAGGACAATGAAGCAGAACTCGTTGAGCCGCCGCCACCCGAGCCCGCCTTAGAGGTGATGTCATTCAAGGCAGCCGAGAGTGCAATGTTCAACCCGGCGCTATTGTTTGCTTGATAATATTGGCCATGTCCGTACCTGGCCGCATCCGAAAGCATCTGGTTCGTCGTAGTAAAACCTACGGTATACGTCAATAAATTCTGTTTCGGGAAATCTGTTGAATCCCAGCTCTTGCCAGCCAAGTCATTCCCGCCAGTTTGCATATCGATGTCATATGCAAATTTCGCCAAGTCATCCAGGTATAAAGTGTCTCCCTCGCCATCGCCATTAAGGTTCGCTCCATCGTTATTTATCCCGTCCCAATTTGGCAAATTTGCGCCGCCCAGTGGGTCATCCGCCGGAAAGGTTCGGTCATAGGTGGGCAAGCCATCGGTAATCACCACACCATAGTTCTTTTGGCAACGGTACTGGATTGGACTAGTGAAGGTAGTGGATGGGATATTTTGAAACGATGTCATACCTCGAAAATAGCGGGTAATTTCATAGTAAGTTTCCGCCAACGGCGTGTTTGCGATCGCTGCTAAACCGTTGATCGACGAGAGCAGATTGTTATAGTTGGTATCCGCCTGAGCCTGAGTCGTGGTGCCAGTGACCGAAAGATCACTGACTGCCCGAGTGATAGTGCCGCCGGGACCATAGTCTTGGTAAGTTGGAGGATTGAAGGAGGCAAGACCTATCCGCAGATTTCGATTACTGGCGACCAAAGCCGATGAGACATTGCGCGCGACATTAACTCTATAATCGTTGGGAATGGAGCCGTCGGTATAATCTTTCGTTGAGGTCGTTGACTGCGCCAGCAAGTAAGAGAGATAGGTAGCGGCATAGCGCGTCTGCCTATTTCCTACCGGATCCGGCAACTTCAAACACGTAATATTTCCGGTTGAGTTTGTTTTACTAAATCCGTAATAACCAGTGCCACATCGCCCATAACCTAAACTACTGAGTTGATAGTTGTCATTGGTCATATCCAAGGCGTTCAAGCCATTGCAGCTGCTGTCCGAGTTGCAGGCATAGACGGATGGACGCCCAGTAGCGGTGGGGTCGTACCCTGTCGCCCAAATGATACTGTTCATGCTGCCGGAGTCATCCACCAACAGCATGACATTGGGCGTTACTGAACCAGCGCTCAACAATGGAGAGTCAGCCGGCGTAAAAGCGTAAACCGGGGCGGCAAGATACAGTCCTAAAAACACACCTAAACCCAAGTTCAAGGTTCGCGTAAGGCTGGCGGCAGACTGCTTTTTATTTTTTGGCATAAATGCTCTCCAGCACGGTGCGTGAATTCCCCTGAATACCCACTCCCGTTATTCGATACAGGATCGTAGAGCCACTACTCATGTTGATGGGGTCCATGGTTGTACCGATCATCTGTACTCCATAAAATCCATTACCAACGGCGACCCATACAACTCCAGAAACGCCACCCAAGCCACTCGATGTGAGAGTGGTAGAGTCCGAAGGAGGACTGCATTTGACGCTGGTGAGGGCGACGTCACAGACCGGAATGCTATAGGCACTCGCCGAGACGGCGTTTTCACCGATCCGAAGCGCTGTTTCCGCTAACTGGAAAGATTGATTACGTAGCGTCACGCTACCCGCCATTTTCTCCTGCAAGGTTGCATTTTGCATGGATGAAATACCCAGCAACGTCAACAGCAGGAGAAATACCAAGCTCACCAAAAGCGCCATGCCACGTTGCGATCTGCCGGCGCGTGTAACTTGAGGTCTATTCATTTTCATACCAATTCCACTACAGCAGCCTATTACGCAACGCTGCCACCACATTAAAAGTCTGATCTTTAACATTGTTGCTTGGGTCGGTCAGCGTAAGTGTCAAACGGATACTGCGAATATCAGCACTGGTCGGCGTAGCCGAATAGCTGCTAACGGCAGTGGCCGATAGGATGCCCGCCATACCGAAGGTAATATTGAATGCTTTTACATTGTTCACGAGCACCGCCGCCGCCGCGCCAGACCCCAAATACAGCTGATTATTCTTAAAGGTGTAAACGACGTTTCGGATGGGGAACGCTACTTGCCCTGAAACGGGAGCCTTAACTCCGTCGTAGGCGGTGGCGGAAGTTACACAGTCAGAAACTATCGTCCAGGTAGGCGCGCCACCGTTGCTGCCAACGTCAGCGGTATTCATCGTCAGGATACTGGCCCCTGAAGCGTCGGTCGTGAAGCTAATTGGTGTATAAAAATTAGGAGTGAAATTGGACGAAGAACTCGCGTCTTTTACTGTAGCAAGACAGCCGAACATACCAACCATGCGTATCTCTTGCACCATCTTACTCAGGGCATATCGAGCATCTTCCTGCATCGTAGCCGATGCATTTTGAGACACGTAGGTACCTCTGGCCGCGATGAATACCTGAATGATGCCCGCGACGACAACCAAGCCGAGCACTAACGCAATCATCATTTCGATTAGACCGAATCCCTTTGCTTGCTTGCTCATGGAATCCCCAAATCAATGGCTACGCGACTAGTGAGGATGAACGATTGCGTTGAAGTGGCGGTACTGGCCGTGTTGTCCGCATTAGCACTGCTGGTAGCACGGGTGTCTAGCCAGGTGATCGCTATAGTCACCTCTCTGCCCACCACCGTAATAGATCGTTTTGAGCCCGCTCCCGCGAAGGCGGCGACATTCGCGGAAAAATCTGCAAGATCCTGATCGTGAGCAACGCTGATATTTGCCGTCGGAGCCGCACCCGAAACGGCGAGGCTATAGTCAACGTCCGGATTTGCCCGAATCCGGTCCATCATGTCGTACGCAACGAAGCTGGCTTGACTGGAGAGGGTAGAACTATCGGTGTATTTCAATGCATTGAGTTGAATGGCCGCTGCACCCAGCAGGCCTATAGCCAGAACAAGTACCGATATCAGCACTTCTACAAGAGTCGTCCCGGCCTGAGCGTGGTTCTTTCGGTCAGCCATCAACAAAGTCCGCCGACAACGATCCGGCCGTTCAAGCATGCCCTCACCGTTTGGGTGATAGTGCCCTGCGTGTAGGTCATATCGAGCTGAGTACTCGGCGCAGCAAGCCCGCCTAGATTATTGAAATCAATGGCAACAACGCCACTGTTTGAGCCACCGAGGACGACGACCGCCCCACTGCTCATAGCTGACACAAGTCGCAAGGGGATATTGGGCGCTGACGCGAGTACAACCTGCAGCTGACCACTCCAAGTGCCACCTACGGCACTGGGCATTACCCTGGTATTGACGCCACGATTGATTGCCTCTAAACGCGCATAGTTTAGCGCTCGCTGCAAGTCGCTGACCTCGGTATCGGCTCTTGAACGCTGTATCGAACTCTGGAAGTTAGGAACTGCGATAGCCGCTGCAATCCCCAGGACTGCCACGGTAATTAACAATTCAACCAGGCTAAACCCTTTGGGGTGTCGGTGCATTATGGGGCTCCTTGACGACCTGACTATAAGGCAGTAATACGCCGCAAAAATCTACCGTTAGATGTACGGTTATTTAACAAGGATGAGTGCCCAGGCGATGCTCGATTGCTAGCGTTCAAACACACAATCTGCGTCAATCGAATAGTGTTTAGTCTTAGTGTGTGTATCCACTTAGTGATTTGAGACCGCGTAATTGGAGCGGCGGACATCTTGCTCGGTCATTGCTTGCGTGCGGACGCCATGTCAGCTCGAGCTTTACACTGATGAATGAGGCTGAACGCCGGGCCTGTAAGGTCAACAACATGATCTCGAATGTCCCCCGGCCAAGCAAAGCCCCTATGTTGAGCGTGGTTTACGCTGTGAAAATATTATCCCCAGCAATCATGGCTTGCCTCTGCCTCTTTGATATTCCGGCGCCGCCCAACGTTATCCACCACATACACACCACACCTGTCTCCATCCATCATCCCCGCCGCAATCGGCGTTGCAGTCAACCTAAAGGCTTGTGCATCACGTTCAGCTATCACCCTGTAAAGCCTATTCCCCGGGGTGATTTCTAGCTCCACCGAAGGCGGTCCAATAATGTCTGCGTACTGCCCATTACGTGAGTAAAACCTCTCCAATTGCTGCGTCTTGTCGCTGAGTAAGCCGACGATATCAGAGCGGTGGGCGCGCTTCAGGGAGTCGGTGTAGCTGGGATAACCGAGGGCGGCGAGTATGCCAATAATGGTCACGACGATTAGCAATTCAATCACCGTAAAGCCCTTTTCACGCATGGCGACAGCGCTCGGGCTCATTGTATTTGCCGCCACATGATGCGGCGATCCAATGCGTAAACGCTCTCTAGTACTGTTCTGGACCTGCCTTGAATACCCACGCCAGTTACTCGATATAACGTCCATATTTTTGGCTCCGTCCCTTCTATTGGCGATGGCACATTTAACGGCTCGGTTGTTTCAGCAAAGTTTTGAACGGCGTAGAAACCTCCTTTAATCGCTATCCATGTCACGCCGGAGGTTGGGTTCGCGCCCGGCATAGTGACGTCAAACGCCTCTTGCGGAGGCGCGCAGGAGACGATGGCTATGCAGCGGGCCAGCGAGTATCCCGGCTGTTGCACCGCAGATTCGCCGATTCGCAAGGCAGCTTCTGCCGCCTGAAATGACTGATTACGCAGCTTTACGCTACCGGCCATTTTTTCCTGGAGGGTGGCGTTTTTCAGAGATGAAAGGCCGATGAGAGTCATCAGCAGCAGAAACACCAAGCTGATCAATAGGACAGTGCCGCGCTGGCGGTACATGCTCATTAGAGGCTTCATCTACCCCAGCCTGTTGCGCAATGCGGCAACGACCATGAAGGTTTGGTCTTTAACCCGTTTAGCTGGGTCGCTCAGCGTGAGGTTTAAGCGAACGCTTCGAATCAGCTCAGGATTGACGGGATTGGCGCTGTAGTGTGAAACCGACCTGTCTTCCACAGTATTGGCCACGCCAAACAGCACCGAGAACGCACTAACATTTTTAATCAACCCGCTGATCTCACTGTTGCGCCGGTTGTAGGTATAGGTAACTTCCCGGATCGGGAATTTCATTTGTCCGAGACCCGGATCATGGTCTCCAGCGTAAGCTGTGGCGGATGACTCACAGTCGGATATAACGACCCAATCGGATTTACCGCCGGTAGTGCCAACATCAGCAGTGATCAGGGTCAACGTTTGCTTAGCGTTGTCCCAACGAATTGGCGTTTGCCTAGCCGCGCTAAAGCCTTTGCCAACATCATCTATGGTTTTCAGGCAACCAAACATGCCGACCATGCGGATTTCCTGAAGCATTTTACTCAGTAGAAATCGTGCATCTTCTTGCATGAACGCCGCGGCGGTTTGGCTGACGTAAGTGTTTTTGGTGCCTATGAACAGCTGAGTCAAACCTAGGGTGATGACCAACCCCAAGGTCATCGCCAGCATAATTTCGACTAGGCCGAAGCCGCTGGATACTAACTTCATGGACGCCCCTGCGAATCAACCGCCACGCGGCTGCTCAAACTGAACGTCTGCATGTCACCGAGAGCATTGGCGGCTCTGGAATCGTTCCAAGTGATGGTGATGTCAATGTTCCGCCCGACGACGGTAATGCTAGCGTCGGCGTCGCTGCCCGCGAGCAGGTTGATGCTATTAGCAAAGTCATAGAGATCCTGGTCACGAGGCATAGCAAGGTTGCCAAAGACGGGAGCAGCCGCCAGTGAAGTCAGGGTGTAGTCGGCATACGGGTTGGCACGCATGCGCTCAATTATGTCGTGCGCGACGAAACTGACGTGACTGTGCAGCATCGCACTATCGGTGTACTTCAACGCATTGAGCTGCACTGCTGCTGCCCCGAGCAAGCCGATAGCTACAATCAGCAGAGAAACCAGCACTTCGATCAACGTCATTCCGGTTTGAAAATGTCTGTTTCCCTCACGCATAAGCAGGCTCCGTCCAAAAACATTTCGTCCGACCATTGAAGTCGATGAAACGGGAAGTGGGGAGCGGATCTGCAGCCTGATTTGTAACTCTTTAGGTGCTGGCCATTGCGAAATAAAGACTGACAATTCACGCCAGCACAGGGGCTAGGAACCAGCGTGAATGAGGTGTTTGCTAGCTGACCTGACCGCAGGCAAGGACGCAAAGCATGAAGCAAGCAGGTGTTGGGCTTATCCAGTTAATGGCCGGAGTGGCATTGATTGCCGTTGCCGCGCAACTGGCGGTTCCGGGGTTTGGGCAATTGGTTGAGTCTCAGCGGCGAACGGAGGTCGCTAACCAGCTAGCCAGCGCGCTACGATCTGCGCGCACCGAGGCGATCTTGCGCAACACGCCGGTTTTGGTTCATGCGATAGACGACAACTGGAGCTTTGGATGGCGAATTATGCTCGAGCACAAAGCCGCAGGAGGAGAGTATGGCGAGGTATTGCAGGAGCACATCAGCAGCGGAAAAACACCGATTACTGGCAACTTTCGAGGAAAACCTTACGTGCGGTTCAACGGCTTGGGTTCCGCTTTGACCAGCAACGGAACACTGCTGGTCTGCGAAATCCAAAAGCCCATCAGCCATTACCAGATAGTGGTTGCGGCCAGCGGAAGGGTTCGGTTAGAGAGCAACAAAGCCCGTCAGCAAACCTGTCGCTAACCAACCTCACAATAACGACTTGACTCGCAACTCTTTGGGCATCGAAAAGGTGATGTTCTCTGCACGTCCTGCCAACTCGTCAGCGCCGGTCGCGCCCCAGGCTTGCAGTTGCTCAATCACGCCGCGCACCAGCACTTCGGGTGCCGAGGCACCTGCGGTAATACCGATGCGCTCTACCCCATCGAACCAGCTGCGTTGCATGTCTTCGGCACCGTCGATCAAGTAGGCCGGTGTCGACAAGCGTTCTGCCAACTCGCGCAAACGGTTGGAGTTTGAACTGTTTGGGCTGCCGACAACTAACACCACGTCGCACTCGCTCGCCAATTGTTTGACTGCATCCTGGCGATTTTGCGTGGCGTAACAGATGTCGTCTTTACGCGGGCCGCCGATGCTCGGGAAGCGTTTGCGCAAGGCATCAATCACCCGGCCAGTGTCGTCCATAGACAACGTCGTTTGGGTGACAAACGCGAGACTCTCAGGATTATTCACTTGAAGATTGGCGACATCGTCTTCGTCTTCCACCAGATAAATTGCGCCACCATTGGTGCCATCGTACTGGCCCATGGTGCCTTCAACTTCTGGATGGCCTTCGTGACCGATAAGAATACACTCTCGGCCGTCACGGCTATACCGCGCAACCTCAATATGGACCTTGGTTACCAGCGGGCATGTGGCGTCGAATACTTTCAAGCCCCGACCGGAGGCTTCGGTGCGTACAGCTTGAGACACCCCATGGGCACTGAAAATGACAATGACGTCGTCAGGCACCTGATTGAGCTCTTCGACGAAAATCGCGCCACGGGCACGGAGGTCTTCGACGACAAATTTGTTGTGAACCACTTCGTGGCGCACGTAGATCGGCGGGCCAAAGACTTCCAGGGCACGATTGACGATCTCAATCGCCCGGTCTACTCCAGCACAGAAGCCACGGGGGTTAGCGAGTTTGATTTGCATAAGGGGCCTCGTTTCTACGCGCTGGAAAGATAGGGCATCTGATCGAACTTGATTCACTCAGAGCGCCTTGACCTCAAAAATTTCCACTTCGAAGGTCAGTGTTTTGCCGGCCAGCGGGTGGTTAAAGTCGATGGTCACTTGAGCATCATCAAAAGCTTGAACGATACCCGGAAGCTCAGTGTTGGCGGCATCGTTGAAAATGACCAATAAGCCATCAGACAGCTCCATGCCCTGAAACTGCGAACGCGCAATAATTTGCACATTTTGCGGGTTCGGCTGCCCGAAAGCATTTTCTGGCAGCACTTCAACGGTGCGTTTGTCACCGGCTTTGAAGCCAAATATCGCCAGTTCAAAGCCCGGCAGTAAACTGCCGTCACCGACCTTGAACGTCGCCGGTGCTTTATCAAACGTGCTGTCTACGGTATCGCCGTTTTCCAGGCGCAGGGCGAAATGCAGGGTAACTTCCGTGTTCTGGCCGATACGTTGCTCGTTCGGCGAGCCTTGAGCCAAAGACTGTTCAGTCATGAACGGGTTCTCCAGATTTTTTACTTTTGAACATGTCCAGCGCCAACATGACAGCACCGACGGTAATCGCGCTATCTGCAAGGTTGAACGCAGGGAAATACCAGCGGTTCTGCCAATGCACCAAAATAAAATCGATGACATGACCTAACACAATACGATCATAAAGATTACCCAAGGCGCCACCCAAAACCAGCGCCAACGCCACTGCCAACCAGGTTTCACCTTGGCCAAGTCGTTTTAGCCAAACTACTAGCACAGCACTGACGACCACTGCGATCATTGCGAACAACCAACGCTGCCAGCCGGAACCGTCAGCGAGAAAACTGAACGCAGCTCCGGTGTTGTAGGCCAGGGTCCAACTGAAATAGTCAGGAATGACAATAATTTGCTGATAAAGGGTTAATCCGTGCGCGAAGTAGAACTTGCTGACTTGGTCAATGACCAACACCAGCACGCTCAACCAGAGCCAGCTCAAGCGGCCTGAGTTAGGCATAGTGACGCACCTCGCCCTTACCGCTGATGTTGTCGACACAGCGACCACAGATTTCCGGGTGCTCAGGATCGATCCCGACGTCCTCGCGATGGTGCCAGCAACGAGCGCACTTCGGATGCCCGGACTTGACCACTTTCAGTTTCAGCCCGGCGACTTCGGTAACCACCGCATCGGCTGGTGCATCGATGAACGGCGCAACGGCAGCGGTGGACGTAATAAGCACGAAACGCAGCTCATTGCTCAGCTTCGACAGGTCGGCGACCAGCGAATCTTCAGCGTACAAGGTCACTTCCGCTTGCAGGTTGCCGCCAATGGCTTTGGCTGCGCGCAGGTTTTCCATCTCTTTGTTGACTGCCACTTTCACTGCCATGATCCGCTCCCAGTAAGCGCGATCGAGCTCAAAGCTTTCCGGCAATTCGCTCAAGCCTTCGTACCACGTGTTGAGCATCACCGATTCGTTGCGCTCGCCCGGCAGGTACTGCCACAGTTCGTCGGCGGTGAAGGCCAGGATTGGAGCGATCCAACGCACCAGCGCTTCTGAAATGTGGAACAGCGCGGTCTGACATGAGCGACGCGCGGTGCTGTCGGCGGCGGTGGTGTACTGACGGTCCTTGATGATATCGAGGTAAAAACCACCCAGTTCCTGCACGCAAAAATTGTGCACCTTGGAATATACGTTCCAGAAGCGGTATTCGCCGTAATGCTCTTGCAGCTCCCGTTGCAGCAGCAACGCACGATCCACCGCCCAACGGTCCAGCGCCAACATTTCTTCGGCAGGCAGAATGTCGGTGGCCGGGTTGAAACCGGTCAAATTTGAAAGAAGAAAGCGCGCTGTATTGCGAATCCGCCGATAGGCGTCTGCGCTGCGTTGGAGAATCTGGTCGGAGACCGCCATTTCGCCTGAGTAATCGGTAGCCGATACCCAAAGACGCATGATGTCGGCGCCCAAGGAGTCGTTGACCTTTTGCGGCGCGACGACGTTGTTGAGCGATTTCGACATCTTACGACCGTTCTCGTCGACCACGAACCCGTGGGTCAGCAGTTCGCGGTACGGCGCGTGATTGTCGAGCATGCAACCGGTCAGCAACGAGGAGTGGAACCAGCCCCGGTGCTGGTCCGAGCCTTCCAAATACAGATCAGCACGCGGGCCGCTCTCGTGGCCCATCGGGTGAGAGCCACGCAGGACGTGCCAGTGCGTGGTGCCCGAGTCGAACCAGACGTCCAGCGTGTCGGAAATCTTGTCGTACTTGGGCGCCTCATCACCCAGCAACTCAGAGGCGTCCATCTTGAACCAGGCCTCAATGCCTTCCTGTTCAACACGTAGCGCCACTTCTTCCATCAACTCGACGGTGCGCGGGTGCAGCTCGCCACTTTCCTTGTGCAGGAAGAACGGAATCGGCACGCCCCAGTTGCGCTGACGGGAAATACACCAGTCTGGGCGGTTGACGATCATCGAGTGCAAGCGTGCCTGACCCCAGGCCGGAACGAAGGCGGTGTCTTCGATGGCTTTGATTGCGCGTTTGCGCAAGGTGTCGCCCGTGGTCGGCTGTTTGTCCATACCCACAAACCACTGCGCTGTGGCGCGGTAGATCAGCGGGGTTTTGTGGCGCCAGCAGTGCATGTAGCTGTGGGTGATGACTGCGGTGTCCAACAGGGCGCCGACTTCAGCCAACTTGTCGATGATGTTCTGGTTGGCCTTGAAGATGAACTGGCCACCGAAGAATTCCAGCGAATCGACATACACTCCGTTGCTTTGCACTGGGCTGAGGATGTCGTCGTTGGTCAGGCCGTAACTTTTACTGATGACAAAGTCATCGACGCCATAGGCCGGTGAGCAGTGAACCACACCGGTACCAGCGCTCAATTCGACGTAGTCAGCCAGGTACACCGGCGACAGGCGGTCATAGAACGGATGGCGGAAATTAATCAGTTCCAGCTGTGCGCCGGTGGTGGTAGCGACCACCGAACCTTGCAGGTTGTAACGGGCAAGGCAGGCCTCGACCAGCTCTTCAGCCAGCACCAGGTATTTGTCACCCACATCAACCAACGCGTAGGTGAACTCTGGATGGACGTTCAGCGCCTGGTTGGCCGGAATGGTCCACGGGGTAGTGGTCCAGATCACGATGGAGGTCGGCTTGGCCAGCGTTGGCAGACCGAACGCAGCGGCAAGCTTGGCTTCATCAGCGATGGGGAACGCGACGTCGATAGTGGAAGACTTTTTGTCCTGATATTCGACTTCTGCTTCAGCCAGGGCCGAACCGCAGTCGAAGCACCAGTTCACAGGCTTGAGGCCCTTGAACACAAAACCGCCCTTGACCATTTCAGCCAAGGCGCGGATTTCTCCGGCTTCATTGGCGAAATCCATGGTGCGGTAAGGGTTGTTCCAGTCGCCCAAGACACCCAAACGGATGAATTCCGCTTTCTGGCCTTCAATCTGCTCGGCAGCGTAGGCACGGCTCAGTTCACGAGTCTTGTCCGCAGGCAGGTTCTTGCCGTGGGTGACTTCGATTTTGTGCTCAATCGGCAGACCGTGGCAGTCCCAGCCTGGAACATAAGGTGCGTCGAAACCCGAAAGAGTTTTCGAACGGATGATCATGTCCTTGAGAATCTTGTTAACCGCGTGACCGATGTGAATATTGCCGTTGGCGTAAGGAGGCCCGTCGTGCAACACGAACTTTGGACGATCTTTGCCAATCTCACGCAGCTTCTGGTACAGGCCAATACTGTCCCAGCGCTGCAGAATTTGCGGCTCGCGCTGTGGCAGGCCGGCCTTCATTGGGAAGGCGGTGTCCGGAAGGTTTAGCGTGGCTTTATAGTCGGTCATTTAAGGCTCTTAATTAGCGATTAGCGCTACTAATGTTACTTGCGCCAATGGGCACGGGCGGTGGCGACATCCGCATTGATCGCCGTCTTGAGCGCCTCCAGAGAGGCAAACCGCTGCTCATCACGCAGCTTTTGGTGGAAAGCCACCGTCAAACGCCGGTCATAAAGATCGCCGGTAAAGTCCAGAATGTGTATTTCCAAGTGAGCATTGCCGTCACCCGCAACGGTCGGACGGACGCCAATATTGGCGACTCCCGGCCAAGTCTTTCCGTCGATCTCCGTACTGACCAAATACACCCCGGTAAACGGCACGCGACGACGCTTGAGTTGTACGTTGGCGGTGGGCGTACCCAACTGCCGAGCCAGTTTCTGGCCATGCAAAACGCGTCCGGTAATCCGAAACGGTCGGCCTAGCAAACGCTCAGCCAACACAAAATCTGCGGTGGCTAATGCGTCACGAACCTTGGTACTGCTAACCCGAACCCCATCTATTTCGACCGTTTGTGCCGCTTCCACAGTAAAACCCTGGGTCGCGCCTGCTTGCTGCAGAAAGTCGAAATCACCCAGCCGGTCGCAACCGAAACGAAAATCGTCACCCACTTCCAGATGCTTCACGCCAAGGCCGTCAACCAGAATGGTGTTGACGAATTCGGCGGCACTGAGCTTTCTCAAGCGTTGATTGAAGGCGAGGCATAGCACCAGGTCAACACCCTCCTGCGCCAGTAATTCAAGCTTGTCACGCAGCCGAGCCAAACGCGCCGGTGCTGTATCGGGGGCGAAGAACTCACGTGGCTGTGGTTCAAAAATTACTACGCAGCTGGGCAGGCCCAACTCGATGGCGCGCTCACGCAATCGCGCCAGGATAGCCTGGTGGCCACGGTGAACACCGTCAAAGTTGCCAATAGTGGCGACACAGCCCCGATGCTGGGGGCGCAGATTTTGGAGGCCTCGAACCAGCTGCATAACACGCTTCTTGCTCATAAAGTGGCCGATTATAACCACACCCGGCCCGCTACAACAGGCAACAGTCCCAGGCAAACCGCATGCAGTTGCCTTAGGACGCGAAAAACCAACGAATCTTGCTTACATAATTACCTTGCGAGCAAAGTCCTTCAGACGAAAGCCCAACAGCAGCAACACACCGAAATACGTCACCACGCCCGCCCCCACCAACGCGCCGAGTCGAAGCAGTCGCTCCAGCATGCCGCCCTGGTCCCACGCAGGCATGAAATGCATCAGACTCAGCAACACACCGGACATGACCAACACCGCGACGATCAATTTAGATAAAAATGCCGTCCATCCGGGTTGTGGCTGAAACAAACCCTGCCTAAGTAGTTGGAAAAAAAGCAGCCCTGCGTTGATGCAAGCACCAACGCTGATCGCCAACGCCAGACCCGCATGTTGCAGTGGACCAATGAAGGCCAAGTTGAGCAACTGGGTAACAATAAGCGTGAAAATGGCGATTTTCACCGGGGTGCGAATATTTTGTTGTGCATAAAACCCGGGCGCCAGCACCTTGATCACGATGATGCCCAGCAATCCTACCGAGTATGCGACTAACGCGCGCTGGGTCATTACCGCGTCGAACGCATCAAACTTACCGTACTGAAACAGCGAAACCGTTAGCGGCTCAGCCAGCAATCCCAACGCCAAAGTGCATGGCAGTACTAGCACGAAGCACAGGCGCAGCCCCCAATCGAGAATATGCGAATACTCCTGGCGGTCTTTGCTGGCATAGGTTTTCGACAAGACCGGCAGCAGAATCGTACCCAACGCTACTCCGAGCACCCCGGAAGGCAGCTCCATCAAGCGGTCGGCGTAATACATCCAAGAGACCGAACCCACGGCCAGAAAAGAAGCGAAGATCGTGTTAATGATCAACGAAATCTGACTGACTGAAACCCCGAGAATCGCTGGCAACATCTGCTTCATGACTCGCCAAACGCCGCTGTCCCGCAGATTTAGGCGCGGCAAGACCAACATGCCGATCTTCTTCAGGTGCGGCAGTTGATACAGCAATTGCAATAGTCCACCCGCCAATACTGACCAGCCGAGTACCATGACCGGCGGGTGGAAATACGGCGTCAGGAACACCGCAAACACGATCATGCTGAGGTTAAGCAACGTCGGCACAAACGCCGGGACCGAGAAACGGTTCCACGTATTAAGGATCGCTCCGGCCAGCGAAGACAAGGAAATGAGCAATATATAAGGAAAGGTCACCCGGAGAAGGTCAGTGGTTAACGCAAATTTTTCCGGTGTATCTGCAAAACCGGGGGCTGTTATCCAAATGACCCACGGTGCGGCTACGATTCCCACTAACGTGACCAGCGCCAACACTAACGTGAGCAAACCGCTGACATAGGCAATGAGGGTGCGCGCTGCCTCCTCGCCCTTTTGATTTTTATATTCAGCCAGAATCGGCACGAACGCCTGCGAGAACGCGCCCTCGGCAAATATCCGACGCAGCAGATTGGGCAGTTTAAACGCGATAAAAAACGCGTCTGTTGCCATACCTGCGCCAAAAGTGCGCGCGATTATGGTGTCCCTCACAAAACCCAAAACGCGGGAAATCATTGTAATAGAGCTGACGGCAGCTAGTGATCTGAGTAGGTTCATTGAAAGAGTTTTGCGCCTTGGCCAAAGGACACGCCATCGGGCCGTCCATTTATGCGATACTCCGCGCCGCAGCAGCACAGAGCCAAAGCCCGCGAGTTTACAGGTCGCACGCCGGAAATAAATAACCCGGCGTTGCATTAGCACCACTCAGCGGAACGCATCATCTGCCCTTGACAAGACATCAACTCGTCGGCATGATTCGCGGCCTATTTTGTTTGCTAATTTCCAAGTCTTTCGAGGAGCTCGACGGTGGCCAACACACCTTCCGCCAAAAAACGTGCAAAACAGGCTGAGAAGCGTCGCAGCCACAACGCCAGCCTGCGTTCCATGGTTCGTACTTACATCAAGAATGTAATTAAGGCCATTGACGCAAAAGACGCTGAAAAAGCGCAAGCTGCTTATGTTCTGGCTGTGCCAATCATCGACCGTATGGCCGATAAAGGCATCATCCACAAGAACAAAGCTGCTCGCCATAAGAGCCGCCTGAATGGTCACGTCAAGGCTTTGAACCTTGCCGTTGCCGCTTAAGCGATAAGCTTTTTAAAAAACCGACCTCCGGGTCGGTTTTTTATTGCCTGCGATTTGACCAGAATACTCCGCCTTACTGCGCCGGCGGAGCGGGCACCCAAGGCAGGATCGGAATCGCGGTCACAGCGTTCTGCGGGCTACCCTCGATGACACGGTCGCTGTAGACCAGATACACAAGCGTGTTGCGCTTCTTGTCGAGAAAACGAACAACTTGCATGGTTTTGAACACCAGGGATGTGCGCTGTTTAAAGACCTCATCTCCGTCCTTCAGCTGCTCCGTAAACTTGATCGGACCCACCTGGCGACAGGCGATGGACGCCTCGGCGCGATCTTCAGCCAAACCTAGACCGCCTTTCACTCCGCCCGTTTTCGCTCGGGAAAGATAGCAAGTCACGCCTTCGACCTTGGGATCATCGAACGCCTCGATCACGATCCGGTCGTTCGGGCCGACGAACTTGAATACTGTCGACACTGAACCGATCTCCTCCGCCGAAGCCAGCAGCGGAACAGCCAACAGAACACCCAGTAACCCACATACAATTCGCATAGCATCTTCCTTAATGAGGCGTCGCCACTTAGACCAGAATCAAATTATCGCGATGTATCAGCTCAGGCTCGGCCATATAGCCCAACACGTGAACGATGGCATCAGAGGACTGGCCAATTATTTTTTGTGCTTCAAGTGCACTGTAGTTGCTCAAGCCGCGAGCGACCTCACGACCATCCGGCGCGACACACACCACCATTTCGCCCCGTCGAAAGCTGCCCTGAACCAGCTTGACCCCCACTGGCAACAAGCTTCGGTGACCTTCCGCCAGTGCCACCACGGCACCCGCATCGAGTACCAGCGTGCCACGGGTCTGCAAATGCCCGGCAAGCCACTGCTTACGCGCCGCGAGCATTTCGCGCTCTGGGGACAACAAAGTGCCCAGTTGCTCACCTTCTTTAAGCCGCGCCAGCACACGATCAAGCAGCCCACCGACGATCACGGTGTGCGCACCGGAGCGCGCTGCCAGCCGAGCTGCGCGCAATTTGGTCTGCATGCCGCCGCGACCCAGCGCGCCACTGGTACCGCCTGCAACAGCGTCTAGCGCCGGATCATCGGCACGCGCCTCGTGAATCAACTTGGCATTGGGGTTATTGCGAGGGTCCGCATCGAACATACCGTCGCGATCAGTGAGAATCACCAGCAGATCAGCTTCGACCAAATTGGCGACCAGCGCTGCAAGCGTGTCGTTGTCGCCGAAACGGATCTCGTCAGTGACCACGGTGTCGTTTTCGTTGATCACCGGAACTACGCCCAGGTCGACCAGCGTGCGCAAGGTGCTACGAGCGTTCAAGTAGCGCTTGCGGTCGGAAAGATCGTCGTGGGTCAGCAGGATCTGCGCAGTATGGCGGCCATGCTCGGCAAAGCTGGACTCCCAAGCCTGTACCAGCCCCATCTGACCGATGGCGGCCGCAGCCTGCAGCTCATGCATAGCACTGGGTCGAACGGTCCAACCCAAACGACTCATGCCCGCGGCGACAGCGCCGGAGGAGACTAGAATCAATTCGACGCCCGCTTCCTGCAGCGCCACCATCTGCTTGACCCAGACCGCCATTGCCGCCCGATCCAGCCCTTTGCCGTCAGCCGTCAGCAGCGCGCTGCCGATTTTCACGACCCAGCGCTGGGCACCTGTCACTTTGCTGCGCATCATCTTCCAACCTTAGCCAGAGAATTTTGATTAATTCGAGATACAAAAACGCCGCTAATAATAGCGGCGTTCAGTTTACTGCACCCGATCAGTCACGGACGTAAATGATTTCCGGACCGTCTTCATCGTCATCATCGTCATCGCCCCACACATCTTCGTCGGCGTCATGCACGCTCTTCACGCCAGTGCGGCGCAAGGTGCGCGCATCATCCAGCGCTTGCAACTGAGCGCGCGCCTCGTCTTCGATGTTCTGATCCAGCTCGGCCAGTTCACGGGCGAAGACAGGGTCTTCAACGATACGCAGGTTACGCTCTTCGAGGTAACGCATGATGTCACGGCTAAGCTGCTCGGTGCCCTGCTTGGAGATAGCCGAGATCACATAGACCGGGCCAGTCCACTCCAAACGGTCAACGATTTCCTTGACCCGCTCTTCATGCTCTTCTTCGAGGATCTGATCGCACTTGTTCAGCACCAACCAGCGATCACGATCAGCCAGTGACGGGCTGAACTTGACCAACTCGTTTACGATAACTTCGGCAGCATCAGGCGCACTGGTTTCATCCAGCGGCGCCATATCAACAAGGTGCAACAATAAACGCGTGCGAGCCAAGTGCTTGAGGAAACGGATGCCGAGGCCTGCACCGTCGGAAGCGCCTTCGATCAAGCCAGGAATGTCGGCAACAACGAAGCTTTTCCAGCGGTCGACACTGACGACACCCAGGTTCGGGATCAAGGTCGTGAACGGATAGTCCGCCACTTTCGGCTTGGCGGCTGAAACCGAGCGAATAAATGTACTTTTGCCGGCATTCGGCAAGCCCAGCAAACCGACGTCCGCCAGCACTTTCAATTCAAGCTTGAGGTCGCGCTGATCACCGAACTTGCCTGGCGAGGTTTGGCGTGGCGCACGGTTGGTACTGGATTTAAAACGGGTGTTACCCAGACCATGCCAGCCGCCGCTCGCCACCAGCAAACGCTGGCCAGCCTTGGTCAAGTCGCCGATGATCTCCTGGGTCGCGGCATCAATCACGGTGGTACCTACCGGTACGCGCAACACCATCTCTTCGCCTTTCTTCCCAGTGCAGTCTGCGCTGCCGCCGTTCGAACCACGCTCAGCATCGAAGTGACGGGTGTAGCGATAGTCGACCAGCGTGTTGAGGTTTTCGTCGGCGATCATGTAGATCGAGCCGCCGTCACCGCCATCACCGCCGTTAGGACCACCGTTTTCAATAAATTTTTCGCGACGGAAACTCATGCAACCGTTGCCGCCATCGCCCGCCTTTACTCGAATCGAAACTTCATCAACAAACTTCATTTAAAGCACGCCTCTCGCCACAGGGACGAGCTGAATAGTACAAAAATATAAGACTCTTGCCAAAAATGAGCGTTGCGATACCGATCAGAAACCAGCGACCCCAGAGGTCCGCATCACAACAGCCCGCACAAACAGTTTTGCAAGAGACTCACCTACGCCTAAAAACAAAAAAGCCCCGTCGCGAGACAGGGCTTTTCCAGCAACTACGTAATTATGCAGCGACGACTACTGCAGCTGCAGTCTTCGGAACGATGCTTACGTAACGACGACCGAAGGCGCCTTTAACCTGGAACTTGATCACGCCTTCCACTTTCGCGAACAGGGTGTGATCTTTACCCATACCAACGCCGTAGCCAGCGTGGAATTGGGTACCGCGCTGACGCACGATGATGTTGCCCGGAATGATTGCCTGGCCGCCATACATCTTGACGCCAAGGCGTTTGGCCTCTGAGTCACGACCGTTACGGGTACTACCACCAGCTTTTTTGTGTGCCATGAGTTCAATACTCCAAATAGAGGATTAGGCTGAATTAAGCCTGAATACCGGTGATTTTGATCTCGGTGTACCACTGGCGGTGGCCCATACGCTTCATGTGGTGCTTACGACGACGGAACTTGATGATGCGGATCTTATCGTGGCGACCTTGGGAGATCACTTCAGCAACGACGGTTGCGCCGACAACGACAGGAGCGCCGATGTTGACTTCTTCGCCGTCACCAATCAACAGAACACGATCAAAAGTCACGGATTCGCCGGTAGCGATTTCGAGCTTCTCGATCTTCAGGTATTCGCCCGGGGCGACTTTGTACTGCTTGCCGCCGGTAACAATTACTGCGTACATGGTATTTCTCCGTTAATCCTGCTCACCCAGCTCTTTATAAGTAGAGTATTGGCTGGCATGGCTGCGTTGGGCTGGAGGGCCCGTTGCAATTGCGTAAGGCAGGTGCTGCCCAGGAAAGTTAGGGTGCGCGATTGTACGCAAGGCACAAACGTGATGCAAGTACCTAAACGTCATACCTTGACAGGTCCCGGCCCTGCACCTAGCATGCCGCGCAACCCTTCTGGAGCACCTGTCGCTGATGCAACCCCAAGCTTTCTACCGCGCGGTGGCGGACGACTTTAGTGCCGTTGACGTCATCATCAAGAAGCAACTGGCTTCGCGCGTGCCGCTGGTGTCCAAAATCGGCGACTACATTACCTCAGCCGGCGGTAAGCGTCTGCGTCCTTTATTAGTTTTGCTGTGTGGCAAGGCACTGGGTCGTGAGGGCGACGATTTGCGTCTGCTGGCGGCGACCATCGAGTTCCTGCACACCGCGACTTTATTGCACGACGATGTTGTGGATATGTCAGGCATGCGCCGTGGCCGCTCCACCGCTAACGCCCTTTGGGGCAACGCTCCTAGCGTTTTAGTCGGCGACTTCCTATATTCACGCTCGTTCGAAATGATGGTCGAACTGGGCTCCATGCCCGTAATGAAGATTCTGTCCAAGGCTACCCGAGTGATTGCCGAGGGCGAAGTGCTGCAGTTGTCGAAGATTCGTGACGCCAGCACTACTGAAGAAATCTACATGGAAGTTATTCGCGGCAAGACAGCCATGTTGTTCGAAGCCTCGACCCACAGCGCTGCGGCGCTGTGTGGCGCGCCGCTTGAGCAAAGCGAAGCCCTGCGCACTTTTGGAGATCATCTGGGTGTAGCTTTCCAACTGGTCGACGATTTGTTGGATTATCTCGGAGACGCCGAAACCCTAGGTAAAAACGTCGGTGACGACTTGGCCGAGGGCAAGCCTACCTTACCGCTGATCTACACCATGCGCGAGGGTACGCCGGAACAGGCTGCGTTAGTACGTCAAGCTATTCAGAAAGGCGGTCTCGAAGACCTCGAAAGCATCCGCGAAGCCGTCGAAAGCGCAGGTGCTTTGGACTACACCGCGCAGTTGGCGCGTGACTACGTAGCCCGCGCCATTGCATGCCTTGACGTATTGCCGCCGAGCGAATACCGCAACGCCTTGGTCGAACTGAGTGAATTTGCGGTCGCCCGAACTCACTGATCTCACCGATGATGTTTGCAGCTAGCGCTCCGGACAAAATCACCAATAGTCTCTTGCTATTATTCAAATAAGAATTATTCTCATCAATCCACCAAGGAGATGAGACATGACTTATTTGATTGATGCGTGGCTTGACCGCCCACGTCCTTATCTGCGAATTCTTCATCGAGAAACCGGGGCCGTGTGTGCGGTACTGAGAGAAGACGCGCTGGACGAGTTATGGGATCAAGGGGATTTGGATATCACTGACCTTAGTTCCAATGCACCCGGCGTGCTTAAGGAAACGGTGCGTAACTTATTTCTTTTCTGCTATGCCCGTGCATTGCGACCTGCGGGAGAATGCGCTGAGCATGGGGCTTTAAAACAGCATGCTCAGCCCGGATTGCTGAACGAACCTGCAAGATCCCTTCAGCAATCATCAGCGCGAATGCGCTACTTACAAAACGTCCAGCAGCTCCACGTCAAATACTAGGACTGTGTGCGGAGCAATGCTGCCAGCACCTTGAGCGCCGTAAGCCAATTCGCTCGGAACATGTAGACGCCATTTACTGCCGGCTTTCATCAGTTGCAACGCTTCAGTCCAGCCAGCAATGACGCCGCCAACCGGAAACTCAGCTGGCTCGCCACGATCATACGAGCTGTCGAAGACGGTACCGTCGATCAGCGTGCCATGGTAGTGAGTACGAACCTGATCATCAATAGACGGCTGAGTGCCCTCTCCTGCGGTCAGCACTTCGAATTGCAGGCCAGATGGCAATGTGGTTACGCCGTCGCGCTTACCATTCTCCGCCAGGTATGCCAAACCAGCGCCGGCAGCCTGTTCAGCCTTGGCCGCTGCCTGGGCTTGCATGATTTCGCGAATAACTTTAAAGCTGGCGGCCATTTGTGCTTGGTCAACACGGCTATCCTTGCCATGAAATGCGTCATTCAAGCCAGCCAGAATCGCGTCCAGGTCGATGCCCGGCGGCGGATTATCACGTAACTGATCGCCTAACTGACGGCCAATACCGTAGCTGACGCGGGTTTCGTCGGTGGACAGATTAACTTCGGACATAACGCTGCTCCGCTAAGGAGCGCCAAAAGACGCCCCGAACTAAAAGGCCGAGCAGCCTAGCACAATCGCAACTAACTCCCGCCCTCCAGTGCTACCACACAGAGCGGTAGGAAATCGGCACTCGCAGCACTTGCTCGTCGACATTGCGTAGACCACACATCTCATCGTGGACCACCGAATGCACCAGATTGAACGGAACTGCAGGCATCGCACGCAACACCTCTCGCGCATGCTCAACCGAGCGCAAGCTCATGGTTTTGCCGCTCATGTCATAGAGGGGATGCGCCATCCCTTGCATACGGGCTTCCAATAAGTAAATTCCACCTTCCATCGAGATTAAATTCAACTCATCAACGCGCCCGGCGTGAGCGTAAGCGTTCAATTCCTGAAGATTCATGGGTAGTCCTGTCGCAACAATACAAGTTCTGAAAACTGAGTTTCGTACAGCACAGGGAAATCACAACCCTGAGGCAGGCCGTCGGTCTGTTCATCAAGATATCGATAGGCACGCGTATGCCGTCAGCCCCCCTTGCATAAGCCTTTGATCAATCTATGGACTGAAAATATCGCCTCGTATTTTGCCGCGTGCCTTACACTTCTCAGTTGCGACCACCCGACAGGAACACCGTGAATGGCATTAAGACTTCCGCTTACCGGCTTCGCGCTGACCTGTTCTTTGCTGCTAAGTGGCTGTTTCGACAAGACCCATGAACAACAGCTTGCTGCGCTTAAGGTAAAAACTGAACAGTTCGAGGCAAAAGTCGAGGCTATTCAAGACCTGCGGCTGAAAGAAGCCGTTACTACTCTGGGCAGTTCGCTACTTATGCTTGAGCGAATTTCCCTAGAAATGCAGGCGAAGCCGGTTGAAACGGAATACGGCGAGGACGGCTTGGCGCTGCTTAACGATTACCCTAGCGGCCAAGCAGTAACGGATACTTATATAAACGGCCTGTTCATACAACGCAGAACACCTGACTCCGACTTTTTGACTACTCTAGAACCGATATTCCCGTTCTCGTTTAGTGGCGCCGATGAATTCCCTTTTCCACACAATGTGGACTGGCACTCGGTCACACTGGACAACCAAACGGTTATTCCTTTCTCCAAAGACCGTGAAGAAGACGCTGCCAATATCCAGTTAGCACCGGCGGCTGATAGCGAAACCCCGACAGCCAACTTGGAGTTAATCTACCCTTACCAGGATGGCGCTTTACCACCGACCAAGAAGAACAAGCCGATTCCTATTACCCTGAACGGCGAACTCCAGGTAGTGACGCCGCGTAAAGTGAGTCGCTTCGAGCTTACAAAAAAAGATGTTGGCGCAAAGCGAACTGACGACAACATCACAGTCACGCTACTAAGCCAAGGCAAGAGTTTCGCAGAAGTCGAAATCCAAAATAGCGCCGACCTTCCAGATGAGCTAGTCGACGAAGAGCTCAATCCACTCGTCGTTCAAGCGCAAGACAAAACCGGGCGGTTCCTCACGCGCGCGGGCGGTATTGCGCAAGACGCCAGCCAAATCGCGTTCTACGAGAAGAAACTCGACGCGCTTATGCGCCAGAAACAATTCAGCCCCGAGTTTCAAACTGAACTGAATGCCGACATGCACGCCTTCCATCTCCAGCATAAGACTCACTATGCAAAGGTGTATTTCAATGGAACAGTTGATAAGGTCGACGTCAGCGTTTTGGATTATTCGCAAACCAAGATAAGCAAGACTCAGTTGAGCGTTCCGGTGCGTCAGTTCGATGAATATACCTTTGGCCTGGAAGTTCAGCCATTGCTGTTGCCCGTGGTGGTGCACGACGTCCAGGCGGAAAACTTCCTTAAAACCTACGACATGAACGAGGGGCAACTAAGGAAATCTATCGTTATACGTCAGGACGTAGAAAATCTGGAAGATGCGAGAATCGAGTTCAGCCATCCCCCGACATTCAATAACGAGTTTAATGGTTCACCGTTGAGCACAGACGACAGTTTGATCTCGTTCTACGCAGAGGGTACTGACGACAAGCTTGGAAGCAAAATTGACTTGCCACTCAATTCCTACGAGTTCGACGTGACGCAGGGCGATATCAGCTACGATTTAACCCAATTCCCCCAATTGCCAGCCTATGCGAAAGGCACCATGCCGCTGTTGCTGGCAAACATTGAAAAAATCTTTATGGATGTCGCCGCTTTGCCTAAGGGCTTGTCGTTGAAGAGCAACGCACTGGTGATTGATCAGACGTTATTCCCCAATGACGCTTGGCGTTTCTACGCAAAAGACAATACCGGCAAATACCTCAAGGAAATTCTTGAAGTGAGCCACCAAGCTTCGCAATACAGCGAAAACGTTTTCGACGTGCACTACTTTTATGGTCAACCGACGAGCCTGGAGGCCTACCAGCGCACCAACCTGAAGCAAGTCAATTACGATTTCAAGATAAGACTGGACAAGCCGAGTACCGCCAACCTTGAACAGCTGAATCAAAATCCGTCGATCACCCCTGATGACGAACAGTAGACCTTAACGCTACCAACCTAAAACGGTGATGAGCGCTGACAGCGCGAGCTGTCGCCGTTGATACGGCGCAACTCGCCTTGCAGATGCAGTTGCCAAATGGCAACGTCTTTAGCAACCTCATACCCATGTAGCGCAAGGCTTTCAGCGATGGCCAGCATTACAGATTCTGCGGCCAATGGGCCATGAAACGGACCTTGAGCCTTCAGTGCTGAGGGTTGCTCGCCAGACATACCGGCGGCAAACAGTAACGTCCACATGCCGTTGTCTCCCGAGAGAGGGCGAATCACACATTCGATACGAGTGGTCAAGCCTAGGCATTGGCGGGTAAGACAGAGGCTGCGCGACATGGCGAGCTCCTCGTTGGCTACAGTATTCACGCTTCAGTCAGCAGAGGCGCGCGTCAATCCTTTTGACAACTGTGTGTTTCTCCAGAATAGAAGAAAAGCCAGATTCTAAAAGTCTGTAGAACAACGGGGCGCCGAATGGTCATTCCTTCCCATCAGCGCCCTTCCGGTCATTTCTTCTTCTTGGCCAGCACTTTCAGCTCTGGCAGCAACTGAACCGGTTCCTTTTCCAGCTCCTCTTTGAAGTCTTCATCGCTGAGCATTTCGGCGATGTCGCGCAAACGCTCCACAACGCGAGCATTGACGCTGCCCACAGGAAACTGGCCCTTTTCGTTAGGTGCGCCCGCAGGCTCACCGACCAACAAGCTCAATGCTTCGTCAGCCTGGCGCACGGCATAAATATGGAATTGTCCGTTGCGCACAGCCTGGAGCACCCGCTCATCAAGCATCAGGGTAGTGACGTTAGCTTGAGGAATAATCGCGCCTTGTTCGCCCGTAAGCCCTCGCGCTTCGCAGAGTCGGAAAAAACCTTCGATTTTCTCGTTGACCCCTCCAACCGCTTGAACTTCACCGAATTGGTTGATCGAACCGGTGATAGCGAAACACTGCTTGAGCGGTGTTTTCGACAACGCCGAGATCAGGGTGCAGGCTTCGCCTAGCGACGCACTGTCACCGTCCACATATCCGTAAGACTGTTCCAGCGCGATGCTTGCGGAGATCGCCAGCGGAAATTCCTGTGCGTAACGGCTGCCCAAGTAACCGGTGAGGATCATGACGCCCTTGGAGTGAATCGGCTGCCCAAGATTTACTTCCCGCTCAATATCAACGATGCCGCTGCCACCGGGGTAGACCGTTGCTGAAATCCGCGCCGGCACTCCAAAAGCCGAATCGCCGACTTCCAGAACCGTTAGCCCATTGCACTTACCCACGGCAGCGCCATCGGTATCGATGAGGATGATTCCGGCTAGCATGTCATCGAGAATTCGTGCCGATACTCGACCGGTGCGAGTGGCTTTCGCCTTGAGGGCCCGCTCGATATGCCCAGCATCGGTTTTGTCATCATTAGCCAGTTGGCGAATGAAATCCGCCTCGCTGACCAACTGAAACAAGTCGCCGATACGCGCAGACAAGCGCCCTTGATGCTCGGCCAGTCGAGCGCTGTATGTAGCCAAACGCGCCACGGCATCAGCGGTTAACGGGGCCATGCCCTCTTCAGAAGTTCGAGTTTTGAGCAACTGGGCGAATTGCTCCAGGCTTTCGTCGACCATCGGGATGTCTTCATCAAAATCCACCAATACCCGGAACATTTCCTGAAAGTCCGGATCCAGGTCTTGCAGCGTGTAATACAGCGAACGCGCTCCGATAATAATGACCTTGACCTGCAGCGGAATAACTTGCGGGGTCAGCGTCACGGTCGCCAAGCGACCCAGCTCACCCAGAGGCGACTCCATTTTCAATTTTCGCGACTGCAGGGCGCGCTTCAGAGCGTCCCACACAAACGGTTCGCTGAGCATTTTTTCCGCTTCAAGCACTAAAAATCCGCCGTTTGCGCGGTGCAATGCACCCGGACGCAGTTGACGGTAAGTAGTGTAGAGCGCGCCTTGATCAGTGCTGTATTCAATACGGCCGAATAAATTGTCGTAGGTAGGGTGCGGCTCGAACACGATTGGCGCACCGGCGTTCATCGGGTGCCCCACTACCAAGCTCGGACAGTACTGCTCCTCGAGCAGTTTGCGCGCCTCGGCATCGGGTTTGCTATCGTCGACCAATTGCTCGACCACGGTCTTTAGCAAGTACACCTGCATGCCCTGCAAGTAGGCGCAGACGCTGGCGTTTTCAGCGTACTTCTGCGAAAGAGGCGCCAATAGAGGCTGCAAAGCCAGGGTGATGGTTTCTTCGTTCAGTTGGCGCATCAAGTTACTGGACTCACGCTTCCATTGCGGCAAGCTGGCCAACTCTTCGTTGAGACGCTCTTCAAGACTGGAAATATCGTCGTGAAAGCGATCGCGGTCAATTTCCGGCAGTTGCGAAAACTCCGCTTCGTCCAGCGCCTTTCCATCGCTCATCGGCGTGAATGCAATGTTGGTGCTGTCACGGTAAAGGGCAATGTCCTTTTCCAGGGCCAGGCGTTCGATCACGTCCAGCGCTTTGTCGTAACGCTGATTGAACGCCCGGTCGATTGCGCTTTTTTTCTGCTGATACGAAGGATGTTCAAACACCGCCGGAAAGGTTGCCAGCAGGTTATCGATCAAACCGTTGATGTCGGCGATGAAGGCGCCAGCGCTGCCAGACGGCAATTCCAGTGCTCGCGGCTCGCGAGGTTCGTCGAAGTTATTGACGTATACCCAATCCGGCGGGGTTTGCATGCGCTTGCCCTCGGCCTTGAGGTAGCGCTTTACGAAGGAGAATCGCCCCGTGCCGGGTTCGCCCATAACAAATACGTTATAACCGGGACGCGGCATGGCTACGCCAAACTGCAGAGCTTCTACTGCACGCTCCTGGCCGAGCACACCGCGAAAAGGTTCCAGATCATTGGTCGTCGTGAAGCTGAACTGTTCGGCAGAAAAAGGACGTGTCAACGCTTCAGGCGCAAGACGCAGGCTAGCAGCAACAGTATCGGGCATCGGACATCCTTACATCAGGCAGGGCAGATGGGGGGCATTCTGGCGCTCCGCGCACCCAGCTGGCAAGGCGCGCCGAATCTGAATATTTTCCGACGTGTCGCGGCTTCGGCAGCGTGTCGTACTAGCCACTTGATAGATAACAATTTGTAATAAATCACGGAACCCTCGGAGAGTGCCTAAACTCCAAATTGCGCAGCTGGATAATAAAACTGGCTAGCCCTGGTGCGGTTATATGCCAGGAAACCCGACCCTTGGTTTAAACATAAAAGAGAATAAAGCTATGAAACGGATTCTTCTCGGTACTCTTTTCACCGTGGTATCTCTCAACGCCATGGCCCAAGCCCCAGGCGGCCCGGACTGCGGTTGGGGCAACATGCTGTTTGAAGGCCAGCGCGGTACGCCTGCGCATTTTCTGGCGTCAACAACCAACGGTACCTCAGGCAATGCTACGTTTGGTATGACGTCTGGAACTAACGGGTGCGCAACTAACGCAGCATTAACCTACGGCGGCAGATCCTGGATCTCTATGAACGGGATGATGGACGAGCTTTCCAAGGACATGGCCATGGGTCAAGGCGAGGCACTGACCACCTACGCGGTTGTAATGGGCGTTGCACCGCAAGACCGTGCGCATTTCGCCGCAGTCACCCACGCGCATTTCCAACAAATTTTCAGTAAGGCCGACGTAACAGCGGACGACGTGCACACCAACACTCTTGCGGTGTTGAAAAACGATCCGGTTCTGGCTAAATACGCGACCCAGGCTTAATGTTCGTTTGCCTGCCCCTTGGTTTAAGGGGCAGGCCGTCGATACAGCGCAATATGCGTAATTTTTAATCCGGACTAGTTGCCGTCTATGTTCAAACGCACTGTGTTGATGGCGCTCTTTGTCTGCGCCCCGCTGTATGCCGCTCCCCGTGTCGACAACAATCGCTTGCAGCAATTAGCGAACGCCCCTCTTTGGATTTCCTTGGGTCATTACGTCACCGCGAAACTGGGCGGGTGGCGCAGCTATGTTGACGATCCTAAATTCTTTCTTGCTGCCCAAGGTGCCCACGACCCCGTAGCCGAGTTAAGCGCGACCCTTGAAGCGATTTACAAACCCGTTGGCGACGATGCGGCTGCGCAAAACGCTCATGCGCAATGCGTTTACCCGGCGCGCACGCATTATCTTCGCGATCAATTGCACCTGACCGACTTACCCGCAGTGGACTGCAAAAATTTCAAGGAGTGGTACAACGACGTGGCCCCGGACAGCACCGTGTTAATTTTTCCGGCGGCGTACCTGAACAGTCCCTCCTCCATGTTCGGACATACGTTGCTGCGGATAGATCAGCCCGATGTACAGAAAGACCATACAGCCCTACTGAGTCATGCAATCAACTTCGGGGCCTACATCGAAGGGATGGACAACAGTATTCTTTACGCGTGGAAAGGCTTGATGGGTGGTTATCCCGGCTTGTTCGCGCTTGTGCCATATCAAGAAAAACTCTCTGAATACCGAAGCTTGGAAAACCGCGATTTATGGGAATACCGGCTCAACCTGACGCCTGAAGAAACTGGGCGAATGGTGGAGCATCTCTGGGAACTCAGGCAGATACGCTTCGGTTATTTTTTCTTCGACGAAAACTGCTCCTACCGCTTGCTGGAACTGCTCCAGGTCGCACGTCCGAGCCTTGAGCTGACCAAACTGTTCCCGCTAACCGCTATTCCGACTGACACCGTGCGTGCGGTAAAACAGGCCGGTCTGGTCGAAAAAATCGACTATCGCCCTTCCCGTGAGCGTGAGCTGCTTAACCGTGCAGCCCCACTGGATAGCGAGGACCAACAATGGGTGTTGAACATCAGTGCCGACCAGAAACAGCTGCACAATAGTGATTACCTGCTTGTGCCCAAAGAGCGCCGGGCGTTGATTCAGGACGCGGCCTACCGCCTTGAACGTTACCGCGCCAATGGACAGGAACGTGACACCGAACGCTCACAACGCAGTTTCGACCTGCTGCGGGCAATCAGCCAGAACCCGCCACCACCACTGGACATTGCCCGCCCTGGACTGCCGGAAGAAGGCCACGAATCCCGCACCTGGCAAGTGGGTGCGGGGAGCCGTGACGACAAAGCCTATGCCGAATATGGTCTGCGCATGGCGTACCACGACCTCAACGACAACGCGTATGGTTTTCCGCTGGGGGCGCAGATCGAGATTCTGCAACTCAAGTTGCGCCAATACGAAGGAAACCATTGGCAAGTGCAACAGTTCGACGTCGCCACCATCCGCTCCCTTACGCCGCGCACCGAATTGCTCAAGCCCTGGTCTTGGCAAGTCACCGGGGGGCTCGAACGGGTACTGGGCAAGCATGATTCAGAAAGATTGGTCAGCCACGTCAATGGGGGCGCGGGCGGCACTTGGCAAATAGGCAACGACCTGCTCGGTTTTACGCTGGGAACAGTACGGGTTGAACACAACACCGACTTTTCAGCGCTGGTGTCCCCGGCAGCCGGTTTTGACACTGGCCTGCTCTGGCGCAACCCACTGGGCACTCTGAGCCTCGAAGCCAAAAGTGATTACTTCACCAACGGCGAAGTGCGCCGCAACCTGAGCCTGAACCAGCAATGGGAGCTGTCACGCAACCTCGGCTTGCGCCTCACCGCCCAACGAGAATTCAGTCAACTGGCGTCACCGGTTAACGAAGTGATGCTGGAAGTGAAGTGGTATCACTATTGATTTTCTGAGACAACTTGTTGGCGAGGCGTCGGGCCTGACAACCGGCATCAAACCTTTCGCCAACAAGTTGGCTCATACAGAGGTCCAACAAAAAAGGAGAAATCGCCATGAGCCGCGCTTTCGTCAACGAAGATAACGCTGCCGCCCAAGCCAACCAACCGGTGGAGCGGCGGGTCAGTGAACAACCCAACTACGTGACCGGCCTTGGCCTAGAGCAGCTTCAGGCGCGAGTTGTCGAATTGCAGGCGCAATACAGTGAGCAATCTTCTCGGGGAGATCATGCCGACAAACAACGTCAAGCCGATATCGAACGCGACCTGCGTTACTTCAATCAACGCCTGCAAAGCGCTCAGGTCGTTGTTCCCGCCCACTCGACCGACAAGGTGCAGATTGGTAGTTGGGTAACGTTCGCGGATGAAAACAACACCGAACAGCGGGTGCAACTGGTTGGCGAAGACCAAGCTGACGCTGGCAGTGGGTTGATCAATTGGGGCTCGCCATTGGGCCGCGCACTAGTCGGCACAGCAGCAGGCGACGAGGTGCTGTGGAAACGCCCGGCCGGGGATCAGTTAATTGAGGTGGTGCGGATTGAGGCAGATATTTGAAGGGCAAAAGCTCGCCAACACGTAGGCGCCTACGTGTTGGCGAAGCAGTCTAAATCAGGCCAGCTTCTTGTGACGTACTCTGTGCGGCTGGGACGCTGAATCACCCAGGCGCTTTTTGCGGTCGGCTTCGTACTCTGAGTAGTTACCTTCAAAGAAGATCGCTTGCGAGTCATCTTCGTAAGCGAGAATATGAGTCGCAACACGGTCCAGGAACCACCGATCGTGAGAGATCACAATGGCAGCGCCTGGGAAATCGAGCAGTGCTTCTTCAAGCGAACGCAAGGTTTCCACGTCAAGGTCGTTAGACGGTTCATCGAGCAACAATACGTTGGCGCCCTCTTTCAGGGTCAATGCCAAGTGCAGACGACCGCGCTCTCCGCCGGACAAGTCTTTCACGAACTTCTGCTGATCGCCGCCCTTGAAGTTAAAGCGTCCTACGTAGGTACGTGACGGGATTTCATAGTTGCCGATGCGGATCTGATCGGAACCGTCAGAGACCATTTCCCACACGGTTTTCTTGCCGTCCAGATCGTCGCGGCTCTGATCCACGCACGCCAACTGCACGGTATCGCCAACCTCGATGGTGCCCGAGTCCGGGACTTCCTTGCCCATCAACATGCGAAACAAGGTTGATTTACCCGCGCCGTTGCCGCCGATCACGCCGACAATGGCGCCTTTGGGCATTGCAAAGGATAAGTTGTCGATCAACACTCGATCGCCGTAGCCCTTGCTGACGTTTTTGAACTCGATGACCTTGTCGCCCAGGCGTGGGCCAGCCGGGATATAAATCTCGTTGGTCTCGCTGCGCTTCTGGAATTCCTGAGACTGCATTTCTTCGAAGCGCTGCAGGCGCGCCTTGGATTTCGACTGACGAGCCTTGGCACCTTTGCGGACCCATTCCAGCTCGTCTTTCATAGCCTTTTCATGGGCGGACTGCTGCTTGGATTCCTGCGCCAAACGGTCCGACTTGGCTTCAAGCCAACCCGAATAATTGCCCTCGTAAGGAATGCCCGCGCCGCGGTCGAGCTCTAGAATCCAGCCAGCCACGTTGTCGAGGAAATACCGGTCGTGCGTGATCGCAACCACGGTGCCTGGGAAATCGTGCAGAAAGTGCTCCAACCACGCCACGGAGTCTGCGTCCAAGTGGTTGGTTGGTTCGTCGAGCAATAACATGTCCGGGGCAGACAGCAGCAAACGGCAAAGCGCCACGCGGCGCTTCTCACCCCCGGACAGGAACTCGATTTTCGCGTCCCAAGCCGGCAGGCGCAGCGCATCGGCAGCGACTTCTAACTGGCGCTCAAGGTTGTGACCATCGCTGGCCTGCAAAATGGCTTCAAGCTTGGCCTGTTCTGCCGCCAGCTTGTCGAAATCGGCATCAGGGTCGGCGTATTCGGCGTAAACCTCATCCAGACGCGACTGCGCGTTTTTGATCACGCTGACGGCCTCTTCGACCACTTCACGCACTGTTTTGGTCGGGTCCAGCTGAGGCTCTTGCGGCAAATAACCGATATTGAGCTCAGGCATTGGACGCGCTTCACCGTCGAACTCAGTGTCGACGCCGGCCATGATTTTCAACAGCGTGGACTTACCCGATCCGTTTAAACCCAGCACGCCAATTTTGGCGCCGGGGAAAAATGACAGGGAGATATTTTTTAGAATTTCCCGCTTCGGCGGCACAACTTTGCTCAGCCGATGCATGGTGAAAACGTATTGAGCCATGGAAAGAAAACCCGATGTGTGACGATGAATAGAGTGCGAGCTTAGCGCGAGCCTGGACAAAAGCGATTGAAGTTTATTTATCTAAGGCAGTTGCCGCCAGACACAATGCAGCCCTGAACGAAACAGATCCCCAAACGAGGCCGATTGCCGACCTGATTACTAGTGGATCTGGATCAGTATTTGCTAACAGCGGACTCGCTATTGTAGGAACTAGGCTATACACCACGTCAGGCAAAGTTACGCGAATGCGTACGACAGGGCAAACAACCCGGCCTAATGAGACTGGCACTTAGCCACGCTTCAGAGCATGCTATGCGCCCTTCGGGCGTGCAGCTTATAGTGCATTTCGCATTCGCTGCTTCAGGCCAGTCGTCAGGATTAACGTTTGTCCACACCAATAACCACTTCGTCAATGCGCCCTCCTCTCGGCGCGCCCACGGCACCCTTGCGCGGCTCACTCAAAGGTGCCCTTGCAGGCTTGTCGCTACTGATGCTCCTGTTGCTGTTTTGGCAATTGCTGGACCAATTTCAGCAAAATCAAGACCACCAGCGACAGCGCAGCCTGGACTACAGTGCTTTATTGGCTGACCGTTTGAGTTTGAACATGGCGCTCACTGCGCAAGTCGCGCTGAACATTCTGGATAACCAGCCACCTCAAACACCGCGCGCCAAACAACAAACGCAACTGCTCGACGATCTGCATTCGACCTTGCCCTCTATGCACAGCGCAGTGTGGCTAAGTGCCGCCGGAGAGGTAATAAAGGACAGCCGAACCAACGCGTCGTCAGATGATGCTATGTTTCTTGCACAACTGAGCCAGCGTATTAAAGAACAACCTTATTATTTTTCGTCCGCAGCCGACGGCTCTCAGGTTTATCTACTAGTACGCCAGCCGGGTGACATGGGCTATTGGGCGCTGCGCCTTTCACCGGATATTTTATCTACCCTGACCCAACAAGCGGCTCAAGACTTTCAGCCTAAGTGGCGGCTGGAAACAATCTCGACACACCAGGTCGTCTATCGCGACGAAGCGAGCATGGCCGCCGCGGCCAGCGGCCAGCCTGACGTCGACAACCAAATCGGTGTTCAGACCGTTTTGGTGTCGCCGCTGACCTATAGTGATTGGGCGTTACGCGGTCTATTCGACGCCGACAGCGCACGCAGAGCCTTGATCCTTCCCTTGATAATCAAATGCCTGATCGGATTGTTGTGCTCATTGATACCGTTATTTGCACTGGTCAGCTTGCGCCGCCGACAACGCCAGCTATACGAAAATCAACGCCGCTATCACGACATATTCGACGGTGCGGATGTCGCGCTGTGTGTGCTTAATTTATCCGGCCTTATGGTCCAGATTGAACAGTTGCAATTGAAAAGCGCTGACGACTTGGACCGTTTGTTAACCAACGACCCACAGCGACGCCTTGGGTTGCTGCAACAACTGCTGATCACTGAAGTCAATGAAGTGGCATTGGACCTGTTGAACGTGGAGTCCAGTTCACAGGTGTGGGGGCAACTGTTCAAAGATGAAACCGACAGCCTGCCGGGTATTGGCCTGCAATTGATTCGCGCAGTACTCAGCAAGCAGAGCAGGTTGGAATTGGAGATCTGCGTCACCCATCCCCAGGGGCACGATCAGCATCTATGGTTGACAATGCGTCTACCGGCGGAACCGGCCGACTATCTATCGGTAATCATCAGCATTAGCGACATAAGTAGCCGCAAACGTACCGAGTTGTCGCTGATCGAACGCGAGCGATTTTGGTCGGACGTCGTGCGCACGGTTCCAGATCATTTGTACGTGCAAGAGCGGCCGAGCCAGCGAATGATTTACAGCAACCATCATTTGGGGCAAACGCTGGGGTACAGCAAGGCCGATCTGCAACAAATGGGCGAGTATTTCTGGGAAATCCTGCTACATCCGGACGACGCAACGTATTACCACAACGTGCGCACCCAGCAGCGGCAAATCGGAAATGTTGAACTATTGCACTGCCAATTGCGCTTTCGTGACGTCAACAACCAATGGCGCCGCTTTGATGTACGTGAGCAAGCGCTCGCGTGGGACAAGGACAATAACGTAACGCGGATCATTGGCGTAGCCAAAGACATCACCGAGCAACTCGAAGCCAGTGAGTCCTTACGCGACAGCGAACAACGCTATCGTATGCTCGCCGAAAGCATCAGTGACGTGATTTTTTCCACGGACAGTGCTTTGAATCCCAACTATGTCAGCCCGTCAGTGCAGACAGTATTGGGTTACAGCGCCGAATGGATTCTCGGTAACGGCTGGCAGTCGATCATTGCTAATCCCAAGCAACTGACCGGCATATACTCGTTGCTTGAACAACTGGCCAAATCCCTTGGCAACCCTCAAGAACTCGAGGCCTTGCGCACAGACCTGCCAACTCAGCTATTTCTCTTTGATTGTCTGCGCGGCGATGGACGCAAGGTTCCCATCGAGCTGCGCTTGGTGCTGGTATGGGGTGAGCATGGTCTGTTCGAAGGTATTCTTGGGGTAGGCCGAGATATCAGCCAACAACGCCGTGCGGAAAAAGACCTGCGCATGGCGGCTACTGTATTTGAACACTCTACATCGGCCATCCTGATCACCGACCCTGCCGGCTATATCGTACAGGCCAATGACGCTTTTAGTCGGGTCAGCGGCTACGCCGTGGCGCAGGTGCTTGATCAATTGCCTACCATGCTGACCGTCGATAACCAGCAGGAGGCGCACCTGCGCTACATCCTCAAGCAACTGCATCAACGCGGCAGTTGGGAAGGTGAAGTTTGGCTCAAGCGCCGCAGTGGCGAGCATTATCCGGCATGGGTCGGTATCACCGCTGTGTTCGACGATGAAGGCGATCTGGCCAGCTATGTTTGCTTCTTCAGCGACATCAGCGAGCGCAAAGCCAGCGAGCAGCGCATTCATCGTCTGGCCTATTACGACGCGCTGACTCATCTGCCCAATCGAACGCTGTTTCAGGACCGCTTGCACACCGCCCTGCAACAGGCCGAGCGTCAGCAAGCGTGGGTTGTATTGATGTTTCTCGACCTTGACCGGTTTAAGCCAATCAATGACTCGTTGGGTCATGCTGCTGGCGACCGCATGCTTAAAGAGATGGCAACGCGCCTGCTGGCCTGCGTAGCGGACGATGATACCGTGGCTCGTATGGGCGGCGATGAATTCACTTTACTGTTGCAACAAGGCGCTACCCGGCAGATAGCTCTGAATCGAGCGATTCATGTCGCAGAGCAAATTCTTGGCAGCTTGGTGAGGCCCTTTGTACTGGAAGGCCGCGAGTTTTTCGTCACCGCCAGTATCGGGATCGCCCTCAGTCCACAGGACGGCAATGAATTGAGTCAGCTGATGAAAAACGCTGACACTGCGATGTACCACGCCAAAGAACGGGGCAAAAACAACTTCCAGTTCTACCAGGCGGACATGAACGCCAGTGCCCTTGAGCGTCTGGAACTTGAAAGCGACCTGCGACATGCCCTCGAACAGCAAGAGTTCACGCTTTATTACCAGCCTCAGTTCAGTGGCGACGGCAAGCACCTGACCGGTGCTGAAGCGCTGCTGCGTTGGCGCCACCCACGCCGTGGGCTGGTGTCGCCGAATGAATTCATTCCGGTGCTTGAAGAGTTGGGGTTGGTGGTGGAAGTGGGCGATTGGGTGCTGACCGAAGCCTGCCGTCAGCTCAAAGAATGGCATCAAGCTAACGTTCGGGTACCCAAGGTGTCGGTCAACATTTCCGCCCGGCAATTCGGCGACGGCCAGTTGGGCACCCGCATTGCGGCAATCCTCACCGACAGCGGCCTGTCGCCTGCTTGCCTGGAACTGGAGCTGACGGAAAGTATCCTCATGCGCGAAGTCAACGAGGCCATGATTATCCTTGATGGCCTGAAGCAACTGGGCCTGAGCATCGCGATCGATGACTTCGGCACCGGTTACTCATCGCTGAACTACCTCAAGCAGTTCCCCATCGACGTGCTGAAAATCGATCGTTCCTTCGTGGATGGTTTACCTTCGGGCCAGCAGGACGCGCAAATTGCCCGCGCAATCATTGCCATGGCCCACAGCCTGAACCTGGCGGTGATCGCCGAGGGTGTAGAAACCCACGAGCAGCTCGAGTTCTTGCGCGAGCATGGGTGTGACGAAGTTCAGGGCTACCTGTTCGGGCGCCCAATGCCACCAGCCCGCTTCGAAGCGCAATTCAGCAACGATGCGTTGTTTATGTTGGATTGAACCAGTTGCAAGCGGTATTCGTGAAGCTTGTGGCTTGTGGCTTGTGGCTTGTGGCTCGAACTCCAAGCCCCGTTCATCTTCCACATGATTCCCTTTCATATGCCAGATAAAACCCTATGGGTTAGAATGCGGCCTCTTTTCTACTGCCCGATCCATGAGGACCGCCATGTTCAGCCGTGATTTGACTCTCGCCAAGTACGACTCCGATCTCTTCGCCGCAATGGAGCAAGAAGCTCAGCGCCAGGAAGAGCACATCGAGCTGATCGCCTCGGAAAATTACACCAGCCCTGCGGTGATGGAAGCCCAAGGTTCAGTACTGACCAACAAGTACGCCGAAGGCTATCCAGGCAAGCGCTACTATGGCGGTTGTGAGTTCGTCGATGTGGTTGAACAACTCGCTATCGACCGCGCCAAAGAGCTGTTCGGCGCCGATTACGCCAACGTTCAGCCCCACGCAGGATCACAGGCAAACAGCGCGGTTTACTTGGCATTATTGCAAGCCGGCGACACCATCTTGGGCATGAGCCTGGCCCATGGCGGTCACCTGACCCACGGCGCCAGCGTCAGCTCGTCGGGCAAGCTGTATAACGCGGTTCAGTACGGCATCGACGGCAATGGCCTGATTGATTACGACGAAGTCGAGCGCCTGGCCGTTGAGCACAAGCCAAAAATGATCGTAGCGGGCTTCTCTGCTTACTCGCAGATTCTGGATTTCCCACGCTTCCGAGAAATTGCCGACAAAGTGGGCGCGTACCTGTTCGTCGACATGGCTCACGTAGCCGGTCTGGTGGCCGCGGGCGTTTACCCGAATCCGGTTCCTTACGCTGATGTGGTGACTACCACTACCCACAAGACCCTGCGCGGTCCACGTGGCGGCCTGATTCTGGCTAAAGCCAACGCCGACATCGAGAAAAAGCTGAACTCAGCCGTATTCCCAGGTGCCCAGGGCGGTCCACTGGAACACGTGATCGCGGCCAAAGCAGTCTGCTTCAAAGAAGCCCTGCAGCCTGAGTTCAAGACTTACCAACAACAAGTGGTGAAGAACGCCAAGGCCATGGCTGGCGTGTTTATTGAGCGCGGCTTCGACGTGGTGTCCGGTGGTACCGAAAACCACTTGTTCCTGCTGTCCCTGATCAAGCAGGACATCTCCGGCAAAGACGCCGACGCCGCATTGGGTCGCGCCTTCATCACCGTCAACAAGAACTCGGTGCCGAATGACCCACGCTCCCCGTTCGTCACCTCCGGCCTGCGCTTCGGCACTCCAGCGGTGACCACTCGTGGCTTCAAGCAAGCAGAGTGCATCGAACTGGCTGGATGGATCTGCGACATCCTGGCAGACCTGAACAATGAAGCTGTGATTGAAGCAGTACGCGAAAAAGTGAAAACCATCTGCGCGAAGCTGCCGGTGTACGGCGCTTAATACACCCGTTACTCGCTGCATGAAAAAGCCCGGTTCCTAAGCCCGGCTTTTTTATGCTTGGTGTCCCAGCAACCTCCCAGCGAGAGATTCCGCGCTGTCGCGCAGAAATATCGGCCAACTGTTGGAGCTGCCGAAGGCTGCGAAGAAGTCAGCAATGGTGTTGCTGACGTAAAACACCCTAAAGCAGATGGGCATTCAACTTTGGGGGGTCGGATCATAAGCATCAATCCTCTTAACTCCCGAGCTTGGCAAACCCGTCCCGAATCTTCGCTTCCGGCAAGTCATCAGCAATAAACACGATGACGCTTTCGCGCTTTTCGTCTTGCGCCCATTCAGTGTCCCAATCAAAGCCGTACAACTTCAGTACGCCTTGGAACACCATGCGCCGGGGTTCGTTGGCGATATTGAGTACGCCTTTGTAGCGCAGCAATTGATTGCCGTGTTCTTCCAGCAACGCGTTCATGAACTCGCTGAGTTTCTCGATATCCAGTGGGGCGTCGCTGCGCAGGACGAGGCTGGTGATGCGATCTATTGAGTTGCCCGCTGGTATCACCGGGCGCAGGTTAATACCGCCGCCAAGGTCAGCGTTGAGGTTGAAACCGCGCACGTCCAGCAATTCGGCGAGGTCGATGTTGCCGTGTTCGACGATACGAATCGGTGCGCGACGGTTGATGCGAGTCAAGCGCTGGGTCAAGGCGTCGAATGCCGCATCGTCCACCAAATCACGCTTGCTCACCAACAACCGATCCGCAAACCCGATTTGCGCCTGGGCGATGGTCTGAGTCAGGTGCTGCTCGGCATGGGCTGCGTCCACCAAGGTGATAATGCCGTCAAGGATGTAACGCTCGCGCAATTCTTCGTCAATGAAGAAGGTTTGCGCCACAGGCGCCGGATCGGCGAGCCCAGTGCATTCGATGACCAAGCGGTCGAAGGCAATTTCGCCGTTGTCGAGCCGCTCAAGCAGCAGGAACAGCGCTTTGGTCAAATCGGTGTGAATGGTGCAGCACACGCAGCCGTTGGACAGGGTCATGACTTGTACGGGCTCGGTGCCGAGCAATTGGGTGTCGATCCCGGCATCGCTGAATTCATTTTCGATGACTGCGATTTTCAGACCGTGTTCAGCCTTGAGCAGATGACGCAGCAATGTCGTCTTGCCCGCTCCGAGAAAGCCACTCAGAACGGTTACCGGAATAGGGGTTGTAACGGTCATCGGTACTCCTACACATAAAAACGCGCCACGACTGGCGTGGCGCGCTGAATCAAACCCTACTGCGAATCAAGGCCTCAACAGCACTTGGGTCCGCCCTTCCCGCCGTAACGGGCTTCCTGACGCTCCCGAAAGAACGCCTCGTAGGTCATCATCGGTTTGTCTGGGTGCGTCAGTTGCATGTGCGCGACGTAGTTGTCGTAGTCGGGCATGCCTACCATCAGGCGTGCGGCCTGACCGAGGTATTTTCCCAGTCGGCTCAAGTCATTAAACATGGGTTGCACCTCCAATAAATCCCGCTTTGCCGGTGTTCAATGGCATGGCCTGGAAAGGCGCTTCTTTATCGGTGCGTTCTTTACTGCCCCATGCCGCTACGCCGACCTTGATCGCGTAGAACAGGATGGCGAACACCACGAACAGAAACAGCGCGGTCAACGTGGCATTGGTATATGCGTTGAAGATCACGTGCTGCATCTGGTCGATGCTTGTAGCCGGAGCCAGTACCTGACCTGCGTCCAATGCCGTTTTGTATTTGCTCGCCAACGCGAGGAAACCCAGGGCTGGGCTTGGGTCGAACAGCTTTATGTAGCCTGCGGTTGTGGTGCAGATTAGCAACCAAACCGCTGGCAGCAGTGGCACCCAAATGTAGCGCTGGCGTTTCATTTTGATCAGGACCACGGTGGCGAGCATCAGCGCGATGCCGGCCAGCATCTGGTTCGAGATACCAAACAACGGCCACAGGGTATTGATCCCGCCCAATGGATCAATCACGCCTTGGTACAACAGATAGCCCCACATCGCGACGCAACCGCCGGTGGCGATCAGGTTGGCTGGCCAGGAATCGGTGCGTTTAAGCGCCGGAACAAAGGTGCCGAGCAAATCCTGAAGCATGAAACGACCCGCTCGGGTGCCAGCATCGACTGCCGTCAAAATGAACAACGCTTCAAACAGAATCGCGAAGTGGTACCAGAACGCCATGGTGTCTTTGCCTGGCAGCACTTGGTGCAGGATCTGTGCAATACCCACCGCCAGGGTCGGCGCACCGCCCGCTCGGGACAGGACGGTGGTTTCACCGATGTCTTTCGCCACGGCTATCAACGCGTCCGGGGTAATCGCAAAGCCCCAACTGCTGACGGTGTGCGCAACAGTTACTACGTCACCGCCGACAATCGCTGCCGGGCTGTTCATGGCGAAGTACACACCAGGGTCGATGACCGAAGCGGCGACCATGGCCATGATGGCGACGAACGACTCCATGAGCATGGCGCCGTAACCGATGTAACGGGAATTGGCTTCACTATCGAGCAGCTTCGGCGTAGTCCCTGACGCGATCAGCGCGTGGAAACCCGACACCGCACCGCAAGCAATGGTGATAAACAGGAACGGGAACAAGGCACCTTTCCACACCGGACCGGTGCCGTCAGTGAACTGAGTCAATGCCGGCATTTTCAGCTCGGGCGAAATAATCAGAATGCCCACTGCCAACGCGAGAATGGTGCCGATTTTCAGGAACGTCGACAGGTAATCCCGTGGCGCCAGCAATAGCCAGACCGGCAATACTGCGGCGACGAAGCCATAACCCACCAGCATCCAAGTGATCTGCACACCAGTAAAGCTAAACGCTTTGGCCCAGATTGGATCTGCAGCCACTTGACCACCCATCCAGATTGACGCCAGCAGCAGAACCACACCGATCACCGAGATCTCACCAATTCGGCCTGGGCGGATGTAGCGCATATAAATGCCCATAAACATCGCAATCGGAATCGTTGCCAGTACAGTGAACATGCCCCAAGGACTGCCCGCCAAAGCTTTCACCACGATCAGCGCAAGCACCGCGAGAATGATGATCATGATCAGAAAGCAACCAAACAGCGCGATGGACCCTGGGATAGGGCCCATCTCTTCGCGCACCATCTCGCCCAAAGATCGACCGTTGCGGCGGGTGGACAGAAACAGAATCATGAAGTCCTGCACAGCACCGGCCAGTACGACACCGGCAATTAGCCAAAGCGTACCGGGCAAATAACCCATTTGCGCGGCCAGCACTGGGCCGACCAAGGGGCCAGCGCCTGCGATGGCAGCAAAGTGGTGACCAAACAGGATGTGCTTGTTGGTCGGCACATAGTCCAGACCATCGTTATTGAGGACTGCCGGAGTGGCGCGACTGGGGTCCAGTTGCATCACCTTAGTGGCGATGAACAAGCTGTAGTAACGGTAAGCGACCAGATAAATCGCGATAGACGCGACCACAATCCACAACGCACTTATGGGCTCGCCACGGCGCAAGGCCACAACTCCCAGAGCACATGCACCGATGACCGCTAGGATTAGCCAGGGCACATGACGCAGCAGGCTATTATTGGTTTTCATTTTTTTTATTTTCCAGCTGAGTGGACTAGAAGAAGAGCCCTCGGAGTTTAGCCCCACCAGCGCGAAAGGCCATCCCCCACAATCGTCTTGAGCGGTAAATCGCCGACGAAACGCGAACTAAACGCCTTAACGAACCGCCTAAAAAATGTTCCACACGTGCAGCGCAGCTTATGACGCTATAGTCCAGCCCACTAGAGGATGAAATCATGACCAAATCCCACGAAGACCGTCGACGCTTTAAACGCTTCGCTTTCGATGCCAAAACTGAACTCAGTCAAGGCCATAATCGCTGGTCTGTACAACTTGCCGACCTGTCCCTTAAAGGCTTACTCATCCAGCGCCCGACACCTTGGCTCGGAGACCCGCAGCGCCCTTTCAACGTCACGATTCACTTGGGCGAAGACGTGGATGTTCACATGGACATAGAGCTAAGCCATGAAGCGAACGAACAGCTGGGATTTGTTTGCCTGCATATTGGACTGGAATCGATCAGCCATTTGCGCAGACTGATCGAGTTGAATCTTGGCGACCCCCTGGAGCTAGACCGTGAGTTGGCCGCCTTAGTTGACGTTTAGGTAGCCTATCCACCTCAGAAGCACCAGCAGGGTCTGAAAAAGACATCATCGAAGACGAGCACTTAAAGCGTTTTAATCACTCGAACAACGCATCCAGCGCCTGCTCAAGTCGAGTGACCGCAATCACTTGCAGCCCTGGCGGTGCTTCTTTGGGGGCATTGCCTTTGGGTACAATGGCCCGTTTAAAGCCATGTTTGGCCGCCTCTTTCAGGCGTTCCTGACCGCTCGGCACCGGTCGCACTTCGCCAGACAAGCCGATTTCACCGAACACCAGCAAATCGTGGGGCAGCGGTCGGTTGCGCAGACTGGAGATCACGGCCGCCATCAGCGCCAAATCCGAAGCCGTCTCCAACACTTTCACGCCGCCCACCACGTTCAGAAATACATCCTGATCATGGGTAGGAATACCGCCATGACGATGCAGGACCGCAAGCAACATGGCCAAACGATTTTGATCCAGGCCAAGGGTGACCCGACGAGGATTGGCCAAATGGCTATCATCCACCAACGCTTGAACTTCCACCAACATCGGCCGGGTGCCTTCCCACGTCGCCATCACCACACTGCCGGGCACTTCTTCTTGCGCTCGGGTAAGGAAGATTGCCGAGGGGTTGGAGACTTCTTTGAGGCCCTTATCGGTCATGCCGAACACGCCCAATTCGTTGACTGCGCCAAAACGGTTCTTCACCGCCCGCAGTAGGCGTAGACGGCCGTCCGACTCGCCCTCGAAATACAACACCGTGTCGACCATGTGCTCCAGAACCCGTGGCCCCGCCAGTGCGCCTTCCTTGGTCACGTGCCCGACCAGAAAAATCGCCGTGCCGCTTTGTTTGGCGTAGCGCACCAGCAAGGCCGCGCTTTCACGCACTTGCGACACACCGCCGGGCGCAGATTGGAGTTGTTCGGTGTAAATGGTCTGGATCGAGTCGATGACCATGACCTTAGGCTGTTCGATGCGCGCCGTGGCAATGATGGTTTCGATACAGGTTTCGGTCATGACGCGAAGCTTGTCTTGCGCCAGCCCCAATCGACGGGCGCGCATAGCAACTTGTTGCTGCGACTCTTCACCCGTCACGTACAGCGCAGGCATCTGCTCGGCCAAGGCGCAAAGGGTTTGCAACAGAATAGTGGATTTGCCAATGCCCGGATCGCCTCCGATCAGTACTACTGAACCGTCCACCAAACCACCCCCGAGCACGCGGTCCAGTTCAGCGGAGTTAGTCGTGAATCGCGGCATTTCCTCGACGCTGACTTCAGCCAAGGTTCTGATCTGTGCTTTTTGCCCCGTCCAGCCGGTGCGGCCGCTAGGTGGCGTGGCAGCACCGTTTTCAAGCATTGTCTCGACCAAGGTGTTCCAGGCACCGCATTCGCCGCACTGGCCAGCCCATTTCGGAAAAGTCGCACCGCACTCAGTGCAGCCGAACATGCGCTTAGCCTTGGCCATAAACACCCCAGTCATAAAAAGGGAACAATCATAACGCAGGTTTGCGAATCTGCGGATCACCGGCCAGCTCCGACAACGATACCGCGCGGATAAAACTTACCGGTAAAACCCCTGTCGATTGCTACGTCGCAAAGCACGATACGCAGAGCTGACTTACACTTTCAAATCACTCATCTGTAAAAGGAACAAGCTCATGAGCGTACTTAGCGAATTCAAGGCCTTCGCCGTTAAAGGCAATGTGGTCGACATGGCCGTCGGGATCATTATTGGCGCAGCCTTCGGCAAAATCGTTTCGTCGTTCGTCGGCGATGTTGTCATGCCACCCCTTGGGCTGCTGATTGGCGGGGTGGATTTCAGTGATTTGGCGGTAACGTTGCGTCCTGCCGAGGGAACATTCCCGGCTGTGGTTCTGGCGTACGGAAAGTTCATCCAGTCGGTTATCGACTTCTTGATTGTAGCGTTCGCGATCTTTATGGGAGTCAAGGCTATCAACCGCCTTAAGCGCGAAGAGGCTGTCACTCCGACGCTGCCAGCTGCTCCGAGTACTGAAGAAGTGCTGCTGGGTGAAATTCGCGACTTGCTGAAGCTACAAAACGGGCGGCCCCTGGAAAGCGTTCTTGTCGACCCGGCGCGTCTGGGTTGACTGACACCAAACGGCAAGCGCGCCTTTCTAAAGGGCGCCTGCTTTCACCGCACCTTGCGGTTTACCAATAGGTCTCGACGGCCACTTGCCCTGGTCGCCGGCTCAGGCTGAGCTGCATGTCACGCTGTTTAAGCAGGGTGCGCGTGTCTTCGATCATCTGCGGGTTACCGCACAACATAACGCGCGAGTGCTCTGGGGTCAGCGCCACGCCAGCGGCTTGCTCCAGCTGACCCTCTTCAATCAGTCGCGTGATGCGCCCGGTTAACGCCCCCGGATGCAGCTCGCGGGTCACTGTCGGCAAAAACAGCAATTTCCCGGCATATTCAGCGAGATAGTCTCGCTGATTCAGCCCGGCGATCAGTTGTTGGTACGCCAATTCGCACGCTTGGCGCACGCTATACACCAAAACGATGCGCTCGAATTTCTCCCACACTTCAAAGTCTTGAAGAATAGAAAGAAACGGAGCAACACCTGTGCCGGTGGACAACATCCACAGATCACGCCCATCGGCAAACCGATCAAGGGTCAGGTATCCGAACGCTTGGCGATCAATCAGTAGCGTATCGCCTTCGCGCAAATGGCTGAGCTCGCTGGTGAACTCCCCGTCCGGAACGACGATAGAGAAGAACTCCAGAAACTCATCGTGTGGCGAAGACGCCATGGAATAGGCCCGCCACACGACGCTGCCGTCAGCCTTGGTAACCCCTAAGCGCGCAAATTGGCCTGCACGAAATCGAAAGCCTGGATCGCGAGTAGTGCGCAACGTGAAAAGGCTCGGGGTCAGTGGTGTGACGTTGAGCAGCGTCTGACGGGTAAATTTTTCTGCGCTGGCATTCATGTGCGCTTCTGGCTCCTGTGGCTGGAAGTAGTTTCCTCAGTGTCCCGCAAAGTCCGGCTGATAAACACCGCCGGTTTGTAGTGGCTTTTAAAAGGAAAGGACTCAACCTCTATAGGCAAATCTTCTAACTGGCATCTCTATTTTTAACGTTTTGTTTCTACACTTAGAAATGCCTACAACGAGTATGGATGCTCAAAAAATGGAAACCTGGAATGCAGACGAAGTAAAAGGATTGATCTGCGCCGTTGATGAAACAGTCCGCGAATATGTCCCGATACGCAGACACGACGCTATTCCATCGGTAAATCAGTGGGGAAAAGCTGAACAAATCGTGTGGCTGAGCAACTTGCTCTACGCCATCATGAACCAGCGTAATTTAACCTCGAACCCCAACCTTATTCACCCGATGCTATCGCCCAGGGAGACTGATGTGCTCAGATGGTCTGCTGCCGGTAAGACAGCTGCGAACATAGGCGTCATTCTCAATTTGAAAGAGCGCACAGTGCGCTTTCATATCGCTAATGCGATAAAAAAAATGGGCACCACCAACAAAACCGCGGCCGTTGCGCAAGCGTTGAAGTACGGCATTCTCTAGGCATTTCAGGGCATAGCGGAAAACCAGAGGCCATTGAGCGAAAAATCCGTAAAATCGACCACTTCTGCGGGTACCTCTACATCTAGGACCCGTGCAATAACGTCGAACCAGAGTTTTTCTTCTCATGCCCCTGCTTAACAGCCGCTTTGCCCAGCTCGACCTCATTCGCCAGCCTGACCAGCCGAATGAGCCCTTGCAGGCATTCGATGCCGCTGATGAATACCTGCTCAGCTATGTCGCGGAAAAAGGGCTGACAGCAGACAGCCGCGTACTGGTGCTCAACGACAGTTTTGGCGCGCTAGCCACCAGCTTGGCCACTCATGCGGCGGTGGTCAGCAGCAGCGATTCATACTTAGCACTGCAAGGTTTAGAAAAGAACCTGATACGCAATGGTCATGCCTTTGACGCCGTGCCCACAATCCCGGCGAACGAATCATTTACCGGATCGTTCGACTGGGTGCTGATCCGAGTGCCGAAGACTTTGGCTTTGCTCGAAGAACAGCTTATTCGCTTGCAAGGCCATTTGGCGCCGGGTGCCCAAGTGGTGGCTGCGGGGATGGTGAAGCATCTACCCCATGCAGCGGGTGAATTGCTTGAGCAATACGTCGGACCGGTAAACGCCTCACTGGCGGTAAAAAAAGCGCGTTTATTGTTCGCCACGCCCGCCCTCAAGGGCGTACAGCCGTCGCCCTACCCCACCCGCTACACGCTTGATGAGCCGGTCATCGAACTGCTTAACCACGCCAACGTGTTCTGCCGCGAAGGCCTGGACATTGGCACTCGCGCGTTTCTGCCTCATCTGCCGACCAACCTTGGCTACGCACGCGTTGCCGATTTAGGCTGCGGCAACGGAGTGCTGGCGATTGCCAACGCACTGAGCAACCCGCAGGCGCATTACACATTGGTTGATGAATCATTCATGGCCGTGCAATCCGCGCATGAAAACTGGCAGGTAGCCTTGGGTGAGCGAGAGGTCATCGTGCGAGCGGCTGACGGGCTGGCCGGCCAAGAGGGGGGTTCGTTGGACGTGGTGCTGTGCAACCCGCCGTTCCACCAACAACAAGTCGTCGGCGACTTTCTGGCATGGCGCATGTTCCAACAAGCCCGTGACGCGCTAGTGGTTGGCGGCGCACTGTATATCGTCGGCAATCGACACTTGGGCTATCACAGTAAATTGGCGAAGTTGTTTCGAGGTGTCGAACAGGTCGCGACTACGCCAAAGTTCGTGGTGCTTAAAGCGCGCAAGTGAATAGTTCTATGAGGCCAAATTGAATTTCCAGTGTGAGCGAATTTATTCGCTCACACTGGAACCTATCTATGTGTCGTCCCCAACCTTAATGGCTGGTCAGCCCCGCCGCGTTCATGAACAAACGCATGCCATAGGCGACGATACCCAGCGCCGTGACGCTGCCGATATAAATCACAATCAACCACCCGATCCGCTGCCACATCGGCTTCTTCAGGGCCGGGTCTAGCCCGTGAACAGACTCTTTACTAGCCATCAGCGCTTCCCCCTAGTGATAACCGTCTTCGTGAGTCACCTTGCCGCGGAACACGTAGTAGCTCCAGAACGTGTAACCCAGAATGAACGGGATGATGAACAGCGTGCCCACCAACATAAAGCCTTGGCTTTGCGGCGGCGCGGCGGCGTCCCAAATGGTGATCGACGGCGGCACGATATGCGGCCACAGGCTAATCCCCAATCCGCTGTAACCCAGAAAGATCAACACCAACGTTAGCAGGAACGGCGTGTAATGCGCGTTGCGGGCCACCGCTTTAAACAAGCCGAACATCGTGACCAGCACCAGGACTGGCACCGGCAAGAACCAGAAAAGGTTCGGCAGACTAAACCAACGGTGGGCAATATCGGCATGGGCCAGCGGCGTCCAAATGCTGACTACCCCGGTCACGGCCAACACCACCAACGCCAAAGGCCGCGCCAGATCATGCATCTGCTTTTGCAGCTTGCCTTCGGTCTTCATGATCAACCACGTGCAGCCAAGCAGCGCATACGCAACGATCAGCGCCAAGCCACAAAACAGCGTAAACGGCGTGAACCAATCCAATGAGCCACCGGAGAACTGCCGATTGACCACCGGGATGCCGTCAATAAAGGCCCCCAGCGCAACCCCTTGGAAGAACGTGGCCGTCAGCGACCCGCCGATAAACGCCATGTCCCACAGATGACGTTTTTCAGCCTTGGCCTTAAAACGAAACTCGAAGGCGACGCCGCGAAAAATCAAACCGATCAGCATCAAAATCAGCGGCAAATAAAGAGCCGACAATACGACTGCATAGGCCAGCGGGAAAGCGCCGAAGAGCGCCGCGCCACCCAATACCAGCCAAGTTTCATTACCGTCCCAAACCGGCGCGACGGTGTTCATCATGACGTCACGCTCGGAATCGTCCTTGATGAAAGGGAAAAGAATCCCGATCCCTAAGTCGAAGCCGTCCATAACCACGTACATCATGATGCCGAAGATAATGATTACGGCCCAGATCAGCGGAAGATCAATACCCATGACTCAGTTCCCCTTGCTCAGGCTGTCGGGTGCGTCGCCGTCTTCGGAGCCTTCAAGGGCAGCGGAGAGTGGGCGCGAAGGCGTGCGTTTCTGGCCAGGACCGCCGTGTTTCAGTTCCTTGCCTTCGTTGTTGATCGGACCTTTGCGCACCAGACGCATCATGTAACCCAAACCCACACCGAATAGCGTGAAATAGACCACCACGAATAGACCCAGCGTCAGGCTCATCTGCCCGAAGCTATGCCCAGAAGACGCATCTGCGGTACGCAGCAAGCCGTAAACGACCCAAGGCTGACGCCCGATTTCAGTGGTAAACCAACCGGCCAACATTGCAATCAGCCCTGATGGCCCCATCCACAATGCCATGTACAAGAACGCCCGGGACTGGTAGAGCTTGCCCCGCATCCGCAGCCAGAGACTCCAGAGACCCGTGAAAATCATCAGGAAACCCAAACCCACCATGACCCTGAACGACCAGAAAACAATAGTCGAATTAGGCCGATCTTCAGGTTTGAAACTCTTCAAAGCGGGCACTTGCTCGGTCAACGTGTGGGTCAGAATCAAGCTGCCCAAATAGGGAATTTCTACAGCGTATTTGGTTTTCTCGGCTTTCATGTCCGGCAGACCGAACAGGATCAACGGGGTCGGTTTGTCGCCGTCGTTTTCCCAGTGACCTTCGATTGCGGCAATTTTGGCGGGTTGATACTTCAATGTATTAAGGCCGTGGAAGTCTCCGATTACCGCCTGTATCGGCGCAACCAATAGCGCCATCCACATGGCCATCGAGAGCATTGTGCGGATTTGCGGCGTATCACGACCACGCAGCAAGTGCCAAGCGGCTGAGGAACCGACAAAAAAAGCGGTGGCGACAAATGCTGCGGTAGCCATGTGCGCTAGGCGGTAAGGAAAGGAGGGGTTGAAAATTACAGCCAGCCAATCCACCGGAATAACTCGGCCGTCGACTATTTCAAAACCTTGGGGTGTTTGCATCCAGCTGTTGGAAGCCAAAATCCAGAATGTCGAAATCAGGGTGCCGACAGCTACCATAACGGTGGAAAAAAAGTGTAACTTACGGCCGACCTTGTTCCACCCGAATAACATTACCCCAAGGAAACCGGCTTCCAAGAAGAACGCAGTCAACACCTCATAGGTCAGCAGCGGACCAGTGACGGCACCGGCGAAGTCGGAGAACCGGCTCCAGTTGGTACCGAACTGATAGGCCATCACAAGCCCGGAGACCACACCCATACCAAAGTTGACCGCAAAAACCTTCGACCAGAAGTGGTACAGATCCCGGTATACATCGTTTTTGGTTTTCAGCCACAGGCCTTCGAGTACCGCCAGATAACTTGCCAGACCGATGGTGATGGCAGGAAACAGGATGTGAAACGAAATGGTGAATGCGAACTGAATTCGGGCGAGATCAATTGCCTCCAAACCGAACATAGGTCTTCCTCTAATCAGGTGATTGTGACGACAGACCGAAGTCATCACCAGCTGCCCCCAAGGATAGGAGTGCTGGGTGTTGGCATTGTTCTGTAATCATTTCGCAACGCGGGGATTTCAGTAGATCAGGTCTATAGCACCGCATGGCACCTTGATCCAGATCAACCATGGATCAAAGAGTAGACCTATTTGAGGCATGAACTGTGCGGTTGATTGTCGCGTGGCGAGTTGTCTCACTCTGTTACAAGAGGTACGACAACCTTAACCGCCGCAAACAAATGTTACAGAACACATGCTAGTCTCGCCGTTCACCGTCGAGGCCGCGTTACCAATGCCTAACCAAGAACCGAAGTTATTGCGTCAACATCGTCCGTTTTTGGCGTTTTGGTTTGCACGGATTTTCACCGCCAGCGGCTTTCAGATGCTCAGCGTCGCCATCGGCTGGAATATTTATCAATTGACCGACAACGTACTGGATCTGGGGCTTGTGGGCCTGGTTCAGTTCATTCCACGGGTTATTTTCATGCTGCACACCGGGCATGTGGCAGACCGTTATGACCGACGCAAGGTTGCATCGATGTGTCAGGCGGCTCAAGCGTTGATCGCACTGGCGCTGTTCGTCGGCAGCAGCACCAGCACCATCACCCCGGCAATAATCTTCATTCTGTCGTTTTTGCTCGGAGCAGCCCGTTCGTTTGAAATGCCAACGACCCAAGCGCTCCTGCCCTCCATTGTGCCCAATACGCTGTTCCCGCGAGCGGTGGCCGCTGCGCAGTCGGCTCAACAATCGGCGACCATTGTTGCGCCCGCCCTCGGCGGTTTTTTGTACGCCTTCGGCAGTTCTTGGGTCTACGGACCGACTGTGGCGCTGTACATCATTGCCTGCTTACTGATGCTCAACCTACCGGCGCGTCAAACACCGATGAATACGGGCAAGGCGACACTGGATTCATTGCTGGCAGGCATTCGTTTTATCCGCAGCCGCCCGGACATCCTCGGCGCTATTTCTCTGGATTTGTTCGCGGTGCTGCTGGGCGGTGCCACCGCGCTACTGCCGGTATTTGCCAAAGACATTCTGCTGACCGGACCGTGGGGCCTTGGCCTGCTGCGTTCGGCGCCAGCGGTGGGTGCTTTGCTGATGTCATTCTGGCTGGCGCGATTCTCGGTAGACCGAAACGTGGGTCGAGTGATGTTCACTGCGGTGGGCGTGTTCGGCGTGGCTACCATCGCCTTCGGCTTGTCGACGTCGTTCTGGTTTTCCTTGGCGGTGCTGGCAGTACTCGGCGCGGCGGACATGATCAGCATGGTGATTCGCGCCTCGTTCGTTCAGCTGGAAACCCCCGACGAAATGCGCGGCCGGGTCAGCGCAGTGAATGGCTTGTTCATTGGCGCATCCAACCAGTTGGGCGAATTTGAATCAGGCCTCACCGCACACTGGTTCGGCACTGTGCCCGCCGTTGTATTGGGCGGACTCGGTACGCTAGTGGTCACCGGGACGTGGATCAAATTGTTCCCGACATTGGCCAAGCGTGATCGGATGCGGGACATCGTGGTGGAGCAGGAGAAAGAGGCCGTTTAGGTTTTTTTGAGTTTCGGGGAGTGCTTTTGGGAATGTCTTAGGCCAAAAACTTTCTTAGGGCGACCAAAAGCTCTTCATATAACGTGTCTACCTCTGCAGCTTTGCCTTTGGCGCGTAAGCAGCCATGGACCAAGCCTGTGCCCAGATAAAACTCACTCGACACCTGCGCATCCTTGAGTGCTTGGTGATAGCAAACGCCATCGTCCCGCAACGGATCGTATTGAGCCGAAGCTATGAATGCCGGGGCCAATCCGCTGAAATCGCTGGCCATCAACGGCATCGCGTAGGGCAGTTTTTCCTGATGACGATGGGTCAAGTACAGCGCTCGATAACATTCCAGATCGTTATTGCTCAGCAGCGGCGCATCCGCACACTCGGTACGTGACGGTAGGTCCGACGCCCCGCCCAACCCCGGATACAGCAATGCTTGCCCTTTGGGCTGAGGTTCACCGCTATCACGCAACGCTAAACAGAGCGCCGCTGCCAGGTTACCGCCTGCGCTGTCCCCGGCAATAGCCAGCCTCTGAACGTCTACGCCCAAGCTGCTGGCCTGTTGCTGAATGGCTCGCCAGACTGCCAAACAATCATCGAACGCCGCCGGGAATGGAAACTCCGGAGCCAAACGGTAATCCACCGCGATAACTACTGCGCCCAAATCTGACGCCAATGCGCTGGTCAAAAAATCGTGGGATTGAAGGTCGCCCACTACCCAGCCGCCCCCGTGCAGATACACCACGCATGCCCAGCCATTTGCAGGCGCTGCCCCCCAAGGTTGATAACAACGCACGGGCACTTCGGCGAGGCAAAAATCAGTAACATTCAGACCCGCTGGTCGTTCAGGAGTAAAGGCACGGCACATGCGCGAATAGGCTTCACGCATGCCGTCGATGTCGGGGGTTGTGGCGGTAAAACTGAGGGTCTGCGCGACAAATTCGGCCATCGCGGCAGACAAAACATAAGAAGAGATCATGCGGACTCCAGCCCCGCCCAACAGCAGGGTGGGGACGGGCAATGCGAAGGTGTTAGCGTTATTGGCTAAGGCTAAGCTGCAGGTTTTTGGCTGCGTCCTTGCCATCGAAAGTAGTGACACCGGCCAACCAGCGTTGCACGTCTTCCGGATGATCACGCAACCATTGCTTGGCCACGTCGTTTGGCGCCTTGCGGTCCATGATCGGCACCATTAACTGGCTTTCCTGTGCAGCGTTGAACGTAAGATTACTCAGCAAGCGGCTGACGTTAGGGCACCGCTGAGCGTAATCCGGTGCCGTAACGACCGATACGGTAGCGGCACCTTCGTTCGGACCGAACACATCTTCACTGCCACTCAAGTAAGCAATTTTCATGTTGATGTTCATGGGATGCGGGGTCCAGCCGACGAACACGACCCATTCATTGCGCTTGATCGCCCGCGATACGGCAGCAAGCATTCCGGCTTCACCCGACTCGACCAGCTGGAAACCTCCGAGGCCGAACTGGTTGCTATCGATCATGGCTTTGATGGTTGAGTTGGCCCCGGTGCCCGGCTCGATGCCGTAAATCTTACCCCCGAGCTTGTCTTTGAATTTTGCGATATCGGCGAAGGTTTTGAGGCCGCCAGCAGCTACGTAGTCAGGCACAGCAAGGGTCGCTTGTGCATCACTCATGCTAGGTTTTTCAAGCACCTTCACCTGATTGGCCGCGATAAACGGTGCGATATTTTTATCCATGGCCGGTTTCCAGTAGCCAAGGAACACGTCCAGTCGCCCGTCCCGCATCCCACCAAATACAATTTGCTGCGCCGCACTGGTCTGTTTGACCTGATACCCCATGTTCTGGAGCAACACTTCAGCCACCGCACTCGTGGCAATTACATCCGTCCAGTTGACCACGCCCATGCGCACATTTTGGCAAGCCGCAGGCTCGGCCGCCATCAACGCCGTACTGCTCAATATCAACACACCACAACTGATATGACGGATAAATTTTTTCATGCATGCTCCCTCGGGCTGGCTGATTTTTTTATGTGCAGCGCGGCGATCGAACGTCGCCGTGATGGACCAAATTACCCAGCAGCCCGGGGAACAAAACGCCTCTATGCGACCTGCATTTGCACCCTAGCGACATTAAGCAACACACAAGCGCTGCAAAAACCCACTGGTTAGTGAAGGGGTCGAGGCGGCGGCCTGAACATGCCGCCTCGCGAACAACTTCTCTCCTGCAAAGGGTGCCTACATAAGCTTATCCAAGGTAATCGGGAAGTCGCGAATCCGCTTGCCCGTGGCATGGTAGATGGCGTTCGCAACTGCGGCGGCTACGCCACAGATCCCGATTTCACCGACCCCTTTGGAACCTAGCGCATTTACAATGTCGTCATTTTCCTCAACGAATATCACCTCGATCTGACCAATATCCGCGTTCACTGGAATGTGATATTCAGCCAGGCTGTGGTTCATGGTTCGCCCCAGGGTGTGGTCGGTCTGCGCTTCCTCGTGCAATGCCATGCCGATGCCCCAGACTACACCGCCGAGAATCTGACTACGCGCCAGCTTCAGATTGATTACCCGCCCAGCCGCAATGGCACTGACCACTCGACTGACATGCACCGTGCCCAAATCTTCATCTACCTGCACCTCGACGAACACTGCCGAATGCGTCGCAGTGGCATAGGGTTCGCGCTTGTTTTCGTCAGGTTTGGCGTCGACCTGAACCTCCAGCTGTTGTCCAGGAAGGCTGCACACGACTTGCGCCAATGAAAGCCGATGCTCACCCCAGTGAAGATAGCCTTCGGCTACCGTCACCTGATCAGCAGCAACCGAATCTAACGCCGGGTTTACCCTGCGAGCCGCTTCCAACAGTTTTTCTCGAAGTGACTCACACGCTTGCTGCACCGCCGTGCCTACTGATGAGACGGTGAATGAGCCACCTTGCAGAGGCGCCGTGGGCAGCGATGAATCACCTAGTACAAACGTAACGTTTTCCAGCGCCACCCCGGCGCTGGCCGCCGCGATTTGAGTCATGACGGTGTAGGTGCCAGTACCGATGTCAGTGGTTGCGCTGCTAACGGTCAATCTGCCGTCAGCGTCAATCTGCGCCTTGGCACTGGCCTTCATTTGCAGTGACTCCCAGACGCCGCCGGCCATTCCCCAACCGATCAGTTGCCGACCATTGCGCATGCTGCGGGGTTCAGGATTGCGCTGGTCCCAACCGAAGCGCTCCGCGCCCTGGGCATAACAGGCTCGCAGTTCTTTACTGGAATAGGGTTTGTCTTCGTTGCCGTTGCGCTCGGCGAAGTTGACCAGGCGCAACTGCACCGGGTCGATAGCCAGGGCGCATGCCAGCTCGTCCATGGCGCATTCAAGGCCGTTGACGCCTAACGCAGCACCAGGGGCACGCATATCCAGCGGGGTGTAGACGTCCAGTGGTGCCAGCTTGTAGGTCAACTCAACGTTGTCGCAGGCGTAGAGCATGCCGCTCCATTCCACAACGTGCTCGGTGAAATCTTCGAACCGCGAGGTCTGGCCGATTGCATCGTGTCCCACCGCTACCAACCGGCCATTGGCAGCAGCGCCCAGACGCAGGCGCTGCAAAGTGCGCGGGCGATAGCCGAACGTAAACATCTGCTGGCGAGTCAGGGTCACGCGCACTGAACGCTTGAGCTCCAACGCCGCCATCACCGCCAACGGCAGCTGATATTGCGGGCGCAACCCCGAGCCAAAGGCGCCTCCGACAAACGCCGCCAAAATCCGTACCTTGTCCTTTTCCAGCCCAAAGACTTTTTGCACGTAGCTCTGGCAGTTTTGCAGGCCTTGGGTTTTGTCGTGAATCTGCAAGCTGCCATCAGCTTGGTAAAGCACCGTCGAGGCGTGGGGCTCCATTGGGTTGTGGTACTCGTTCGGCGTGCTGTAGTGAACATCGACGCTGAGTGCTGCACCGGCCAGCTCTGCCTTGAAACTGCCGCGTGGTTTGGGCGTTTCGGCGGGCGCGGTGTATGCCTCATCTTGCGCGGCCAACAAATCAGTTTCGTGCGGTTCGCGGGCGTATTCGATGCGAATCAATGAACCCGCATAGCGCGCCAGTTCCAAGGTATCGGCGATCACCAACGCTAATGGCTGACCGCTATAAAGGACACGGTCGTTATATAGCGGGCGAAACGGAGCACCCTCGGCGGCGTCAGCATCGTCATAATCTTTGTCGTAACTGGCGAGCTTGGGTCGATTGCGATGGTCAAGCACCTTCACCACGCCCGGGACCTCCAGCGCTGCCGAGGCGTCAATGTTCAACACCCGACCTTTTGCGATGGTGCTTGATACCACGCTGCCGTGTAGCAGGCCGACTTCTGAATACTCACCTGCATAACGCGCTTGGCCCGTGACTTTCAATACGCCATCGACGCGGTCCAGCGCTTGATCCATTGGGGACGAAGTAGTGTTCATCAGGCGTGCCCTCCTGCAGCGGCATTTTCAAGGGCACGAATGATTGCGCGGCGTGCCAATTCAATTTTGAATCCGTTATGTTCCAGCGGCTGCGCATGCTTTAGCAGGGCGTCGGCGAGTGCAGTGAAATGCTCTGCCGTCGCGGTTTCACCAATCACCAACGCCTCGGCCTCTTGATCGCGCCACGGTTTATGCGCCACACCGCCTAACGCCACCCGTGCATCGAGAATCACGTCGCCGTCCATCTCCAGCGCCGCTGCAACAGACACCAACGCAAAGGCGTAAGAGGCTCGGTCTCGAATTTTCAAATAACTACTGTGGGCAGCGAAGCTTTCAGCGGGAAGCTCGACAGCAGTAATCAATTCATCACCGGCCAACTGGTTGTCGCGCTCGGGCGTGTCGCCTGGCAGCCGGTGGAAGTCGGCAAAATCCAAGGTGCGCTCGCCATCCCGGCCTTGTACATGCACAACCGCTTCCAGCGCCGTTAGTGCTACACACATGTCTGACGGATGAGTGGCAACGCATTCGTCGCTGGCACCCAGGATCGCGTGAATGCGGTTTAAGCCCTTTCTTGCGGAGCAACCGCTGCCCGGCTCGCGCTTGTTGCAAGGCACCGTTGCGTCATAAAAATAGTAACAGCGGGTGCGTTGTAACAAATTGCCACCGGTAGTGGCCATGTTGCGTAACTGCGGCGATGCCCCGGCGAGCAGCGCTTGAGAGAGCAAGGGATAGCGCTGCTCAATCTGCGGGTGCCACGCCAGATCGGCATTACTTACCAGTGCGCCAATCAATAGGCCGCCGCCAGGGATGTCATGGACTTCCCGCAGGGGCAACCCAGTTATATCGATCAAATGCTCCGGGCGTGAGACGTTTTCTTTCATCAAGTCCAGCAGGTTGGTACCGCCCGCAATAAATCGCGTGGCCGGACCTGCCAAATTGATCGCTTGAGCCACGTCGAGCGGCTTGCTGTAGTTAAACGGATTCATTCGTCAGCCCCTCTGTGCGGGACGATGGGCTGCTGCGGGCGCAACTGCGGCAAGGCTTCTTCGACAGCTGCAAGAATGTTGCTGTATGCACCACACCGGCACAGATTGCCGCTCATCATTTCCTGAATCTCGGCCGAGCTGTGAGCGCGACCTTCATTGGCCAGCCCTACAGCGGAGCAGATTTGCCCAGGCGTGCAATAACCGCACTGAAACGCATCGTGTTTGATGAAGGCTCGCTGCATCGGATGCAATGTATCGCCTTGGGCTAGCCCCTCGATGGTGGTCAGCTCGGCGCCATCGCACATGATTGCCAGCGTCAGGCACGCATTAATGCGTTTGCCATCGCGCAACACCGTACACGCACCACATTGACCATGGTCACAACCCTTTTTGGTGCCGACCAGGTCCAAGCGGTCGCGCAGCAAGTCAAGCAACGTAGTCCAAGGTTGCACATCAAGCTGTCGTATTTGGCCATTGAGAATCAGACGGATCGCGTGGCCAGCGAAATCCGTTTGGGGTGTCACGCTCATGGGAACCTCACGATGGGTAGCTGCAGCGCAGTTTGTCCGCGTCTTGGTTTTACGACTTCGTGAGATTGGCAACGTTCAGGCTGGAGTGATGGGTGTCAGAATCAGAAGTGGGTATTTGTAGGAGTTGGCTTGCCAACGAAAGGGAAAGCGAACTACGTATCAACCCAGCATTTTCAAAACCGCCGCCCGCCTTCCCTTCCCGCAGAGAAGTTCAACCAGCACCAAAGCAAACTCCAGCGCCACCGTAGAACCCTGGGCGGTGATGCAATTACCATCTACCACCACCGGCTGGTCAATAAACACACAACCCGATAGCCGACTGCTCACGTCGGGGTGGCAAGTCATACGTCTTTGTTTAAGCACTCCGTAGCCTTGCAACGCAACCGCAGGCGCTTCACCGATAGCAGCAAACAAAAAACCGGCTTTCATCTGTTCGACCAGTCGTTGGGCTAGCGGCTGATAAGCAGCCAGGTGCTCAGCGCCAGGCATACCGCCGGGCAGGACTATCAAATCAAAGGGTTGCGCCAAGACATCGACTAACATGGCATCGGCGGTTATACGCGTTCCGCGTGCGGCGGTCAGCATCCGCCGCGACTCGATACTGGCGACAACCACTTCAACTTCGGCACGGCGCAATACGTCAATCACGTTCACGCTCTGCAGGTCATCAATGCCGTCCGCGACGACTATCAAGGCACGTTGAGTCATCTAAAACTCCTTTGTGGTAGTGCTGTGAGAGTAGTCAGCTTTTGTGACCGGGTCGCTATTAAGTGTCGATAGTGCGCATGGCCGGCTTCCTGCATGTTTTACGCTGAACATCTGCCGGCAGCCATCCACTCGGGCGGCTGGTATGATGCGCGGCTTTTTCCGACACGCAGAAAATGTACGGGCACATTCAACAGCCTGTGCTTTGCTGCATTAGTCGATTCATTTACGGCGCAGGATGCGTCATGGGGAGCTAGACATGCTGGAAAGGCTGTTCCAACTCAACGCACACAATACGAATGTGCGTACCGAAATTCTTGCGGGCGTCACCACCTTCCTGGCCATGGCCTACATCCTGTTCGTCAACCCGAGCATCCTCGGCGAAACCGGCATGGACAAAGGCGCAGTCTTCGTCGCAACCTGCCTCGCCGCAGCCATTGGCTCGGCCATCATGGGCTTTATTGCCAACTACCCGATCGCCCTTGCACCGGGCATGGGCCTAAACGCTTTCTTCACCTACACCGTGGTCCTGCATATGGGCCACACCTGGCAAGTGGCGCTGGGCGCGGTGTTTATCTCGGCAGTGATGTTTTTCATCCTGTCGATCTTCAAGATTCGCGAATGGATCATCAACAGCATCCCGCTGCCGTTACGTTCGGCAATTGCGGCGGGCATCGGCTTGTTCCTGGCACTGATCGCCTTGCACAACGCCGACATCGTGGTGTCCAACCCGGCAACCATGGTCGGCATGGGGGATCTCGCGAAACCGGCACCCATTTTCGCGACGCTGGGCTTTTTCCTGATCGTGGCGCTGGAAGCCCTGCGGGTGAAAGGCGCGGTGTTGATCGGAATCCTGGCGGTGACCATTGTTTCCATCGCATTCCACTTCTCACCGTTTGGTGGCGTGATGTCGATGCCGCCTTCGCTGGCCCCGACCTTCCTGCAACTGGACATCAAGGGCGCGCTGGACATCGGTCTGTTCAGCGTGATTTTCTCGTTCTTGTTCGTCGATTTGTTCGACAACTCCGGCACCCTGATCGGCGTCGCCAAGCGCGCCGGTTTGATGGGCAAAGACGGCTACATGCCGAAAATGGGTCGCGCGTTGGTGGCTGACAGCACCGCTGCCATGGCCGGTTCGCTGCTGGGCACCTCGACCACCACCAGTTACATCGAGTCAGCCGCAGGCGTCAGTGCCGGGGGCCGTACCGGTCTGACCGCCATCGTCGTCGCGATTCTGTTCCTGCTGGCGCTGTTCTTCGCTCCGCTGGCCGGCAGCGTTCCGGCTTACGCCACCGCCCCGGCGCTGATGTTTGTCGGGGTATTGATGATGTCCGGCCTGGCCGAAATCGAATGGGATGACATCACCGTTGCCGCTCCAGTGGCGATCACCGCACTGGCGATGCCGTTTACTTTCTCGATTGCTAACGGTATCGCTCTAGGCTTTATCTCTTGGACTGCGATCAAGTTGCTGTCCGGCAGGGCGCGTGAGCTGAACTCGGCGCTGGTAGTGCTTTCGATTTTGTTTGTGATCAAGTTGGGCTGGTTTAACGCATGAGTGTTTCTTTCGACCCCGCGAGCTATAACCATCAGTTCGCAGAAAAAGCTACGCGCTTGCGTGAACTACTGGCGCCGTTCGATGCGCCAGAGCCTCAATTGTTCGAATCACCGCACGAGCACTATCGGCTACGTGCGGAGTTCCGTCTGTGGCGCGAAAACCAGCAGCGCTTTTATGCGATGTTCGCGCCGGGAAACAACCACACGCCGATTCTGATTGACGATTTCCCCATCGCCAGCCAGCGTATCAACGACTTGATGCCCTTGCTACGCGAACGCTGGGAGGCTAGCGCAACGCTGAACTTCAAGCTATTTCAGGTGGACTTTCTGACCACCCTGGCAGGCGACGCGATCATTACGCTGTGCTATCACCGCCCGCTGGATGAGGTCTGGCAGGTAGCAGCGGAGACGCTCGCCGCCGACCTTAACGTCAGCGTGATTGGCCGATCGAAAGGCAAGCGCATTGTGATCGGTCGCGATTATGCGATCGAAACGTTGGAAGTGGCCGGTCGCACTTTTACCTATCAGCAGCCAGAAGGCTCGTTCACCCAACCCAACGGCGCGGTTAACCAGAAAATGCTCGGCTGGGCTTACGACGCCCTAGGGCAACGTGATGACGATTTGCTTGAGCTGTATTGCGGCAATGGAAATTTCACTCTGCCGCTGGCGACTCGGGTCCGTCATGTATTGGCGACCGAGATCAGCAAAACCTCCGTCGCAGCTGCATTGAGTAATCTTGATGATAACGGCGTGACGAACGTCAAGTTGGTGCGATTGTCCGCTGAAGAGCTGACGGAGGCTCTGAACGACGTACGTCCTTTCCGGCGTTTGGCGGGCATCGACCTGAAAAGCTATGCGTTCGGCAGCATTTTCGTCGACCCGCCCCGCGCGGGCATGGACACCGACACGTGTGAACTGGCACGCCGTTTTGAACGCATTTTGTACATCTCCTGCAACCCGCAAACCCTCGCCGCCAACATTACGCAGCTGCACGACACCCACCGCATTGAGCGCTGTGCATTGTTCGATCAGTTTCCGTATACGCCGCATATGGAATCGGGCGTGCTATTGGTCCGCAGAACTTAATCTCTGATTGTTGCCTCATTGCCCTATCACTGCAGGACGTTCATGTGCAGACATTGCTCGAAATTTCAGCGAAGATTCAAATCGTGCGGCGACGCGGTGTAGCATTGAGGCAGCAACGGCTATTAGTGCGTTCGGATCTGCAACTAGACTGTCTTGAAGGTCTCTGGGCCTAAAACAGACAAAAGCGTTTGAATTGGTTGAAGCCGGGTGATATTGAAGAAGTCTTGAATGCCAGCCCATGGCGATGACTGATGGCAACAACAGAGTCAGTGCCTGTCGTGCCCGACTCTTTCACTCACACATCTCGGCACAGCGCGTGCGCTGGTTCAAGTCCGGTTTTGCCCAGGGACAAATCAATCAGTGCGAAACCTTCTCCGCAAAGAGCCTTTAATCACATGATAAAACCGTTATTGGTCCTGTTGTTGAGCACCCTTCTGAGCCTTACGGCGAACGCAGCGGATCAGGCGGTGAGAGCCTTAAGCCCCGAAAGGCTGGCCATCAATGGCAGCTTGGCAACCATCGGCCTGAGCAAACAATGGAAACAACCGCAGCCCGGCACGCGGCGGGCGGTGATTATCATCCACGGCCGGTTGCGCAATGCTCAAACGTATTTGCGCAGCGCCGAGAAAGCGTCCTATCGCTCCGGGCTGCGTAGCTCAACCCTGCTGATTGCACCGCAGTTTCTGGACCACAAAGATATTGTCAGTCACCACCTACCGGACGTGATTCTACGATGGCACAAGGATGACTGGATGGACGGCAGCGCCGCCACCGGTCCTGCGCCAGTGAGCTCGTTTACGGTTATCGATGAAATCTTGCTGAAACTCAGCGACCGAAAACTGTTCCCGAACTTGCAAGAAGTCGTGATTGCCGGTCACTCCGGCGGCGCTCAGGTGGTGCAACGTTATGCGATGGTCGGCAAAGGCGGCGTAGAACTGGAAAAAGTCGGTATCAAGTTGCGTTATGTCATCGCAAACCCTTCGTCCTACGCTTATTTCAGCCCGCAGCGGCCTGAACCGGTAAACGCGACGACATGTCCCGGGTTCGATACCTGGAAGTTCGGCATGAACAAGCTACCGCCGTATGCTGGCAAACAAACCGCCGAGCAGCTCGAAGCCACCTATGTTAGCCGTGACGTTACCTACCTGCTCGGGGAACTGGACACCGATGTCAACCACCCGGCCTTGGATAAAACCTGCGCCGCTGAAGCTCAGGGCACACAGCGTTTGATTCGCGGACACAACTTCTTCAGCTACCTGCAAAAGCGCCATCCCGAAGGACTGAAGCAGCAAATGATTGAAGTCCCAGGCGTAGGCCACGACGGCGACCTGATGTTCACCTCGCCCGAAGGTCAGGCCGCCTTGTTCAGACAGCTCTGAGGACCAAGACGCGACCATCGGTCAAACCTTTGTAAGAACCAACTTGTAGGCCAAGCGGGATGCCACGCATACCGCATCAGGGCCAAGGCCAACAAGTTGGCTCGTACACATCGCCTCATTTGATAGTCACGGTTAAATCGCCAACATCCCACGCAATGCGATGCAATCAACCGCGTACCAATCGGTTAATTCTGGCCACGGGTTTTCCGGCAGATTGACCAATACGGTCTGTGCGCCCGCCGCGCGGCCGCAGTCGAGGTCGAAGCGGTAATCGCCGACCATGACCATCTTCGACGGTTCGACATTCCAGCCTTGTGCCAGCTTCAGCAGTCCACCGGGATCTGGTTTCGGTGGCGCTTCGTCACGGCCAAGTACGTCGTCAACGGCAAAACAGTCGGCCAAGCCAATTGCCTCAAGCGTTACGTGGGCCAATTCACGGGCATTGCGAGTGAGGATGCCAAGACGGTATCCGCGCGCCGCTAACTCACGCACCAGTGCTACCGCGCCGGGCGCGGGTTGCGAGGCCAGCGCCAATTCACGCTCGTGCTCCAGCAGCCACGCATGCTTGGCGGCAGACACATCAGACGGCAGGGCAGCAAGGTGGCTGAGAATGTCGTCTTGCAGCGGAATGTCCAGCGCACGCTTGATTGCCAGAAAGTCATGCACGGCGAGGGTCAGGGTGCCGTCCATATCGAACACCCAGTGCCGAACCTGTTGAAGACTCATGCCCAGTCCTTGCGATGACGAATCAAGCCTTCCTGACATACAGATGCCACCAACTGCCCGGCGCGATTGTAAACACTGCCACGACTGAATCCGCGAGAATTGCCAGCCCAAGGGCTGTCCATGGCGTACAGCAGCCAATCGTCAGCACGCAGGTCTGCGTGGAACCATAGGGAATGATCGAGGCTGGCGATCTGCATGTCTTTCTGAAACACCGACTTGCCATGGGGTTGCAGGGAAGTCGTCAGCAGGTTGAAGTCCGAGGCGTATGCCATCAAGTATTTATGCAGCGCAGGTATGTCGGGCAAGCTGCCGTCAGCGCGGAACCAGACATACTTCACAGCTTCGGTCGGGGCCGGGTTATAGGGGTCAATGTCCGTCACCGGTCGAAATTCGATAGGTTTGGGGCACAGCAGTTTTTCACGCAACTTTTCAGAAATCAGGGGCGCGCGCTGCTGGGTCAACTCCAGTTCGGAAGGCAAGTTCTCAGGCCCGACGACGTCCGGCATCTGAGTTTGATGCTCGAAACCCTTTTCGTCGTACTGAAAAGAAGCGCTGCACGTAAATATAGGTTGGCCCTTCTGAATCGCCGTGACCCGACGGGTGCTGAAACTGCCGCCATCACGCACGCGATCCACCTGATACACCACCGGCAGCGCTACGTCGCCGGGGCGCAAAAAATAACCATGCAGCGAATGCACATGGCGTTCGTCTTCCACTGTCTGGCTCGCCGCCGACAACGATTGGCCCAGCACTTGACCGCCGAACAATTGACGAAAACCAAGGTCTTGGCTGCGCCCGCGAAAGAGGTTTTCTTCAATCGGCTCCAGGGTCAGTAGCGCAACCAGATCATCCAACACTTGGCTCATTTGGGAATTCCTCACACAAAAACAATGCTGCGCCTTCAGGGCGGCGGCGAACGGTTCCATCAGCGGCAACGGGCAGTGAACTCAGAGCTCATCCCAGACTGCGGGGTCAAGCCGCAAATGATACAGAAATTGTCAGCGTGAACCGTATTCATCCTTGCAACGTTTGCAGCCACTGTTGCCGGGTTATTCGGTAGAGCACGTGGGGCTTCAACGGATTGCCACGAACCAATGTCGGGTGATCAAAGTCGTCAGCTGAATTACGCTGCATGCCAATGGCTTGCATGACTTTTTGTGAAGGCAGATTGAGTTCGGCGGTAAACGACACGATTTCGTCCAATCCAAGGCGATCAAAACCGCATCCCAGCGCGGTCCAAGCGGCTTCGCTGGCATAACCCAACCCCCAGTGTTCACGCGCCAGGCGCCAGCCAATTTCCACCGCAGGGGTGAAATGTGCTTCAAACCCCACCACGCACAATCCGGTAAAACCAATAAACGCTCCGGTATCCTTGCGTTCAAGCGCCCATAGGCCAAACCCCAACTCCGCGAAATGGCCACGCACACGACCGATTAGCGCCGCGCTTTCCAGACGGCTCATAGGTTCCGGAAAATAGCGCATTACCTGAGGATCGGCGCACATCGCTGCGAATTCGGGCAAATCATCATCGCGCCAGCGACGCATTAGCAGTCGCGGGCTGTTGAGTTCGAAAATCGGCTCCATCGGCTTACCCCCCCTGACTCACCCAAGTCCCGCCGTATTGTTCTCTCGCTCAACCGCCCTCATCTCCGACAATGCAGGCAACATCAGGTCTTCGACCTCGAATAAGCTACAAAATGTCCATGCCGCTCATCTACCGTGCCGATTACGTAAAATAGCGCCTATGACGACGGCGCAACTGCCCACATTGGCGGTGATAACGGAGCGAATTCTTGCAGGGCCTTATGACATTGGAGCTAGTGTTGCCTGATTTAGGTCAATCACAGGTGACGCCCAGGATCGTTCATTGCGAGGCGCTTAAAAGCGTGGGCGTCCTCGGGTAGAATGCGCGGCTACTTCGCTGATCCACAGTGCACCATGACCTCTACCCATTCAGCAGTCCCCCTTACAGTCGCGATCATCGGTGGCGGCCCTGCTGGACTGATGGCGGCTGAAGTTTTGAGCCAAGCGGGAATCAAGGTCGATCTGTACGACGCTATGCCGTCGGTGGGTAGAAAATTTCTGCTGGCAGGCGTCGGCGGCATGAACATAACCCATTCAGAGCCTTACCCGGCGTTTCTCGCTCGATACGCTGAACGTTCGCCATTTATTGCACCACTGCTGCAAAGTTTTGGCGCTGACACGTTGCGCGACTGGATTCATCAGTTGGGCATCGAGACCTTTGTTGGCAGCTCCGGTCGTGTATTCCCCGCCGACATGAAAGCCGCGCCGCTTTTGCGCGCCTGGCTCAAGCGCTTGCGCGACGCGGGCGTGGTGATCCACACCCGCCACCGCTGGCTGGGCTGGAACGCCGATGGCAGTCTGCGAATCGCCAATGCTGAGAAGGAGCAGAAGATCAAACCGGACGCGCTGCTCCTCGCCTTGGGCGGCGCTAGTTGGGCGCGTCTGGGTTCCGATGGCGCATGGTTGCCCTTGCTCGAACAACAAGGCATCGCTATGAAGGCTTTGCAACCCAGCAACTGCGGGTTTGAAGTGACGGGATGGAGCGAGTTACTGCGCAGCAAATTTTCAGGCGCACCGCTGAAGAACATTGCTATCGGATTACGCGGGCAAATACCGCGCTTGGGCGAATGCGTTGTGACCGCGACGGGCGTCGAGGGCAGCTTGATTTACGCGCTGTCAGCGCAGATTCGGGAGCAGATCAATCAGCAGGGATTTTCCACCGTGGAGATTGACCTGCTGCCAGGAAAAAACATCGACAACATCCAGGCCGCGCTGACGAAACCGCGTGGTTCGCGTTCGATGTCCAAACACTTGCACGGCCAGCTAGGGATTGATGGCGTGAAGGCGGCTTTGCTGCGCGAATTGGCGCCAGCTGAGGTCTTTGCAGACCCACTGCTGTTGAGCCAAACACTGAAAACCCTGCCGCTGAAACTGGTTAAACCGCGCCCCCTCGATGAAGCCATCAGCACCGCAGGCGGTGTTCCTTTTGAGGCGCTGACCCAAGAACTGATGCTCAAACACTTGCCAGGTGTGTTCTGCGCGGGCGAAATGCTCGACTGGGAAGCACCCACCGGTGGCTACTTGTTGACCGCGTGCTTCTCCAGCGGCCAAGCGGCCGGGCTGGGAATAGCCCGCTGGCTAAAGCGCTTGTAGGGGTTCTCGGCAGCTACTCTGTCACCAGCGAAATTAAGGCTTTTTCTTGCGCGGTCCGGTGTTGAACACGGGCACTTTGCGCACGGCTTTGACTGCAGGGATGTCGGCCGCCTTCTCGTTGCTGTCGACCCATTTACCCAGGTTGCGCTTGGCGCCACCCGGTACTTTGGGTTTTTTCGGCTTCTTGGGTTTTTTCAGGATCTGGCCGCTGGCGTCAGTGGCTGGCACCCGATGTTCCGGCTCAAAGTCCTGCTCTTCGTGGCGATCCAGCGTCTGACGAGTCAGAGTTTCGATGGCAGAAAGCAATTCAACTTCATCGGCGCAAACGAACGAAATGGCTTCGCCGGTAAGCCCGGCACGACCGGTGCGGCCGATACGGTGGATGTAATCTTCGGCCACGATGGGCAGGTCGAAGTTGACCACCGTTGGCAGGTCTTCGATGTCCAGACCACGAGCAGCGACATCGGTGGCCACCAGAATCTTGACCTCGCTGGCCTTGAAACGGTCCAGCGCACGCTGGCGGGTGGCTTGGGGTTTGTCGCCGTGAATACCGTCGGCATTGATACCGAGACCTTGCAAACGCTCGACCAATTGATCAACGCCAATGCGGGTCTTGGCGAACACCAATACCTGACCCCAATGCTGCTTTTTCAGCAAATGAATAAACAGCTCGGTCTTACGTTTCTTGTCGACCGGCACCACCCACTGCTTCACTGAGCTGGCGGCGACGTTACGCGGGCTGACTTCAATGGTCAGCGGGTCGTCGAGCATCTGACCTGCCAACTGACGAATCGCATCAGAGAAGGTCGCCGAAAACAACAGCGTCTGGCGGCGTTTCGGCAGCGCGGCATAGATGTCGCGCAGCTCTTCGGAGAAACCGAGGTCGAGCATGCGGTCGGCCTCATCCAGAACCAGAATTTGCAGTTGGTTGAATTTCAGCGCTTTCTGCCGATAAAGATCAAGCAGACGACCCGGTGTGGCCACCAATACATCCACGCCGCTGCGCAGCTTCATCATTTGCGGATTGATGCTGACGCCGCCATACGCCGCGTAGGTTTTCAGCGGCAGGTTTTCGTTGTACTGCTCAATGTTTGCGTGAACCTGCTCGGCCAATTCGCGAGTTGGCACCAACACCAGCGCCCGTACCGAGTTGGCGGCTACTTTCGGGCCTTCCATCGTCAAGCGCTGCAGCAAAGGCAAGGCGAAACCGGCGGTCTTGCCGGTTCCGGTTTGAGCGGCGGCCATCAAGTCGCGGCCAGCCAGCACCGGCGGAATCGCCTGAGCCTGAACAGGCGTCGGAGTCTGGTAGCCGAGGGCCGTAACGGCACGCAACAGGGGTTCGATCAGGCCGAGAGTGGCGAATGTCATGGGGATACCGTAGAGGAAATTCAGCGCAAGGCGCGCAGTTTACCCTGTCCGCACCGATCCAGCCTGCTCCTGTTCCGTTTCCAGCGGCACGGGCTGTGGCTGCGATCGCTTGCGCCACTGAGGTAAGCCGATCAACACGACAGCGCTAATGATCACCGCCATGGCCAAACACTCTTCGATACCGATATGTTCACCGGCAAAGAGCATACCCAACAGCACCGCCACCGCCGGATTGACATAGCAATAACTAGTCGCGGCCGCCGGACGGACGTTTTTCAGCAGGTACATGTAAGCACTGAACGCGACGATGGAACCGAACACCACCAGATACGCCAAAGCGCCCCAGCCTGCAGCGGGCGGCATCTGTTCCAGGCGCTCACCGCGCACGGCACTGGCTAGCAATAACGCGCCCCCGGCCACAATCATTTCTGCCGCGCTGGCCATGGGGCCGGGTGGCAAAGGCAGGCTTTTGCTCCACACCGAGCCGAACGCCCACGAGGCCGCCGCGAAGATCACTAATGCGGCACCATAAGGGCTGGATTGCAGGTTAGACCCCATGTTGAGCAGGCCGATGCCGATCAATCCAAGAAAGATGCCCGCCCATTCCAAACGCGTGTTGCGATGCCCCCACAGCAAGCCAAACAGGAGTGTGAACAACGGCACCACAGCAACAGACAGCGCCGCAACGCCTGACGCTACGCCTGCGTGCTCGGCCAGTGTAATACCGCCGTTGCCGCAGCCCAGCAGCAGAAAGCCGATCACTCCCGCCGCTCGCCATTGCTTCCACGTAGGCGCAGGAGCGCCGCGAAAACGCAGGAAGGCATAAAACAGACCGCCCGCGATCGTGAACCGAATCCCGGCCAGCATCAGCGGCGGCCACGACGCGACACCAATGCGGATCACCAAATAGGTCGATCCCCAAATCACGTAGAGGGCAAAGAAGGCTCCGATTAAAATCAGAGGAAAACGGCGAGAAGTCGGCATGGCGTGCTTTTAAGTCCTTTTTAGAGTGACTTATCTTATGAAAGCAACACATCAAATATAAGGAACAAAACCTGTTTATCTAGGCCATACAGTTTTCAAAGCACGGATCATTGGCTTATAAACTGTGTTTTCGAAAGATGCAGGCAGGCGCATGCCGCTGGGCCATCTGGACGTGAATGGCAAAGCGATAAGCCTGTGCTCAGAACCCGCGTTGGCGTTTGAGGGCTTCGCTGATCTTTGCAGCCGGAACTTTCTGCAGCGTACACAAAAACTGATGGGAAACCCCGGAAATACCGTGGGTCTGACGCAATTCGTTGGCCAAGTGCACGGTCAAGTTGGCGGCCATTTCGGCATCGGCCATGGCCCGGTGAGCCTTGCCGGTGTGGGGCAGTTTGGCCCAGGTCGTCAGGGTGCCAAGCTTGTGATTCGGCGCGCTTGGCATCAAGCGCCGCGCCAGCAGCATGGAGCAGGCAAAACTCTGCTCGCGATTACGCTGAATCCGCGACAACTCGTAATCCCAGAACTTCTGGTCGAACGAAGCGTTGTGCGCCACCAACGGTGTGCTGCCGACGAATTCTGCCACCTCCTGCATGACCTCAGTCGCAGGGGGCGCCGTGCGCAGCATGCTATTGCTGATCCCGGTCAGCGCTTCGATAAACGCCGGAATACGCACACCAGCATTCATCAGGCTTTGGTAACGCTCGACAATGCGCCCTTGCTCCATGATGACCACCGCAATTTCAGTCGCCCGACAGCTGTGGCTCGGGGAAATCCCGGTGGTTTCAAAGTCGATGACTGCAATACGTTCCAAACCTGGCCCAACCCTTCAGAAATCCAATAACAAAAAAACGGCTTTCAGACGCTTAGCTTCTTAAAAGAAACGCGCCTTCAATCGGCACATAACGGCTGGCGGCGCGAATCAGCGAATTGGCAGTCAACCCCGGCACGCCATAGGCAATTGCCTCGACCCCATGCTTGCTGATGATGCGCTCTAGCAGCAGATCAAAGTCGCCATCACCGGAAGCCAATACCACTTCATCGACGTGAGGCGCGACGTCCATGATGTCGATAGTGATGCCCACATCCCAATCACCCTTGGCCGAACCATCGCTGCGCTGAATGTACGGTTTGAGTTTTACCGTGAAGCCAAGGTTGCGCAAAATTTGCTGGAATTGCTGCTGCTTGCTGTCGCCACGGTCGATGGCGTACGCATAGGCTTCGACGATCTGCCCGCGCTGGCTGATATCGGCCCACAGGGCGGCATAGTTGAAATGGCAACCATGGGCCTGGCGTACGGTGTAGTAGAGGTTCTGTACATCGGCGAACACAGCAATTCTTTTCACCGGATATCCTCTATGGCGCAAGCGCGCGAGCTGGCAGCAGCGACCCAGAAATTGAATCGGCGCTCAGTATGCCAGTTTGAGGACGGTTTTGAAGCGCTGAGGGAAGTCAATAAGCGATCAGCTACCCAAGCTGGGGGCAGCTGATCTTTAGCAATCAGACAGCCGGATCAGACGTAGGAATCGTCGTCATCGGAAAAACCACCACCGTCGTCGCCGTAGCTATTGTCGGCAAACCCACCGTTTGGATCGTTATTACCAAAAGAGTCGTTACCGCTCACGCGCTGGTTATCGTTGCCCCAACCGTTGTCGCCGCCATTGGAGTTGTTGTCATTGCTGCGGTTCGGCTCCTGAATGACTTCAACAATTTCCTGCGGCTGCTGGTTGTGATGGAACATGCTACTGATGCCTTCCGCCAGCATCACACCACCCGCTACGCCGGCGGCGGTTTTCAATGCGCCACCGAGAAACCCGCTGCCAATCGGCGCGGCAGCCGCTGCTTGCGGCTGGTATTGACCCTGAGGCGGACCGTTGTAGTTGCCTTGCGGGGCGTTGTTGTACGGAGGCGGGCTCTGAGAAGGCCCGGACTCACGCCAGCCGCCAGACGATTGCTGAGGCGATGCCGGCCGCGGCTGCGAGAACGACGACTGTTGGGCTTGTGGCGCAGGATCACGGGAGCTGCCGAAAATACTCGACAGGAAACCACCGCTGCTTGGCGCTGGCGCCGACTGAGCCTGTTGCAGCTGGGCTTGGGTCTGCTGCAGTTGGTTTTGCAGTTGAGCCACTTGCTCGGCAAGCTGCTTGCTTTGTGCATCGAGCTGCTTGATCGCGGCTTCTTGCACCAGAATCGTCTGCGTCATGTAGTACGGCAGAGCCGGCTGCTGAGTCAGATGTTCCTTGATCCGTGCTTCAGCCTGGGTGTCACGGGGGGCTGAATCCGCTTCGGCTTGTCTCAATTTCGAGAAAAGACCATCGATCAGGGTTTGCTCTTCGCTGTTCATGGCGACCTCGTTAGATTGCCGTTAAAAAACATCGTCTGGCCAAAATGGGACAGGCGTATCTAAGGTTATGGGGCTGAACCGCACCGTTTCAATAGATCGCTCAAAATGTTACCGCCTCCACACTGAACGGAGGCTGTTGGCCGCTCAGTGGCCATACGCTAAAGTGTCGGACCGCTTTTATCTTGCGATCTAAATGATGAACCCGCTGACCGTTCTACAAGACTCGTTATATTTTTTCCGGCGCAATCTGAGCAGCATCGTCATGCTGTGCCTGCCACTGGTGGTGCTTGAAGCATTGAGCAAACAGGCACTAAGTAACGCAATGGCGTCCAACGCTTCGCAGGTTTACGAGTTACTGATCGGGCTGCTTTTTTACCCGCTGTACACTGGCGCACTGATCCTGTTTCTCGACGCCCGCAGCCGTAGCGAACAACCGCGCAAACGCGACTTGATGGCGATGGCCCTGCGCCTTTGGCCGACGTTCGCGGTGCTGTCGGCGTTGAGTACCTTGCTGATCATGTTTGGGTTATCGATGTTCATCGTTCCAGGCATATGGGTCATGGTCAAACTGGCGTTTTCCGAATACCTGCTGGTGCTGCGCGGCATAACACCGCTGGCCGCCATGCGTGAAAGCATCAAGATGACCCAAGGCCATTTTCTACGGATTTTGGCCTGTGTTTTGTGCGTCTATATTCCGCTGTCGGTGCTTGAAGGGATCAGCTTATTCATCTTGCCTGAGCCGCAGAGCGCACCGGTTTCGTTACTGATCGACAGCGTGAGCAGTTTCTTGCAGCTGTTTACCAGCGTCGTGATTTTTCGCCTGTTCATGCTGATCAACGAGCCACCGGCAAAAGGCCTGACCCTTTAGCGCCCTGCCCCTTTGGCGGCCAAGCGGTTATGCTCGGGCGCATCTTGCAACGCGATTCAGTCATTGAACGCTCTGCGTTCTAAGTCGAGCCGATGACCCGATTATTGCGCTACACCGTAATTGGCCTGATAGCGATTGGGCTGTTGGGTTCCTTGATCTATAGCTTGGCTTGGCATCCTTCCGCCAAGGAGACCGTGACGCCTATCTGTAAAGGCAGCGCTCCGGTGTTGGTGCCCGGCCAGGCGCTGAAAGTCATGACGTGGAACATCCAATACTTAGCCGGTAAACGCTATGTGTTCTGGTATGACATGGCCGACGGTAGCGGTACAGACGAACGGCCAACACCGGAAGACATCGCCTACAACCTCGATGAAGTCGCCCGGGTAGTCCGCGACGAACAGCCAGACATCGTTTTGCTGCAAGAGGTAAACGACGGCGCCAAGAATACCGACTATGACAACCAACTGGCGCTGCTTCAGGAACGGGTTGCTGATTTATACCCATGCAGTTCAGAAGCGTTCGACTGGAAGGCCGATTTCGTCCCTAACCGGCATATTTTCGGCAGCGTCGGAATGAAACTCGCCACCTTGTCTCGTTATGAAATCGCACACGCCGAGCGCATCCAATTGCCGCGCCCCGCCGGCAACTTCATTTATCGCCAGTTCCAACCCAAACGCGCCTTGCTGGTGAGTTATCTGCCATTGCGTGACGGCGGGCAAATAGCAGTGATCAATACGCACCTGGATGCTCCTCGAGCAAACGATGACACCTTGCAGCGCCAAGTGCAGGCCGTCAGTCAATGGCTCGATACCCTTGAGAGTCGAGGCACGCCGTGGTTGATCGGCGGTGATTTCAATTTATTGCCACTGGGCCAGTACCAACGGCTGGCACCGGCAATGCGCGGTGAATATTCGCAAGACAGCGAGTTGCATGAGTTGTGGGACAAATACCCGATGATCCCCACCAATGCCGAATCCGGCGGTATAGATCGCAGGCAGTGGCTGACCCATTTCCCCAACGACCCACGGATCGATGGACCGGACAGGACTGTCGATTACTTCTTCTACAGCCCGCGAATTAAAAGGGTTGAGGCGCAAGTGAGAGGAGAAGACACGTTGTTGATTTCGAATCACTTGCCCGTGATTGCCAGGTTCTTGTTGCCGGTGTTGCCCTGATCCCTCCTACAGATAAGTGTCATTATCTTTACTTGCGCGGCTTTATCCGCGCTGTCGGCTCCGCTACCAGTGGATCATCCGGCCAGTAATGTTTCGGATAACGCCCTTTTAAATCCTTCTTCACCTCGGCATAGGTACTGCGCCAGAAGTTCGCCAGATCTTGCGTCACTTGCACCGGGCGGCGGGCCGGGGACAGCAGGTGCAGTTTGATGATCTGCCGGCCACCGGCAATGCGCGGGGTGTCGGCCAAACCGAACAATTCTTGCAGACGCACGGCCAAAATCGGCGGGTGCTCACTGTAATCCAAGCGCACTGATGACCCTGACGGCACGCTCAAATGGTGCGGCGCCAGTTCGTCCAAACGTTGCGGCAATGGCCACGGCAAGACGTTATGCAGAATCGACGACAGGTCCAGAGTGCCAAAATGAGCAAGCCGCGACACTTTGCCTAAATAAGGCATCAACCAGGTTTCCAGACTCGCCAGCAATGCCGCATCACGCACGTCGGGCCATTCGCTGTCGGGCTGTTTTTCCAGATCAAGTTGACGTAACAACGCGACCCGCGCCTGCCACTGGCGCAGTTCGGGTGTCCAGGGCAACAGTTCCAAACCCTTGCGCCGGACCAAGGCCAACAACGCTTGGCTGCGTGCAGACTCATCCAGACCGGTAAGCGGTTCACGACTGAGTATCAACTCGCCAACCTTGCGTTGACGCTCAGCACGAAACACGCCTTCACGCTCGTCCCACTCAAGATGATCGACCGCCGCGACTTGCTCGGCCAATACCGAATCAAACAGCGCCGGGTCAAACTCGGCGGCCATGTAGATGCGCTCTTCCCGCTGCCCTTGGCGACTGCCCAAATCAGCGACCACCAGCCACGGTTGCTTCATCAAGGCATCGGCTTCGGAGAACAGCGCTGCACGGCCGTTGGCCAGTCGGTACTCCGCCCCACCAGCACGCCGCTGTTGCGCAACGCGATCGGGGTAAGCAAACGCCAGCAGCGCACCGGGCCAGCGTGGGTGATCAGGATCATTGACCAAGGTGCTGGTCACGCCACGCTGTTTTTGTAGGAGACCTTGGTATTGCCGCGACAGTTGCTTCGCACGCTGCACGCCGCCTTGCGCGCCTCGGGCTGCGCGCTCAGTACCCGCTAACAAGGTCAGACGACTGTGCAGATCGGCGCCAGCGCCACGCAAAATATCGCGTTCGCCTAACAACGCCGCCACGTCACACGCCAGCTCACCAAGGCCCAGCGCCTGACCGCGCAACACCAAATGCGCAATCCGGGGATGTGCCGGAAGTTCGGCCATGGCTTGACCGTGGCTTGTAAGTTTCCAGTCTTCGCCCGGTTTCTGGCTCAGGCCACCTAACCGACCGAGCAAATCCTGGGCTTGGGAATACGCGGCGGCAGGCGGCAGATCAAGCCACACCAATTGAGCCGGGGTCACACCCCAGCGCGACAGTTGCAGCGCGAGTCCGGCCAAATCCGCCTGCAGAATTTCCGCCGTGCCATACGCCGCCAATTGATCATGCTGGGCCTCAGACCACAGCCGATAACACACACCCGGTTCCAGTCGCCCGGCCCGACCGGCACGCTGGGTGGCACTGGCGCGTGAGATACGCTGAGTATCGAGGCGGGTCATGCCGCTGCCGGGATCAAAGCGCGGCACTCGCGCCAACCCGGCATCAATCACCACTCGCACACCATCGATGGTCAAACTGGTCTCGGCGATGTTGGTCGCCAGCACCACTTTGCGCACACCCCTTGGCGCAGGCTCGATGGCCGCACGCTGGGCATTCAGGTCCAGCTCGCCGTGCAGCGGGCAGAGCATGATGTCGTGACGCTCACCCAAGGCTTCGGCCAACTGTTGGTTAACCCGACGAATCTCGGCTTGCCCCGGCAGAAACACCAGAACGCTGCCAGACTCATTTCCGAGGGCATCCAGCACGGCCTGCACCACCCGTGGCTCGATGAACTCACCAGGCTGAAACGCACGCCCCCAGTTCATAGCCACCGGAAACATACGCCCATCGCTGCGAATCACCGGCGCGTCGTCGAGCAGGCTGGACAAGCGTTCGCCTTCCAGCGTGGCGGACATTAACAGGATCTTCAGCGGCTGCTCATCTCGAAATAATCCGCGACCATTGAGGCTAAGCGCCAAGGCCAAGTCGGCATCGAGACTGCGCTCGTGGAATTCATCGAAAATCAACAGACCCACACCTTCCAGCGCCGGGTCGTCCTGCAAGCGACGAGTGAGAATGCCTTCGGTGACCACTTCAATCCGGGTAGTCGGGCCGACTCTGCTTTCCAAGCGGATACGATAACCGACGGTTTCCCCGACCTTCTCGCCCAACTCACTCGCCAACCGCTCAGCCGCCGCCCGCGCCGCCAACCGACGCGGCTCAAGCATCAAAATGGTTTGCCCGGCGAGCCACGGCTCGTTCAGCAATGCCAACGGCACACGAGTGGTTTTACCGGCCCCGGGCGGCGCTTCGAGTACCGCTTCATGGCGTATAGACAAAGCTTCGCGCAGGGCGGGGAGGACAGCATCAATGGGCAGGGAAATCATGGCGGCTCCGGGGCAGGCCGGGGAGTATAGCGGTGAACGTTATAGGCCCGTCAAAGCCACTGATGAGTGTGTCCTATTCTTGCCCGAAGAGCATGCGTCAGCCTGACACCATTCGAACTCGCTTGAATAAAGGGCGAGATTTGCGCACCCGCTGCTTCCATCACGAACCTCTTTTGTGGCGGCCACTTTTTGGGCTGCATCGGGACATTTCGAAAGTCATCAAATGGATTGATCCATCCGTGCATGCTTGGCTCAAGAGTCACGACAGAGTGCCTGACACGCTGTCCGACTGGGGAAAATGGAAGCAGCACCCGAGCCCACGCAGCCTGTCGAATGATCTAATAGGTAAAGAAAGCAGTTGGCACACTGCGTTGCCATCGTTGCTCTAAAGGCCGATGACTGCCGCTGATACAGCCACACCCCCATCACCCAATCGCACGAAGCACCACACCAATAGTCTTAGCTACGAAGCATTTGCCTTGTATAGTTGCGCCTTTCTTTCAGGAGATCCTCATGCGCATACCCTCCCGTTTCATCGGCGGCGTCTTGGTCGCCGCACTGCTGACTCAAATGACCGCTTGCGGCAGTATTTTTTACCCTGATCGTCGCGGGCAGATTGACGGTAAGGTCGACCCCTTGATTATCGGTCTCGACGCCATCGGCCTGTTGTTCTACATCATTCCTGGAATAATCGCGTTTGCGGTGGACTTCACCACGGGCGCGATTTACCTCCCCGCTGGCAAGACTGCTCAGATCAATCCGGAAAAACTGCGCCCGGCGATCAAGGCTGACGGTACTGTCGATAACAGCAAGTTGCAGGCCATCCTCGAAACCGAACTAGGCCGCAGCCTGCCGCTCGATGATCCCCGCCTGATCCAGCACCGAGGCAGCGCGCAACAACTGGCCATGCTTGGCTTGAAGCCCGCCGCCTGATTATGGAAACCGTTATGACCGTCAGCACAGAACACGAACGCCTGTTGCGTCTGGCAACACGAGCGTCGCTGGCGGTGGCCGCCATTTTGATCGTTGCCAAAGGTATAGCCTGGTGGTTTAGCGGTTCGGTCAGTCTGCTTGCAGGCTTGACCGACTCGGCGCTGGACGGTGCCGCGTCGTTCCTTAACTTGCTCGCGGTGCATTACGCACTGCGTCCCGCCGATGATGATCACCGTTATGGGCATGGCAAAGCTGAGGCGCTGTCTGGCATCGCGCAGTCGTTGTTTATCGGCGTAAGTGCGGTATTGATTGCATATCAGGCCATTGAGCGCATGTTGCACCCGAGCCCATTGGGCGCGCCGGGGTTGGGCATCGCGGTGATGGTGTTGTCGATTGCGCTCACCGTGGCGCTGTTGATGCTGCAGCACAAAGTCATTCGCGAAACCGGCTCGACCGCTATTCGCGCCGACTCGCTGCATTACCGATCCGATCTGTTACTCAACGCCAGTATTTTGGTCGCGCTGATCCTCGCGTTAGTCGGCTTCCAGCAACTGGACGCGTATTTTGGTTTGGCGATTGCGGTGTACATCCTTTGGAGTTCGGTCCAGATCGCGCGGGAAACTGTTTCCGTGCTAATGGATGAAGAACTGCCGCCAGAGATTAGCCTGCACATGCTGAGCTTGGCGCGCGGTGTGCCTGGTGTACTCGGAGCGCATGATTTGCGCACACGGATATCAGGCAACCACTGGTTCGTTCAGTTGCATCTGGAACTACCGGGGCATTTGACGCTGTCGGTTGCTCACACTTTATGTGATCACGTGGCCGATGCTATCGAGGGCGAGTACCCAAAAGCGGAAGTACTGGTACACGCCGACCCTCGAGACGTCTTACTACAACCAGCCGTCATTTAACAGCTGGTTTGTTCACGCTACAGCTAGTTGACGCTATAGCCACGTCCTGCCAAACAGCCTGCCATTGCTCGTCGGTAAACATCAACGACCTGAGGCGAGGGTGCATAGGTCGCAACTTGCGGATCAAAGCCGCTCTGGTTGACGCCAAACAGGTGGCAGTCATACATATCTTGCTGTTGCTGCTCCTGGCTCTGACCGTTGACCGGGTAAGCGACCGGGTCATAGCTGTACGTAGACGCCTCTCGTGGCGGTTGAGCGTCCGGGGTGTAGATTGGCTCAACATTTTGTGGCGGCTCGGAAACCACATAGTCTTGAGTGTCAGGTTGGTACAAGTAATAAGTGCCTGCCGCAACGAAAAAAAGCGTACTGCCCAGCCAGACTTCCTGCGAATACGACGGCAAGTCGTGGACACGAACGCCCCGTGGGGGCTCAACAATCACGTAGCGTGGGCCTTGCGGGCGATACCAGTAGCCGCCGGAATAGAAGTAGTCCTGACCGTGCCAGCCAATCCGTGAATGGTCATCTGGCATCCTATTGATCACATAACCTGGGCGATACTGCGGGCCTGGGCCCCAGCCATCACCATGTCCGTCCGGCCGACCATGCCAATGATCATTGCCCGGACGACCGTCGCCACCACCGAGCCGCGGAGGAGATCCGCCGCCCTGCCAGTGTTCATTTGAGTTGCTCTCACGATGGTCCTGGAAGTCCCCACGGCGAGAGGACTGAGATTGGCGCGCTTCTTCGGGACGACCCTGGATTGGCAAACGTACCGGCTCAGGCTGACGTTGCTGCTGGCGCTGTTGCTGTTGTACCTGCTGCTGACGTTGCTGATCCTGCTGCTGGCGCTGTTGCTGTTGCACCTGCTGCTGGCGTTGCTGATCCTGCTGCTGGCGCTGTTGCTGTTGCACCTGCTGCTGACGTTGCTGGTCTTGTTGCTGGCGCTGTTGCTGTTGCACCTGCTGCTGACGTTGCTGGTCTTGTTGCTGATGCTGCAACTGCTCTTGGTGCTCTTGGTGCTGTTGTTGCTGTTGCTGCACTTGATGTTGCTGTTGCTGCATCTGCTGTTGCTGTTGCTGCACCTGCTGATGTTGTTGTTGCTCTTGCTGATGCTGCTGGCCACTCTGAGGACGGCCAGCGGAATGCTCATGATTATCACCTTGACCATCATTCGGACTCTCTGCCAGCGCCGGAGTGCTAGTACCCAAACACATCAAAACAACACCTGCTAAATGCCAGATGCACGATTTCATGCTTTCCTCACAGTGGTGCAAATGCCCATTAATAAAACTGCCTTGTGGATGCTCCATGGGGCAGCACTCTAACAGTCCATTGGACAGCATGCGGGCGCTTTTAGTGGAACGGCGCGCACAATTAAAAGGGAGCCTGATGGCTCCCTTTCGGAATGGGTCCGTGCTCAACGCTTATGGCATTGGCTCACCTCACGCCGTCTTCTAAACGGTGTGTAGCCCGGTGGCCTGACAACCTTGTAGGGTTGGCGGCCGCAGCTAACCTGATTCGGAGAGCCGCGCTGGACGCTATATCCGGGCAGTGATTCTGTTAATAAGAATAGGCCCGAGCCACCAGCAGCGGATTGCGAATATCGCCTTCAAAAACATAACTTGCGCAATTTTTTACTTCATATCCATAATATCGCGCAATAGATCTTGTAAAGGTGCGAACAGTGAGCAAGCTCGATAGATATGACCTAAGTATTTTGGCGGAACTTCAACGGGACGCGCGCATTTCCAATCAAGAGCTGGCTGAGCGCATAGGCTTGTCACCCTCCCCCTGCTCTCGACGGGTAAAGCAGCTGGAAGATGATGGCTATATCTCCCGTCAGGTCGCTTTGCTAGACCGTAAAAAACTAGGCTTGAGCCTGACTGCCTATGTGCTGATAGGCATGGACCGTCACACCCCGGAGCGCTTCGAGCACTTTGAGCAACAGATTCGCGGCCTGCCACAGGTGCTGGAGTGCAGCTTGGTCACAGGGATGGATGCCGATTATCAACTCAAGGTAGTAGTGCCCGACATGGACCATTATCAGAAATTGCTACTGGGCCATTTGACCCGCATTGAAGGCGTCACCAGCGTCCGATCAAGTTTTGTCCTGAATCAAGTACTCGCTAGCACCGAATTACCGTTGACGCACCTGCGACCTTAAGTGCAAGCGCAGTACCTCGGACGTTGCGTATAATCGTGGCGCATCGCCGACTGGATGGAGAGATTGATGAACGTGGACCCCGCAGTATTTGAAGAGTGGATGATGACAATTCTGGTCACTATCCTCGTCGGTTTCATGGGTTTTATCGTTTGGGACTTGGCTAAAAAATCCAAAGCCGGCAAGTTTGGCACCATGATCCTGTTCTTCGTACTAGGATTGGGAATTCTCGCGTTTGTGATCAAAAGTGTTGTGATTGCGTTTATTGAAGCGTAATTCCGCTAAAGACATTGAAGGATTTACTACCCCTGTTGAAGCGAATTTATTTAAAGCTTCGCAGGCACTTCTCGCCACTGCCCCTGATCCAGCCCTTCGATCGTCCAGTCACCAATCCGTACCCGCACCAGACGCAAAGTCGGCAACCCCACAGCAGCAGTCATACGTCGAACTTGGCGGTTGCGGCCTTCCTTAATGATCAACTCTAACCAACTGGTCGGCAGGTGCTGGCGAAACCGTACCGGCGGAGTGCGCGGCCAGAGTTGCGGTTCGGCCAACTGACGCACCTGTGCTGGCAACGTCGGGCCATCGTTAAGTTCAACGCCATCGCGCAGACGTTGCAATTGCTCTTGCGTCGGTTCACCGTCAACCTGAACCCAATAGGTTTTGGCCAATTTGTGTTTAGGATCGGCAATTCTGGCCTGCAATTGACCGTCATTGGTTAGCAGCAATAAACCTTCGCTATCACGGTCCAGACGCCCCGCTGGATAGATGCCGGGAATATCAATGAAATTTTTGAGCGTTGGTCTTCCGTCTGCGTCGCTAAATTGCGTCAGCACATCGAACGGCTTGTTGAACAGAATCAACTTGGGTTCGGCAGGCGGGGCTTTGGCAACGCGACGCGTATTGCTTGGCGGGCTAGTGGTATGGCGAGACGCAGGACGTTGAATGCGTGGCATGACAGTTCAGAATTCGAAAACAGAAAGGGCCACTTTAGTGGCCCTTTCAGTAAATACCTAACCGAGCCGCTCAATTAACGGAACGGCGGCTCATCGAAGCTGCGCAGTTTGCGTGAGTGCAGCGAGTTAAGCTGCGTGCGTAACAGGTCAACCGCCGCGATGCCAATTTTCAAATGCTGACTGACTGCACGTTCGTAGAAAGCGTTGGCCGAGCCGGGCAGCTTAATTTCGCTGTGCAGCGGTTTATCCGACACACAAAGCAACGTGCCGTAGGGCACCCGCAGGCGATAACCTTGAGCAGCAATGGTGCCGCTTTCCATGTCCACAGCGACTGCGCGGGACAAGTTGATCAGCGGACGCTCCTGGGCCCAACGCAATTCCCAGTTTCGGTCGTCGTACGTCAAGACCGTGCCAGTGCGAAGGCGCTTTTTGAGGTCATCGCCGCGCTCGCCAGTGACTTGTGCAGCCGCTTCCTGCAACGCGAGCTGTACTTCAGCCAATGCCGGAATTGGAATGTTCGGCGGCACGACCCGGTCGAGAATGCCATCGCGGCGCATATAGGCGTGGGCCAGCACGTAATCACCAATGGTCTGCGATTGGCGCAGGCCGCCGCAGTGACCGATCATCAGCCAGCAATGCGGACGCAGTACCGCCAAGTGATCGGTGATATTTTTGGCGTTGGACGGCCCGACACCAATGTTTACCAGTGTTACACCGTGACCGTCAGAGGCGATCAAGTGATACGCCGGCATCTGATAGCGATGCCATACCACACCGGCAACCACCGCCTGTGCCTCATCATGGTTCATGTTTTTGTCGACAACTACGTTGCCCGGCAAAACCATGCGCAGAAAACGTGGGTTGTCTCGCAGTTGCTCCAGACCATGAGCGATGAACTGGTCAACATAACGGTGATAGTTGGTCAGCAAAATCCAAGGCTGCACATGGCGCCAGTCGCTTCCGGTGTAATGCACCAGACGGCGCAGAGAAAAATCCACCCGCGCCGCGTCGAACAGCGCTAAAGGCAGAGGGTCGGTGTTAGCCCAGTCGTACAAGCCATCAGCTATGCCATCAGTGGCGGCCGACAGGTCGGTGCTCGGAAAAACCCGGGCCAGCGCAGCGGCGGTAACGCCGGAACCGGCCAATTCGTCGCCCTGTTCGACCACATAAGGGTAAGGAATGTTTTGCTCGCTGACACCCACCGTTACCGTGACGGTAAAGTCGTTCATCAAGGGCACCAGTTGCTCAAGCAAATAGGCGCGAAACGACGACGGATGGGTAACGGTGACGCTGTAAGTGCCAGGCAGTTGAACTTTGGCATAGGCCCGAGTCGTCAACGGCACTTCACCCTGGCACGAATAAACAAGGCGCAACTCTGGGTAGCGAAACAGTTCACGCTCTGCCGCCGTCGGTTCCACACGGTCTTTGAGATACCGCTTGAGCGCTTGGCTCAATGCGCTGGTAGCGCGTTCATGCAACACAGCGAGGCGGTCTACAGCTTGCTCGGCAGTTTCAACGACAATAAAAGCTTCGGTCACGTTACACATCCTGTCTGATCTTGCAGGCTTGTATCTTGCCTGCATCTCCCTGCGGGAGCCAACTTGTTGGCGAAACGTTGCGTCAGACATACGGTGTCAAACTCTCCGCCAGCCAGTTGGCTCCCACAAAAGGCGTCAAAGACCGCAGCCATCACTCCACTTGCGGCGACGACCTGGCTACCAGCGCAGTGACGTCAACGCCTCTGGGAAGTGCACCATACACCCGGCCTGCCGAACTCAATCGGCTGCTGATGAAGCCGTCACTGACGCTGGCGTTACCGGCTTGAAGCAGCAGTTTTGCTTGCAGGGCTAAGGCGATGTCTTCGGTCAGCTGCCGCGCGCGATATTGAATGTCAGTGGTGTCCTTGAACGCGTTTTTCAGCTGATCGATGTGGCCAGCCAATCGCCGGTCGCCATGACCGTCGCCCAATTCGTCGAACAACGCGTCCAGTACGCCCGGCTCTTTCGACAGCGCGCGCAACACGTCAAGGCATTGCACGTTGCCGGAACCTTCCCACGTCGAGTTCACCGGGGCCTCACGGTACAGACGCGGCAAAATACTGTCTTCGACGTAACCGGCGCCTCCCATGCATTCAGCCGCCTCGTTGATCATCGCGGGAGCGCGCTTGCAGATCCAATACTTGCCCACCGCCGTGACCAACCGAGCGAAGCGGCCTTCCTGCGAATCTTGCAGATGATCCAGCGCTCGGCCCATGCGCAGGGTCAGTGCGAGTGCTGCCTCGCTCTCCAACGCCAAATCGGCCAGTACGTTTTGCATCAGCGGTTGTTCGCTTAGCATTCGGCCACCGACACTACGATGCGCACAATGATGAGCAGCCTGGGTCAAGGCCTGACGCATCAAGGCGCTGGAGCCAACCATGCAATCAAAACGGGTCATGGCGACCATCTCAATAATCGTCGGTACGCCACGGCCTTCTTCGCCGATCATCCAGGCCAGTGCGCCGCGAAACTCAACCTCACTAGACGCGTTCGAGCAGTTTCCCAGTTTGTTTTTGAGGCGTTGAATATAGAACTCATTACGGCTGTCGTCCGGCCGATGGCGCGGCAATAGAAAACAGGACAGGCCTTTTTCGGTTTGCGCCAACGTCAGAAATGCATCACACATCGGAGCAGAGCAAAACCATTTATGTCCGACCAACTCATAAGCTTGTCCCGGTCCAACGGTACTCACCGGATAGGCCTTGGTGGTATTGGCGCGCACATCGGTGCCACCCTGTTTTTCGGTCATTGCCATGCCGATGGTCGCACCCGCTTTATGGCCAATACCTACATTGCGCGGGTCATATTCAGTGGCCAGAATTTTCGGCAGCCAAATGTTGGCCAGATCAGGCTGGATTTTCATCGCCGGCACACTGGCAAAGGTCATGGTTAACGGGCAACCGCTTCCCGCTTCGGCTTGGCTGTGCAAGTAGCTCATCGCCGCACGCGCAACATGGGCGCCGGGTTGCGGATCGGTCCAGGGGAGCGACGGCAACCCATGTTCAACGGCGGCACGCATCAGTTCGTGGTAAGCAGGGTGGAACTCGACAAGATCAATCCGATGCCCGTAACGGTCGTGACTGACAAACACCGGTTTGTTTTCATTGGCCAGAAAACCGGCAATCATCAACGGGCCGCCAGCGAGGGAGCCGTAGGCGTCAATTCGCGACTGCGCCCAGCCAGCCCCAAAACGCAGAGACCATTCCTGCAAAGGTAAATCAATGCGGTACAGGTTAACGCCGTCCAATGAAGGAGGCTGATTAGTCACTTCATGGGTTTCGGCGAACTGGTGCAGGTTCATGGGCCGCTCCTGTCTCGAACGCGCCGAAAGGGCACGCCCGTAAAAAGAAGTGAATCACGCGCGACAAGGCTTTACAAAGCGCCATATCGGACTTAGATACCGGTGTTTTCACCTTAAAACCATATGAAAACTCGCTCCAACGGTGTCTCTCCAGCACGCCAAATCGCCGGTCAGATCGTGTGAATCACCGACGTGCAACGCTGCGATTCAACCTCGGAACGGCACAGTTCGAGGCGCAGAGTGAAGCAACTGCCCCGTCCAGGCTCGGATTGGTGGCTCAACGTTCCGCCCACTAATTCAATCAGTTGTCGACAGATAGCGAGGCCAATACCCAATCCGCCATATTCGCGGGTCATTGAGCTGTCCACCTGGAAAAACGTCTGATATAGCGCGGCTTCGTCCAAACGACTAAAGCCTATTCCACTGTCGATCACGTCAATCCGTACAGAGTATCTTTGCTGATTATCGGACTTCCCGGTAATTTTCAAAATCACGCTGCCAGCCTTGGTGAATTTAATCGCGTTATCCAACAAGCAACCCATGCACTGTTGCAATTTGCTCACGTCGCCCAGCAGGCTGTCGGGAAGCGAATCATCCAGCTCGATGACAAAACTCAAATGCTTGACCTGAGCCGCACCGACGTATTGCCTACGTAGATCCGCCATCAACCGACGCAGGCTGAACGGCTCATTGACTGCATACAACTTGCCCGCCTGCAATTGGGTAAGGGTCAAAATACCATTGACCATGCCCATCATGTCCTGAGCAGAATCGGCGGCGGTTTGTTGGTAGAGGCTGAGTTCGCTGTCCATCGGTAGCATCTGCATCAACTCCAATGAGCCAATCACACCGTTCATGGGTGTGCGCAATTCATGGGTCAATGTGGCCAGAAACTCATCCTTTAGCCGGTTACTGGTTGCCAACTGTTGATTCACGCGCTCAAGGTTTTGACCGGCTTCTAACACAATCTGCGCCTGCTGCTCGCGCATCATATTGATGCGATCAGCCAGCGCCAGCGACAGCAGCGCCACTTCCAATACTGAACCTATCTGGCTGGAATACATGGTGAAAAAGTTGTTAGGTAGATAACCCATCAGCATGAACGCGTTAATTAGCCCGCCTGTCAGGAATAGCGACCAAGCAACGATGTAATACCGTGCCACGCGCAGCCCACGAATCTTGGCGGTAATCCCCGTGGCGACGATCACCAATGTGAACAGCAATACCAAACCGGTTGCCAGTCGCAGCGCGACACCGTAATCCACGGTTATCGACAAGACCATGACCGCAGCCGCAAAGGCCATGAGCAGCAGCAGCGAACGATCAAGCCAGCGGTTAAGCGAGGGTGTCTGGAGGAAGTGTCGAGAAAACTGACTGGCAAAAAATACTGCCGAACCCACCAGAAACGGGGTGGAAGCATTAGCCCACCATGGATTTTCTGGCCAGAAAAACTCAATGCCAGCGCCATTTACCGAGATCTGATATAGACCAAATGACGAAATATAGAGGATGTAATACAGGTAGCTGGTATCGCGTACACCGACGTAGATAAACAGGTTGTAAACCAACATCCCCATCAACATACCGTAGATCAGCCCGAGCACATAAATGCGCGCTGGCTGCGCTTCGATGTAGGCGTGGCTCGACCAAAGCGCAAGCGGAGCCTGAATTGAACCATGCCCGGCGACCCGCACGTAAAGCGTCTTAACCTCATCGGGAGGCAAGTTCAGGTCGAAAAGGAAGTTGTTCTGCTTAATCTGACGGCTGGAGAAGGGCAACATGTCCCCGGTCTGCCACGCCAATCGAAAGCGCCCTGAGGCATCGGCAGTGTATAGATCGACGTGATCCATCGGGGGATAGGCCATTTCTAATAACCAATCCGGCCGAGCATCTAATTGTTTCGGGCGAAATTGCAGTTCGACTTTCAACCAATAAGCCGAGCGCGAGTAACCCGCGTTAAGCGCGTCTGCATTTTGATCACGAAACCGAACCTGCAGGGCCGGGTCGCTTACCTCTTCAATCGTCGCCTCACCCGTAACATCTTCAAACACCTGAACTGCTCGCCCTAGGGGCAAGTTGCGAGTGTTTTCGTCGAACTCGACGGCATCGGCCAGCAACGGCAACCAAGCAACCAGCATAATCAGCAAATAGCGCATACAGCCCCAGAGTGGCCCGTCCGACTGGTCGCAAAGCCTCTTTTCCCTTTGAGACAACGTCAGCCCACAGATCCTGTTGTTGATATGGAAATGAGTCCGCACGGTGTGAGACTAACTTTATAATGTGTCAGCATGTTTCATCAACAAGTCAGCATCCCGTCATTCGAAGCTGAAACTGGCGTATACCGTTCGTCAGAAGCTGCGAGCATAACGGCGAAACGTAAGTCGACACCACACTTTTAAATGGAAAGAAGGCTCTAGAACGGGCATTACAGCAGTTTATGCGTCTATTAAATGACGCAGCCAAGCTAACAAGCCCGATATTACCGTTTGCGCAAACAAAAAAAATCCTACGCCCGCGAGCGGCCGCAGAAAAGTTTGGTGGTAAGCTCGCGCACCATGACTATCTATAGCTCCCGCCCCGTTGTCCTTTGTCTCTCCGGCCACGACCCTAGTGGCGGCGCCGGCATGCAGGCCGATATTGAAGCCCTTCTCGCTCAAGGCTGCCACGCTGCACCGGCAATCACCGCCCTGACCGTACAAGACACCGTTAACGTGACCGATTTCCGGGTGCTGGACCGGGATTGGGTATTGGCGCAAGCCAATGCAGTGCTTAACGACTCCACGGTGGCCGCGGTCAAGTTGGGCATGCTCGGTTCGCTGGAAATGGTCGACACTGTCGTTGGCCTGCTGGAAGTTCATCCGCATCTGCCGTTGGTGTGCGATCCGGTTCTGCGGGCTGGTGGTGGGGGTCGCTTGGGCAAGGATGAAGTCGGTTATGCCATGCGAGAGCGTCTTCTGCCATTGGCAACCATTGCAACCCCTAATCTGCCCGAAGCACGCATCCTCGCCGAGCTGCCCGAAGGTACTGCGGACGAATGCGCTGAAAAGCTGCTGCCGTTCTGCAAGCATTTGCTGATTACCGGCGGCCACGGTGACGAAGACCTTATTCACAATCGCTTGTACATTCGTGGTGGCCGGACGCTTACGTTTACCTGCCAGCGTTTGCCTGGCAGTTATCACGGCTCTGGCTGCACGTTGGCCAGCGCTCTGGCTGGACGCTTGGCACTGGGGGAAAATTTGATCAGTGCGGTGCAATCGGCGCTCAACTACACGTGGCGTACGCTGCGAGACGCTGAACAGTTGGGTAAAGGGCAATTTGTTCCGCGCCGTTTACCACTGGATTTTTGCTCGTGATACGACGTTTTGGGGCCCGCCCGATGAAGCTACAACAATGAAATTACGTGGCTTGTATGCCGTTACTGATAGCCAACTGTTGGCTGGCAAGTTTTTGTCTTACGTCGAAGCCGCTCTCGAGGGTGGCGTAACCCTGCTGCAATACCGTGACAAAAGCGGTGACGAAACTCGCCGCCTGCGTGAAGCGGATACGCTTCTGCGTCTGTGCGAACGCTATAAGACTCAATTGATTATTAACGACGACGCAGAATTGGCGGCGCGTCTCGGCGTCGGCGTGCACCTTGGGCAGACCGATGGCTCGCTGCACACGGCTCGCGCACTGCTGCGGCATAAAGCGATCATCGGCGCGACGTGCCATGGCCAACTGGAACTGGCCGCTCAAGCCAAGGCCGATGGTGCGAGCTATGTCGCATTTGGACGCTTTTTCAACTCAAATACCAAGCCGGGTGCGCCGGTCGCCGATCTCGATTTGTTGGATCAGGCGCGTGCTCGCATTCACTTGCCGATTGCAGTGATTGGCGGCATCACGCTGGAAAATGCTGCGCCTCTGGTGGAGCATGGCGCCGATTTACTGGCCGTGGTTCACGGTTTATTCGGAGCTGACAGCACCCAAGAAGTCACCCGCCGCGCCAAGGCCTTTAACGCCTTGTTCAAACACAGCTAGTTAGCTACTCGTTCGAACTGACCAGCTCGAACTCAAATCCGACGAGCCTGCCGCTCATGTTTTCCAGTGACAGCAACGCCTGTTTGCGATCAACCCCGCCCGCGTAGCCTGTAAGGCCACCGCCGCCTCCGATGACCCGGTGGCAGGGAATAATGATCGATATCGGATTTCGGCCATTGGCAGTGCCTACTGCTCGCGAATGTCCGCTGCTCAACCCCATGCTCTTTGCCAGGGTGCCGTAAGACACAATCTCGCCATACGGAATCAACGACAGTTGCTGCCAGACCAGGCGTTGGAACGGCGTGCCGCGCATTACCAGCGGTAAATTGAACACCCGCCGTTCGCCTTTGAAAAACTCATCCAGTTGCTCGCGCGCCAAGCTTACGACCTTTGGAACTGAGAGCTCGTCAGGCGTGAATACCAAATCGGGATAGTATTTTTGACCCACGAAAAAAACTCCGGTCAATGCGTCATCTTCCACACGCAGGGCGATATCGCCGAGCGGACTCGCTGCTATATAGCCCTGACTCATGATTTCGCTGCCTCGTGTTGTCGCCACAGGTGCACGGTGGCATAAGCGCGCCACGGTGCCCACTGACTGGCGTGTTCATTCAAGAGTGCCGCCGCTGAATAGCCCAAGTGTTTTTTCAGTACCGCATCCCCTTCCGGGAACGCGTTGGGCCAACCGAGCGCGCGCATGGCGATATATTGCACGGTCCACTCGCCGACGCCGCGTATAGCGCGCAATGCAGTCAGTGTTTCTTCCAGCGGAACCAGTGGTTCGAGGATTATTCGACCGGACGCCACTGCCTGTGCGACAGCAATGATGGCCTCAGCGCGGATACGAATCAGCCCGGTGGCGATCAAATCCTCGGCCGACAGTTGAGCAATGTCGCCTGCCGCTGGGAATGCACTGAACAGACCAAACGGCGCATCCGGCACTTTTGCGCCGAACCGCTCGGCGATTCGACCCAATACCACTCGGGCGTTCGCCACCGATATTTGCTGCCCGACAATCGCGCGCACCGCAATTTCAAATCCGTCGACTGCACCCGGAACGCGCATACCCGGCAGATCCGCCGCCAACGCACCTAGGTGAGCGTCGATAAGATCGGGCCGACAATCGGTATCGAATATACGGCGCACACGCCCCAGAAGCGGCGCAATCCCATATTGCAAAGACGCCGAAGCAGTCACCAACAAACTATGCCGCAACGGCGCATGCTCAATACTGATCCATCCCATTAGTGGCCGTCCCGCGTGCTCAAACGCGATGATCCGCGTGTAGCGGTCTTCACCTACCTGCTCGACACCACGAATCTGACGATGAGCAAGAAAGTCGAGCACCCCACGCCAGGCAAACGGAGGCCGATAGGACAGCTCAAATTTCATCACGTGTGAATCCGGCGCACGACTCATCTTTCTCAGCCGTAACGGACTCAACCCGTATTGCGACTGAAATAACGCATTGAAACGTCTGACGCTGCCAAAACCTGCGGCTAACGCCACTTCAGTCACTGACATCTGAGTATCCGTCAGCAGCCGCTTGGCAATTAACAAACGCTGGGTGCGCGTGTACGCGGTCATCGACACACCGAACTCAGCTTCAAAAATCCGACGCAGGTGTCGGGTTGTAATACCCACACGGCCGGCCAGTGCTGAAAGGTTTTTGCCGCTAAGGAAACCTTCTTCAATCAATCGTGCGGCGGCTTGCGCCAATCCAGTGGAGAGGTCGAGCACTCTATGACCGGGCGCGAGTTCCGGGCGGCAGCGCAAGCACGGACGATAGCCCGCATGTTCTGCCGCGGCCGCGCTGGAGTAGAAGCTGCAGTTTTTGGCATGAGGCGCTCGCGCTGGGCATATGGGACGGCAATAGATGCCCGTCGAAGTTACCCCCATGAAAAACCAACCATCAAAGCGGCGGTCTCGGGCGACGAAGGCGGCATAGCAAACCCGCGGATCAAGAGTGTTCATGGGCAGGACTGTAATTGAGGCGCCTGGAAAAGTCTGGCCAAATTCGGACATGTATAGCCCTGACGGACGTAGGTATAATCCGTCCCCTGCACATTCTGGACAACCGCCTACGCTGACCAGCAAGCGCCGCCGCTGTGATCCGCGCAGAACATATTTCTGGTTAAAAAGCTGAGACCCATCATGTCCCGTTCTGAAATCCTGTTTGCCAACGCTCAAAAACACATCCCTGGCGGCGTCAATTCGCCAGTTCGGGCTTTCAAAAGCGTGGGTGGCACGCCGCTGTTCTTTAAGCACGCGGCAGGTGCTTACGTCACTGATGAAGACGACAAGCGTTACGTGGATTACGTCGGTTCATGGGGACCGATGATTCTCGGCCACAGCCACCCGGAAGTCCTCGACGCCGTGCGTAAGCAGCTGGAACATGGTCTGTCGTATGGCGCGCCGACTGCGCTGGAAACCGAAATGGCCGACTTGGTCTGCACCCTTGTGCCATCGATGGAGATGGTGCGGATGGTCAGCTCCGGCACCGAAGCGACCATGAGTGCAATTCGCCTGGCCCGAGGCTTCACCGGCCGCGACAGCATTATTAAATTCGAAGGCTGCTACCACGGCCACTCCGACAGCCTGTTGGTAAAAGCCGGCTCCGGTGCGTTGACTCAAGGCGTGCCAAGTTCGGCAGGCGTCCCTGCCGCGTTTGCCAAACACACCTTGACCACCGCGTTCAACGACATTGATGCAGTCGCAAAAATGCTCGATGAAGTGGGAAACGAAGTGGCGTGCATCATTGTTGAGCCGGTTGCCGGCAACATGAACTGCGTGCCGCCAGCACCCGGTTTCCTGGAAGGCTTGCGCACGTTGTGTGACCACCACGGCGTGGTGTTGATTTTCGACGAAGTGATGACCGGTTTCCGTGTCGCATTGGGCGGCGCCCAGGCGCATTACGGTGTCACGCCAGATTTGAGCACGTTCGGCAAGATCATCGGCGGTGGTATGCCGGTCGGCTGTTTCGGCGGCAAACGCGAAATCATGTCGCACATCGCACCGCTAGGTCCGGTTTATCAGGCCGGTACATTATCAGGTAACCCATTGGCCATGGCCGCTGGCCTGGCTACTCTTCGCCTGATAAGCCGCCCCGGCTTTCATGCCGAGCTCAGCGCATTCACCACCCGCCTGCTCGTGGGCTTGCAACAATGCGCCGATGCTGCGGGCATTCCTTTCGTGACCACACAGGCCGGTGGCATGTTTGGCCTATATTTCAGCGGCCTTCCGGAGATCGTGACCTTCAACGACGTAATGACCAGCGACGCGGATCGCTTCAAGCGTTTCTTCCACGCGATGTTGGACGGTGGTGTGTACTTGGCACCGAGTGCTTTCGAGGCGGGCTTCACCTCAATCGCGCATGGCGAAACCGAACTGCAACTGACCCTCGATGCTGCGGCAAAGGCATTTGCCGCGCTGAAATAAGCCTTTTTCAGGAGCCCACTTATTGGCGGAAGGCTTGATGCGGCGGGACAGTTACGCCGCTTCACCAACAAGTGGGCGCCTACAGAGGGTTATGGATTACGGGAATCCCTCGCAAAATCAGGCACATCAAGCCCGTGTAGCAGAAATTCCGTAAAGACTTTGTAAGGTTGGCCCCGCTTATTTCATAATGTGCCGCCAGCGCGTTCTGCTGGACGGGTACGCCCGCACCTTTTAGAGGTAAGTCGATTCCCATGAACCGCACCGGCCGCACCCTTGCTTTGGGCTGCCTGATGCTTCTTCATCCCCTGCTGGTGAATGCAGGTGGCAACTCGTTGTTAATACCAGCGGTGGGTCGCTGCACCCTCAATACTCAGCCAGACAACCTGCCTGATGCATTGGCAGCCTGCCAAAAAGCTGCGCAAGCTGGGGACGCACAAGCACAATTCGAGTTGGGGCAGTTTTACTACAACGGTAAAAATGCGCCTCGCGACCTTGCCCAAGCGTTAAATTATTTCGAAAAGGCTTCGCTGCAAGGCCATGCTGAGGCTCAGTATCGTCTCGGTTTAATGTTTTTTCACGGCGAAGGCGTTCAAGCCAACAACATTCAGGCGTATATCGTGCTGAAGATGGCGGCCGTCAATGGCTCAGAAGACGCGCTGGACAGTGCAGATGAAGTGTCCGCGAAGATGAAGCGCGATGAGCTGGAAGTGGCGACCCAAGTGCTTGGGCAGATCTTCCGCAATTACCTGCAAGAGCTGCAAACGGCTGAAGGTCGTACCCCGTTCGCCCCGCTGCCTTAAATCACTAAGCCGGTCAGCCTCACAGTCCTGATTCAATCGTTTATTTATCCGGCATCGGCATCGGGAATGGCATTACATTGCTGGTGCCCCGGGCCTCGCTGATCTTCGGCGTACCGACGCGCTCTACTTCATCAATGCGCACTATCGAGTGCATTGGCACAAAACTGCGCACTACGCCTTCGAACTGAGCTTTTAGTTTTTCTTCGCTGGGGTCCACCACCACGGTTGTACGCTCACCGAAGACGAATTCTTCCACCTCAAGGAAACCCCACAGATCGCTCTGATAGATTTGCTTGGCGTACATTTCGAACACCTGGCCCTGGTTGAGAAAAATCACCTTATAAATTGGAGCTTCGCGTTTGGTCATGGCGGGGGGGTAAAAATCGGGGGCTTAAAGAGGGCGCGAACTATAGCACGTCCATCGGACAGTCAGCGCTAGGAACCAGACACCTACACCCCTATAATGCGCGGTTCTTCGAATCACCTGATGATCACGCATGGCCAAGAAGCTTTATATCGAAACCCACGGTTGCCAAATGAACGAGTACGACAGCTCGCGCATGGTCGATCTGCTGGGCGAACATCAAGCCCTGGAAGTCACTGCTCGCGCAGAAGATGCCGACGTCATCCTGCTCAATACTTGCTCGATCCGCGAACGCGCCCAAGACCGGGTGTACTCTCAGCTGGGTCGCTGGCGTGAGCTGAAACTGGCGAACCCTCAGATGGTGATCGCCGTGGGCGGGTGCGTGGCAAGCCAGGAAGGTGCCGCGATTCGTGATCGTGCACCTTACGTCGACGTTGTCTTTGGCCCGCAAACCCTGCACCGCCTGCCAGATATGATTAACGCTGCGCGCCTCACTGGCCTACCGCAGGTCGATGTGTCGTTCCCGGAAATCGAGAAGTTCGACCACTTGCCTGAGCCTCGCGTCGATGGGCCGAGCGCTTTTGTGTCGGTGATGGAAGGTTGCAGCAAATACTGCACGTTTTGCGTTGTACCTTACACCCGCGGCGAAGAAGTCAGCCGACCGTTCGATGACGTCGTGAGCGAAGTCATGCACTTGGCAGAAAACGGCGTGCGTGAAGTAACGCTGCTGGGGCAGAACGTCAACGGCTATCGCGGTACGACTCATGACGGACGCTTGGCCGATCTGGCCGAGCTTATCCGCGTCGTAGCGGCCATCGACGGTATCGACCGCATTCGTTACACCACCTCGCACCCACTGGAGTTCTCCGACAGCCTGATCCTGGCCCATGCCGAAGTGCCACAGCTGGTGAAACACCTACACTTGCCAGTGCAATCAGGTTCCGACCGAATCCTCTCGGCCATGAAGCGCAACCATACCGCGCTCGAATATAAATCCAAGCTGCGCAAGTTGAGGGCCGCAGTTCCCGGCATCAGCATCAGCTCTGACTTCATCGTCGGCTTCCCTGGCGAGACTGAAAAAGACTTCGAACAGACCATGAAGCTGATCGAAGACGTCAATTTCGACTTCTCGTTCTCCTTCGTCTATAGCCCGCGCCCCGGCACGCCCGCGGCTGATATCAAAGACGAAACCCCTGAAGCCTTGAAAAAAGAGCGTCTAGCCGCCTTGCAGCATCGCTTGAATCAACAGGGCTATGAGATCAGTCGGCAGATGGTCGGCAGCACCCAGCGAATTCTGGTCACCGATTACTCGAAAAAAGACCCCGGCGAACTGCAAGGGCGCACCGAGAACAATCGCATCGTTAACTTTCGCTGCGATAATCCTAAGCTGATCGGCCAGTTCGCCGACGTACACATTGACGACGCTCAACCGCACTCGCTGCGCGGGTCTTTGCTGCAGTAATGCTGCACTTAAATAGGAGCCAACTTTTTGGCGAAGCATCATGCCTGACACACCGCGTCAGAGCCCTCGCCAATAAGTTAGCTCCTACAGATTGAACGCCCTGTATCACCATTAGTAAGTGAAGGCTTTCGTCCACCGACCACTAGGGGTTATTCTCCAGTCATCTTAATTGCCGTAGGGCGGCTAAAAACGACCTTGAACGCTCCCATCGAACCACATCGTTTTATCCTCGAACCTTTTGAGGCTCATCGATTCGCAAATCTGTGCGGGCAATTTGACGAGCATTTACGCTTGATTGAACAACGCCTGGACATCGAAATCCGCAACCGCGGTAATCAATTCGAACTGATTGGCGAACCCCGGCACACCACTTCGGCTGAAAATCTGCTACGACGCCTGTACCGGGAAACCAAGGGTACGGAGCTTTCACCTGACATGGTTCACCTGTTCCTTCAGGAATCGGGCGTCGAAGAACTGGACAACCACCCTGCTGCCGAAGTCGGCGTAGCGTTGCGCACCAAAAAGGGCATGATTCGCCCGCGCGGCCTGAATCAGCAGCGGTACGTCAAAGAAATCCTCGCCAACGACATCAACTTCGGTATTGGCCCTGCGGGCACCGGCAAGACCTACCTTGCGGTGGCCTGTGCGGTGGACGCGCTTGAGCGTGAACAGATTCGCCACATCCTGCTGGTACGTCCGGCGGTAGAAGCGGGCGAAAAGCTCGGTTTCCTGCCCGGCGATCTGGCTCAGAAAATCGACCCGTATTTGCGCCCACTGTACGACGCGCTGTACGAAATGCTCGGCTTCGAATACGTCGCAAAACTGATGGAGCGTCAAGTGATCGAGGTAGCCCCGCTGGCCTACATGCGCGGTCGGACCCTTAATAACAGCTTCATCATTCTTGACGAAAGCCAGAACACCACCGTCGAACAGATGAAGATGTTCCTGACCCGCATCGGCTTCGGCTCCACGGCCGTCATCACCGGTGACATCACCCAGGTCGATCTGCCCAAGGGCACCAAGTCTGGCCTGAACCATGTGATGGAAGTCCTCAAAGACGTGCCCGGCATTAGCTTCACGCACTTCAAGCCTAAGGACGTAGTGCGTCACCCGCTGGTGCAACGTATTGTCGAAGCCTACGAGCGGTACGAGAATCGCGCCAACGATGAAACCATCAGTTCGTCTTCCAGCAGGGATAACCGCCGCGATGGTTGAGCTGGACTTGCAACTGGCGACCGAAGCGACAGTCCCTACCGAAGCCCAGTTCCGCCAATGGTGTGAACTGGCGCTGCGTCAACGTACTGCGGATTCGGAGCTGACCATTCGCCTGGTCGACGACGCTGAAGCCCGTGAACTTAATAACACGTGGCGGCACAAGGACTACGCGACCAACGTATTGTCCTTCCCCGCTGACGTGCCTGATGAGTTTCTCGATATTCCGCTGCTCGGCGACCTGGTGATTTGCGTTGACGTTGTAGCCCGCGAGGCCACGGAGCAAGGGAAGATTTTGGATGCGCATTGGGCGCATCTTGTTATTCACGGCTGCCTGCACTTGCTCGGTTACGACCATATCGATGATGCCGAAGCGGAAGAAATGGAAGCACTGGAACGCACGTTGCTTGATGAGCTGGGCTATCCCGACCCTTACGCCGACGACGAAACCGCTGACCATCATTTTTTAGAGACCACTAGCAAGGACCACGAGTAAGGGCTATGAGCGAAGACCGATCGAGCAACGGGCAAAAGTCATGGCTGGGGAAACTCACCCAGGCCTTTGCCCACGAGCCGAAAAACCGCCAGGAGCTGCTTGAGCTGCTGCGCGAGGCCCATCAAAACAAGCTACTGGACAGCGAAGCGCTGGCCATCGTCGAGGGTGCCATTCAGGTGGCTGACCTCCAGGTACGGGACATCATGGTTCCGCGCTCGCAGATGATTAGCATCAAGGCCACACAAAACCCTCGCGAGTTCCTGCCTGCCGTCATCGACTCCGCGCATTCGCGCTATCCGGTGATTGGCGAGAGCCATGACGATGTTCTCGGCGTATTGCTGGCCAAGGATCTGCTACCGCTGATCCTCAAGGAAGACGGTGACAAGGGCAGCATCAAGAATCTGCTGCGTCCTGCCACCTTCGTACCTGAATCCAAGCGGTTAAACGTACTACTACGCGAGTTTCGCGCCAACCATAACCACATGGCCATCGTTATTGACGAATACGGCGGCGTGGCGGGTCTGGTGACTATCGAGGACGTGCTGGAACAGATCGTCGGCGATATCGAGGACGAGCATGACGTAGAGGAAGACAGCTACATCAAGCCGTTGCCCAGCGGCGACTTCCTGGTCAAAGCGCTGACCCCGATCGACAGTTTCAATGAGTTTTTCGACAGCGAGTTTTCAGATGATGAGTTCGATACCGTTGGCGGCCTGGTAATGAGTGCATTTGGGCACCTGCCCAAGCGCAACGAAACGACAGAAATTGGCGCGTACCGTTTCCGCATTCTTAATGCCGACAGCCGTCGCATTCACTTACTGCGCTTGAGCCCGATCTCGCGGGCCTAAGCCCCTAAGGAATACCCATGCACTGGAACACCCGACCCGGCTGGCCCGGCAACCTGCTGGCCATGCTGGCTGGCGCGCTGACCACTCTGGCATTGGCGCCGTTTGATATTTGGCCATTGGCGATCCTATCGTTAATCGTTCTCTATCTTGGTTTGCGTGAACTTAACCCTCGCCAGGCTTTAGGTCGTGGCTGGTGCTATGGTTTCGGTCTGTTCGGCGCGGGTACCAGCTGGATTTACGTCAGCATCCATACCTACGGAGGCGCTTCGGTGCTGCTGGCGGGTCTGTTAATGCTGGGTTTCATCGCGGCGATTGCCTGGTTCTTTGCCCTGCCCACCTGGATCTGGGCGCGCTGGATTCGACGCAACGACGCACCGCTGACCGATGCCTTGGCCTTTGCAGCTGTGTGGCTGGCGCAAGAGGCTTTTCGCGGTTGGTTTTTGACCGGGTTTCCTTGGCTTTATTCCGGCTACAGCCAGCTCGACGGCCCTTTGTCCGGGCTGGCGCCCATTGGTGGCATGTGGCTGATCTCGTTTACCCTGGCCCTGACCGCCGCTTTGCTGTGCAATCTGCCACAGCTTCGAGCGAATAAGTCCGCGCTGAGTATTGGCGTTCTGCTGTTGGTCGCACCTTGGGTGCTGAGTCTGTCGCTTAAAACCTACGAATGGACGTCTCCGGCAGGCCCACCGCTTAGCGTCGCCGCGATTCAGGGCAACGTTGAACAAAGCATGAAATGGGACCCTAAGCAGCTCAATGCGCAATTGGCGCTTTACCGCGACATGACCTTCACCAGTAAACGCGCTGATTTGATCGTCTGGCCAGAAACCGCGATTCCGATCCTCAAGGAGTCGGCAGAAGGCTATTTGGCCATGCTCGGCAAGTTTGCCGCTGATCGCAATTCGGCACTGATTACCGGTGTACCGATTCGTCAGCAAGGTGGCCGTGGCGAGTATCGGTACTACAACGGCATCACCGTCGTCGGTGAAGGCGACGGCACTTACCTCAAGCAGAAACTGGTACCGTTTGGTGAATATGTTCCACTGCAAGACCTGCTTCGGGGACTGATCTCCTTCTTCAACCTGCCAATGTCGGACTTTGCCCGCGGACCAAGCGATCAAGCGTTGTTGCAAGCCAAGGGCTATCAAATCGCGTCCTTCATTTGCTACGAAGTCGTCTACCCAGAGTTTGCCGCCAGCCTCGCCGCGAAAAGTGAATTACTGCTGACGGTGAGCAACGACACGTGGTTCGGCACCTCTATTGGCCCGTTGCAGCATTTGCAAATGGCGAAAATGCGCGCACTTGAAGCGGGTCGCTGGATGATCCGCGCCACTAACAACGGCGTGAGTGGCCTGATCAACCCGTTCGGCAAGATGACCGCGACCATCCCGCAATTCCAGAAAGGGGTGCTTTACGGCGAAGTCGTGCCGATGCAAGACCTTACCCCTTACCTGCGCTGGCGTTCATGGCCGTTGACGATTCTGTCGATTGTGCTGGTAGGCTGGGCGTTACTGGCGCGGCGTATTAAACGCTAAGCAAGGATTCTAGATTTTGGTGGGGGCGAACCTCTTCTCTCCCACACAAACTCACCGCTACCTACAGCGCCCGATAAAACAATGGATACGCCAGCAACCCCACCGCTTCATTCAGCAACTGTCCGCTCTGCCATACGGATTTGCTCTCCGGTAGCCAGCCGTTGAATGGCCGGGCATTGTCGACGCCGAGAAACCCCACAGGCGCCGCAATGACAGTGAATCCGGCCTTTTCAAAGCTCCAGCGGGCACGCTGCATGTGCCAGGCTTGAGTCACTAGCACCACACGCTTGACGCCTTGAGGCTGCAATACCGCAGCGGTCATCGTGGCATTTTCCCAAGTGGTCCGGCTGAGCCCCTCTTGCCAACGCACGGTCACCCCGAAATCGCTTTTCAGCGAATCGGCCATAATCGCCGCCTCGCTAGGTGGCAGGTCGTAATGCAGCCCACCCGTGGTCAAAATCGGCAAACCCGAATCTTTGGATAAGCGCGCCGCAAAGCGCATGCGTTCCAAGGCAACGCCGGTGGGTATGTCTGTGCCCCATGTCGGATCTTTGCGCTCGCGGCCAGATCCCAAAACCACTATCGCATCAGCTTGCTGGCCCAAGGTTGCCCATTGGCTATGCGCCAAGGGTGGATCGCGCTCGATACCTCTCGCGGCCCATTCCACCGCAATCGGTAGACTCATGATCCACAGCCCGCCAAACCCAATGGCAAAACAGGCGCCAGCGAGCCGCGGCCGTGAGCGGCGAAACCACCAGGCAAGCACCAGCAGTAGCAAAAGAATGCCGGGAGGCAAAAGCAATTGTTTGATCAAATAACGGATAGGCATCGAGCATCTCCAAAGATGCTCGAAGCCTAGAAGGATTGACGCTAAGCAACAATGCTTATCAGTAGACCGAAGCCTGTTTGTTTCACCTAAGCCGTTTATAACAGCGTCTTATTTGAAATATAACGACTTGCCCCGCGCTGAAGCTTTACTGCGCTTATGATCGTCCAGCCAAATGATCTTGGCTGAACGTTTCGGCACGGTAGCAGGTCCATCAAGCACCTGCGTAGCGCAAGCGTCCTTAGTCATACCCTCAGCCTTGATACCAAAGGCATCCCCTTTGAAATACAAAGCGCCCTTGTCCAAATACGCCTCAATCAATTCGAATTCCGCCGGGCTCAACCCTCGCAACTCCAGCTCGGTAGGTGCTTCATGGCGAAGTCGAACTGCAGTTTTCGCCACCTCCAAGGCAAGCCCGATACGATTGATCAAGCGTTCGTAAAGCTCAGGTTTTACAGCGGGTCGTTGCGACTCTGCCATCCGTTCACCTCATCGAAGTTAAAACACGCCCCCCCCGTTGATTAGCTTAGCGTTGCTGTCTGAAACAGCCGGATGCCGCGACCAACGGCCTGTGACGGCCCCTAACAAGCAATCAGGGTTTCCCTCGATAGTGAGCGCTCATGTATGCTACGGCGCTTCCTTTAATTCCACTTCCCGCTCGACTGAGCACTACCTGACTCAGCGATGCAATGAAGAGGATGAGGTCACCACTTCTTTAGTCAAAAGTAGCCATGCACGAACTCTATCAGCCCCGCGAAATCGAAGCCGCCGCCCAAACGTTCTGGGACGAGCAAAAATCCTTTGAAGTCAGTGAGCAGCCAGGCAAAGAGACGTTCTATTGCCTGTCAATGTTCCCTTACCCCAGCGGCAAGCTGCACATGGGTCATGTGCGCAACTACACCATCGGCGACGTCATCGCCCGCTACCAGCGCATGCAGGGCAAAAACGTCCTGCAACCCATGGGTTGGGATGCGTTCGGCATGCCGGCAGAAAATGCCGCCATGAAAAACAACGTCGCTCCGGCCAAGTGGACCTACGAAAACATCGCCTACATGAAAACCCAGCTGCGCAGCCTGGGTCTTGGCGTTGACTGGTCCCGTGAGATCACCACCTGCAAACCCGATTACTATCGCTGGGAACAGTGGCTATTCTCTCGCCTGTTCGAAAAAGGCGTGATCTACCGCAAAAACGGTACGGTGAACTGGGACCCGGTTGACCAGACTGTATTGGCCAACGAACAAGTGATCGACGGTCGCGGCTGGCGTTCCGGCGCGGTGATCGAAAAACGCGAAATACCGATGTATTACTTCAAAATCACGGCGTATGCAGATGAACTGTTGTCGGGCCTTGACGAATTACCAGGCTGGCCTGAACAAGTCAAAACCATGCAACGCAACTGGATTGGTAAATCCCGTGGCATGGAAGTGCAGTTTCCGTACGACCGGGCTTCCATTGGTGAAGCGGGCGCACTGAAAGTATTCACGACCCGTCCAGACACCTTGATGGGCGCGACCTATGTTGCAGTTGCGGCGGAACACCCGCTGGCAACATTGGCAGCCCAAGGCAACCCCGATCTGCAAGCCTTTATCCTCGAATGCAAAAGCGGCAGCGTTGCCGAAGCAGACATCGCCACCCAAGCGAAAAAGGGCCTGCCAACGCCATTTTTCGTTGAGCATCCACTGACCGGTGAAAAGTTACCGGTGTGGGTCGCTAACTATGTACTGATGCATTACGGCGACGGCGCCGTGATGGCAGTCCCGGCTCACGACGAGCGCGATTTCGAATTTGCTACCCAATACAACCTGCCTATCAAGGCCGTTGTACTCACCAGCGTCGGCGACGAACTGCTTACGCAGTGGCAAGCCGCTTACGGAGAACACGGCACGCTGATCAACTCCGGCATTTACGACGGACTGGAATTTCAAGCCGCCTTCGATGCCATCGAAGCCGATCTGCTCAAAAAGCAATTGGGTCAGTCACGCACACAGTTCCGCCTGCGCGACTGGGGTATAAGCCGCCAGCGTTATTGGGGCTGTCCGATTCCGATCGTGCATTGCGACACCTGCGGTGACGTGCCGGTCCCGGAAGACCAATTGCCGGTTGTGTTACCTGAAAATGTAGTCCCCGATGGCGCAGGTTCGCCTTTGGCTCGCATGCCGTCGTTCTACGAGTGCAACTGCCCGTCATGCGGAGCTCCGGCTAAGCGCGAAACCGACACCATGGACACCTTCGTCGAGTCCTCATGGTACTTTGCGCGCTACGCCTCGCCTCACTACGAAGGCGGCATGGTTGATCCCAAAGCAGCCAACCACTGGTTGCCGGTAGACCAATACATCGGCGGCATCGAACATGCGATTCTGCACCTGCTCTACGCGCGCTTCTTCCACAAACTGATGCGTGACGAAGGCCTGGTCAGCTCCAACGAGCCGTTCAAGAATCTTCTGACCCAAGGCATGGTCATCGCCGATACGTATTACCGCCTTGAGGCCAATGGCAGCAAGACGTGGTACAACCCGGCCGACGTCGAGCTCGAACGCGACGGTAAAGCCAAAGTTATCGGTGCCAAATTGATCAGCGATGGCCTGCCGGTCGAGATCGGCGGCATCGAGAAAATGGCCAAGTCGAAGAACAATGGCGTTGACCCGCAGTCGATGATCGACCAGTACGGTGCTGATACTTGTCGTCTGTTTATGATGTTTGCATCACCACCAGACATGAGCCTGGAGTGGTCGGATTCAGGCGTAGAAGGCTCACATCGTTTTCTGCGTCGCGTCTGGAGGCTGTCCCATGCTCACGTCACATTAGGTCTGACCGCCAAGCTTAATGTCGCAGGCTTGAACGACGAACAAAAAGCCGTCCGCCGTGCGATTCATTTGGCGATCAGAAACGCTAGTCAAGACGTCGGTCAGCACCACAAATTCAACACCGCCATCGCACACGTCATGACGTTGATGAACGTATTGGAAAAAGCCGCGCAGGTAACACCGCAGGACCGTGCGCTACTTCAGGAAGGTCTGGAAACTGTTGCGCTGCTGCTGGCACCTATCACGCCGCACATCAGCCATGAACTGTGGAACCGGCTAGGACACAGCGACGCCATCATCAATGCGGGGTGGCCGGTATTGGACAAGACTGCGCTGGTGCAAGACAGCCTAATACTGGTGATTCAGGTTAACGGTAAGCTGCGTGGCCAGATCGAAATGCCGGCTAACGCAACCCGTGAAGAAGTCGAAGCCGTGGCCCGAATCAATGAGAACGTGCTGCGTTTCACCGATGGCCTGACGATCCGCAAAGTAATCGTAGTCCCGGGCAAGCTGGTTAACATCGTCGCAAGCTAATTGGATCAAACGCCCGGTATTGACCCGGCGTCGAACAGTATTTCCAAGGGACGCAACGTCGGCCCAAACGGATTCAAGGGGAGCATCAATATGATCAAACGCAATTTGCTGGTGATGGGTCTCGCCGTATTGCTGAGCGCCTGTGGTTTCCAGCTGCGTGGCACTGGCACCACTGAACTGACGATCAAGGAACTGGATGTCAGCGCCCGTGACGCCTATGGCCCAACGGTTGTTCAACTGACCCAAATGCTGAAAAACAGCGGGGTCAACGTACACCAGGGCGCCGAGTACAAGCTGGTTTTGGTCAGTGAAGGAGAAGTTTCACGCGCCGCCAGCTACAACGGCTCGTCTCGTTCGGCCGAGTACGAGCTGACCGACACCGTCAACTACGAAATCCGTGGCTCGCGCAGCCTGTTATTGCTCGAAGACAAGGTACAGGTTCAGAAAATCTACGTTCAGGACAGCAACAACCTGATGGGTTCCGATCAGGAAGCTGCGCAAGTTCGCAAAGAAATGCGCGCTCAATTGGTCCAGAATTTGGTTATGCGCCTGCAACTGCTGACTCCAACGCAACTGGATAAACTGCAATCGACCGCAGAAGCCAAAGCCAAAGCCGAAGCGGACGCTCTGGAAGAAGCACAGCGGATCGAGAACGACACGCCTCGCCAGTCTCCGATCGAAATACCCACCAAGTAAGTGATCAGGGGCTAGCCTGCTGGCCCTTGTATTCCCTGACCTATGAAACTGATACCAGCCCAACTCGGTAAACACCTCCAGAGCGCTCTGGCGCCCGTGTACGTTGTCAGCGGTGATGATCCTTTGCTGTGTCAGGAAGCAGCGGACGCTATTCGTACTACCGCGCGCCAGCAAGGCTTTGACGAACGCCAAGTTTTCAGCGCGGATGCCAATTTCGACTGGGGCACGCTGTTACAGGCCGGCGCCAGCATGTCGCTGTTCGCGCAAAAGCGTCTGCTGGAACTGCGCTTGCCCTCGGGAAAACCCGGCGACAAGGGAGCTGCGGCGTTTATCGAATATTGCTCGCGCCCTCCAGAAGATACGTTGCTACTGATCAGCGTACCCAAGCTCGACGGAAGCGCGCAGAAAACCAAGTGGGGCAAGGCACTGATCGAGGGGCCACACACTCAGTTCCTGCAAATATGGCCAGTGGATGCCAGCCAGTTGCCGCAATGGATTCGACAACGTTTATCCCATGCAGGATTGTCTGCCAGCCACGACGCGATCGAACTTATCGCCGCACGGGTTGAAGGCAATCTGCTTGCTGCGGCCCAGGAAATTGAAAAGCTCAAGCTGATGGCGCAAGACGGCCAGATCACCGTCGAAACTGTGCAGGGCGCGGTAGCCGATAGTGCAAGGTTCGATGTTTTCGGTTTGACCGATGCAGTGCTCAACGGCGAAGCAGCCCACACATTGCGCATGATAGAGGGCTTGCGTGGCGAAGGAATTGAGCCGCCTGTCATCCTGTGGGCGCTGGCTCGTGAACTTCGGCTATTGGCTAATCTGGCCTTGCAGATCAGTCAGGGCACCCCTCTAGACAAAGCCTTTAGCCAAGCCCGACCACCGATCTGGGACAAGCGCAAACCGCTGATGAGCAAAGCGTTGCAACGTCACTCCGCACAACGCTGGAGCCAACTGCTGATGGACGCGCAACGCATTGACGCGCAGATCAAAGGCCAAGCGCCGGGTTCGGTCTGGAGCAGCCTGACCCGTTTGGCCCTATTGATGGCGGGTCAACGGTTGAGTTTGCCGGCTGAATAGCCAGCATCCGATCCCTTGCCTTCCCGAATGGTCCCACCCGTCATATGCGCTCCTTGCGCCAACAAGCCCACGTCAATTAAACAAATGCCCGATAGCGCACTTCTATTAGACACACACCCTGCTCTGCCCGATGATTTGCATCGTTTCATCACCAGAAGAGAGTAGTCCCCATGAGCAAGCCAAAGCGGCCGAACAAGGCCAAATCCATCATCGCCCAGCCGTTGTTCCGCAGTCGGCATGAACCCGCCGGCAAGGGCAAAGGCAGCTACCGCCGCGAAGCCTTCCAGTCTAAAAGCTGGGAGGCTTCTTACTTTCTGGCGGCTTAAAAACATCCCTACATCTCCCGAAGCCCCATATGCAGGGCAAGCATGATAAGGTTTGCGTCTGTTGGAACACCCTGGACCTAAGCATGCCCTCTAGCTTTTCCCGTCAGTTGCATTTTCGCCAACTGATGACCGTCTCTAGCTTCATCCTGTTAGTTGCCTGCGCAGAAAAACCAACTGCTGCCGATGCCACGCCTATTCAAATTGCGAACATACCGCCGGTCGGGACCACTAAGACCCAAGCTTCTATGGCAGCTGGCTCAACTGATTTCGATATTCAGCCGACCATTAGCTTTAGTGACTGGGAAGCCGGATTTCGTGTCGATGCAATTAAAGCCGGTATTAAGCCTAACTTATTCGATCAAGCCTTCGCGGGTGTAATTCCGGACATGAGCGTGGTCAAGGCTGATCGAAGCCAGCCCGAGTTCACTCGACCGGTGTGGGAATATCTCGACGGCGCTGTCTCCGCAGCCCGTGCGCGTAAAGGCCAAGCCCTTCTGGCGCAATACGCTGATGTGCTGCAAGCCATTGAGCAACGCTATGGCGTCGACCGCCAGTCACTCGTGGCGATTTGGGGTATGGAAAGCAACTTCGGCCAGTTTCAAGGCTCTCAGTACGTGATTCGTTCCCTGGCGACATTGGCCTACGAAGGCCGTCGCCGCGCATTCGCACAGGATCAATTGTTGGCAGCGCTGCAAATTCTCCAGCATGGTGACATCCAACCCGCCCAGATGCTGGGTTCTTGGGGCGGAGCAATGGGACAGACGCAGTTTATTCCTACCACCTATAACAGATATGCCGTGGATTTCGATGGCGACGGCCGCCGCGACATCTGGAATACCCCAGCCGATGCATTAGCGTCGACTGCACATTATTTGCAGAGCTCGGGCTGGCAATTCGCTCAGCCGTGGGGTTTTGAAGTGCAGTTAGGTCAAAATTTTGATTATGCATTGGCCGACGCATCAACCCGTAAAACAGTTGCCGAGTGGCAGCAGATGGGATTGAAACTACCAAATGGCGGTGCACTTCCGGCCAATGTGGCGCAATTGCAAGCGGCGCTGTTGTTGCCTGCCGGATATAAAGGTCCGGCGTTTCTGGTACTGGATAACTTCCGTGCAACGCTCAGGTACAACAATTCCTCGTCTTACGCCTTGGCGATTGGCTTGCTGTCTGAGCGTTTCAGCGGAGGCGGTTATGTTCTCGGCAGCTGGCCGCGAAGCGACCTTCCGCTAAACCGCTCTGAGCGCATAGAACTGCAAACATTGCTCTCATCCCGCCAATACGACGCAGGCGCTCCAGATGGAATTATCGGGGCTAATACGCGCAAAGCAATTCGTAGCGCACAACAGGCATATGGTTGGCCCGCCGACGGTTACCCAACGCATGAGTTGTTGAACAGTTTGCGTAAGCCGTAACGGCCTCTTCGCGAATTAATTCGCGAAGACGCTTACTCCACAAAAAAGGGCCGGATATCGCTATCCGGCCCTTTTTATTTGACTCGCAACGTTTAGCTCATGGCTTCGACGGCGGTCTTTGCCTGCTTATCCGCATGGTAGGAAGACCGCACCAAAGGACCTGAGGCCACATTCTTGAAGCCCATCTTGTAGCCTTCTTCGGCGAACCAGGCGAACACGTCCGGGTGCACGAAACGCTGTACCGGTAAGTGGCTGCGGGAAGGCTGCAAGTATTGGCCAAGGGTAAGCATGTCTATATCATGCTCGCGCATGCGCTTCATGACTTCGATGACTTCTTCGTCCGTCTCACCCAGACCCAACATCAAACCGGACTTGGTTGGAACGTGAGGCACCAACTGCTTGAACTTTTGCAGTAGGGTCAGCGACCACTGGAAATCCGAACCAGGACGTGCCGCTTTGTATAAGCGCGGCACAGTTTCCAGGTTGTGGTTGAACACGTCTGGTGGCTCGGCAGCGGTAAGCGCGAGCGCGATGTCCATACGTCCACGGTAATCCGGGACCAAAGTTTCTAATTGTACGTCTGGCGACAGCAGGCGAATTTCGCGGATGCAGTCAGCAAAATGCTGAGCCCCGCCGTCACGCAGGTCATCGCGGTCTACTGACGTGATCACAACGTACTTCAGACGCAAGTCAGCGATGGCGATGGCAAGGTTTTTGGGCTCGTCGGAATCCAGCGCTTTCGGACGTCCGTGGCCAACGTCGCAGAACGGGCAACGGCGAGTGCAAATATCACCCATAATCATGAACGTCGCGGTGCCGCCGGAGAAACACTCGCCCAAGTTCGGGCAAGACGCTTCTTCGCAAACACTGTGCAGTTTGTGCTTGCGCAGCAGTTGTTTGACGCGATCCACTTCCGGGGAAACAGGAATTCGTACGCGAATCCAGTCTGGTTTCTTCGGCAGGTCGACCGTTGGAATGATTTTGACCGGAATGCGTGCAACTTTATCCGCACCACGAAGTTTTACACCGGCTTCCACTTTAGGTTTGGCCGTGCGTTCGCCGACGTTTAGTGTCGGGATCAGTTCTAGCACAGCGCTTTGCGCAGTCTCTGTCGCAGTAGTCATATCAATCGATTCCGCCCGCTAGGGTCGTCTGCTCAGCATAGTCGAGGTGTTTGACGAGCTGCGCGCGCAGCCGGGCACTTACCTCGGCAAATTCAATCGGGCCTGCATGATCGCACAGCTGGGTCATTGCCAGCCCCGCGTAACCACAGGGATTAATGCGGCGAAACGGCTCAAGGTCCATGTCCACATTCAGCGCCAGGCCGTGGAACGAGTAACCGTTACGAATACGTAAACCCAAGGAGGCTATTTTCGCTTCGTCGACATAAACGCCCGGCGCGTCTTTCTTCGCAACAGCCTCGACGTCGTAACTCGCCAGCAGCGCGATCAGACTGCGTTCAATCCGGGAAACCAGTTCGCGCACACCGAAACCAAGGCGCCGCACGTCCAACATCAGGTAAACCACCAGTTGACCGGGGCCATGATAGGTCACTTGGCCACCCCTATCGACCTGAACCACCGGAATATCACCCGGCAGCAACAAGTGCTCGGCTTTGCCTGCCTGGCCTTGAGTGAAAACAGGCGCATGTTGCACCAGCCAGACTTCATCGGCCACATCGTGCACCCGCGATTCAGTAAACCGCTGCATGGCGTGCCAGGTGGGTTCGTAAGCCACTTCCCCTAGTTCGCGAAAGCCCAGGCTGCCAGACATCAGAGCACCATGTGCACGAGGCCGGTAGCGCGCAGGGCACTATTGATATCGCGCAATTGGTCTTCGCCGGTGGCGATGATGTGCAACTGAACAGTGGTGTATTTGCCGTTGCTGCTTTGTCGCTCGGCCAGCGTATCCATGTCGAGGGTGGCGTGCTTCGCCAAAATCTCGATAACTAACGCAGTAAACCCCACACCGGTATCACCGATCACTTTGATCGGGTAATCAATGCAGGGGAAAACAATCAGGTGCGACTTAACGTCAATTTCGGTATCAGCCATGGCAGTAACGGCCTCGTAAGCTGTTGCGAGCGACAGGCACTCAGCTCCGAACAGAGCCAGTGCCCACCGGTCGGCAGTATCAGTTAAACAAACCGTAGAAGAACAGACGGATGCTATCCCACACGCGGCGGAAAATTCCACCTTGGTCCACGGCGTCGAGAGCAATCAGGTCAGCGGTATGCACCACCTTGTCGTCCATCTTCACTTCTACTTTACCGATTACATCGCCCTTGGCGATCGGCGCGACCAGACGTGGGTTCATCGTCATGCTGGCGGCCAATCTTTTCAATTGGCCTTTAGGCAAGGTCATAGTCAAGTCATCGGCCAGACCGGCCTTGACCTGATGCTCCGAACCTTTCCAAACCGGCGCCTGAGCCAACTCAACGCCCTTCTGGTAGAAGGTTTGGGTTTCGAAGAAGCGGAAACCGTAAGTCAGCAATTTCTGAGTTTCAGCCGCACGAGCCTGCTCACTGGTGGTGCCGAACACCACCGCGATCAAACGCATACCATCACGGACGGCCGAAGACACCATGCAATAGCCTGCCTCTTCGGTGTGGCCGGTTTTCAGACCATCAACGGTCTTGTCGCGCCACAGCAGCAGGTTGCGGTTAGGCTGCTTGATGCCGTTCCAGAAGAATTCTTTCTGCGAGTAAATCGCATAGTGCGCCGGGTCGACGGTAATGATCGCCCGTGCCAGCAGCGCCATGTCGTGAGCCGAAGAATAATGATCCGGATTTGGCAAACCTGTCGGGTTCATGAAATGGGTATTGACCATGCCCAAGTCACCAGCGGTTTTATTCATCATGTCGGCGAAAGCATCCTCGCTTCCGGCAATATGCTCGGAAAGCGCGACGCTGGCGTCGTTGCCTGACTGGATGATGATGCCGTGCAGCAGGTCACTCACGGTAACCTGACTGCCCACCTTGATGAACATTCGCGATCCGCCCGTACGCCAAGCGTTTTCGCTAACGGTCACCGGATCGTTTTCACCGATTTGACCGCGACGAATTTCCAGGGTCGCGATATAGGCCGTCATCAATTTGGTCAGGCTCGCCGGCGCCAAACGCTGGTCACCGTTGTTTTCGACCAAAATGTTACCGCTAGAGGCATCCATCAGCACATAGGCTTTGGCGGCCAATTGCGGCGCGGCGGGCGTCATCTGTTCTGTCGCCCAGGCGGCGGCAGGGGTGATGATCAGGGGAACAAGCAGGCACAGGCGTTTTGCAAAGGTGGTGATGTTCATCCGTCTCTCGAAATTGCTAATGGGCAAACATGCCCTCGCGGGCAAAGCTGATCTGACCGAATAAACCCGTCGTGCGTTTATTTGGCCTTGAAGCCAGGCTTCTCCCTGGCTAACAAAACCGCCTGAGTGATCGGGCTGTTCTGTTGAAAGTTGCTTATAACGCTTGCTCTGTCGGCAAGTCCCTTCCAAACCTGGGCCGTAGAAGCAACTGTATGGCGACCTTGAAAAAACCAAGGCTAAATCATTGATCCAGAGCAACCACCGTCGGCTGACCTAAGTTGGCTGACCTGACGTTCGCTTGTAATTGCTGCGCTTCAACCGGCGTGTTCACCGGCCCCATCCGAACCCGATACAGCGTTTGCTGACTGCGTACTATCGAGCTGACGAATACTGGCGTCTGGACCATCCCGCTCAGTTTCGACCTCAAGAGTTCCGCAGCGTCCGGGTTGGCGAAGGCGCCCACCTGGAGATACAGCCCAGACGCTGGTCCGGAAGCGTTTTTTTTTGCGTCAATCTGGACGGGGGACACCGCAGCCGCGTGTTGCTGAGGCGGCGGCGAGTACTGCTCTATCGTGCCTGTGGATGCAGTAAACGCAGGTGCTGCTGCCTGCGCCACGACTTGTGGCTCATCAAGCATCAACGGCGCTGGGCGTCCACGCTGCGCCCACCACTCTTGAGGATCGATGCCTTCGACCTTGACCCGCGCTGTACCGATTTCCGCGTACCCAAGCTTTTTTGCAGCGGCGTACGACAAATCAATAATACGATCGGAATAGAAAGGCCCACGGTCATTGACGCGCAAAATCACAGTGCGGTTGTTATCGAGGTTGGTCACTCGAACATAGCTTGGCAACGGCAACGTCTTGTGCGCGGCACTCATTCCATACAGGTCGTATTTTTCACCGTTGGCGGTGTTCTGACCGTGGAATTTAGTGCCATACCAAGACGCCGTCCCGGTAGCGACATAGCGCTTGGAGTCGGTCAGTGGGAAATAAGTTTTGCCCAGCACAGTGTAAGGGTTGGCCTTGTAAGGCCCGCTGTGCAAAGTCGGCACAGCGTCGGGAATGCGGGATACGTCAACGTCCCACCACGGCGCGCCGTCTTTGTGCGCACGGTTGATGTCCAGACCCGGCCCCGAGGTCACAGCACTATTGTTCTGCGGAGATCGACTGGTTGAACAACTGGCCACCAGAACGGCCAAGGCCGCGAAGGCCATGAACTTTAGTGGTTTGCGAATCGGCATTGCCCGCATTACTTGACGCCCCGTGCTTGGACCAGCAGTTCAGACAGCTGATGCACGGCCATTGCGTACATCACACTGCGGTTATAGCGCGTGATTGCGTAAAAATTCTTCAAACCCATCCAATACTCCGGCCCCTCTGCGCCCTCCAGGCGAAAAGCGGTCGCGGGCATATCGTCACGCAGCGCATCATGACTCGACCACCCCAATGCTCGCAACTCCCCAACAGTTTTTACCGGCTCGATACCGGGGCTCAAACCGCTGTCGGCCAGATCACCGCGCACGGAAGAAAGGCTTACAACGGGCTCACCGGCAACCCAGCCGTGGCGCTTGAAATAACTGGCGACGCTGCCAATCGCGTCATCGGGATCGGTCCAGATATTAATGTGCCCGTCACCGTCAAAGTCCACGGCGTACGCGCGAAAACTGCTCGGCATGAACTGCGGCAAACCCATTGCCCCGGCATAAGAACCTTTAAGCGTTAGCGGATCAACTTGCTCTTCACGCGCCAGTAAAAGGAACTCGCGTAGTTCTTTACGAAAGAATTCGGCACGCGGCGGATAATCGAAACTCAGCGTCGATAAAGCGTCAATGACACGGTAATTGCCAGTGTTGCGGCCGAAAAAGGTTTCGACGCCGATGATGGCAACAATCACTTGAGCCGGAACACCATACTCTTGCTCGGCACGCTTCAAAGCGGCCTCATGCTGACGCCAAAAATCCACACCGCGCGCGATTCGCGCGTCAGTAATGAACATCGGCCGGTATTCTTTCCAAGGCTTGACCCGCTCGGCCGGTCGAGAAATAGCATCGAGAATAGACTGTTTACGCTCAGCCTCACGAAAGACAGCCATTAGCTGCTCGCCTGCGAAACCGTAATCACGGGTCATTTCACCGACAAATTCAGCGACCTGGGGTGAACCCTCGTAGTCGCCTGCGTGTGCCTCAAATACCCAACCAAGGATGCCCACCAGGCCGACCAACGGAGCAAATCGAGCCGCCCAGTTACGCAATTGCATTGAGTTGTTCACCTTAATCAAACCTGCGCGATCCACTTCCGATGGGTATGGATCGACATCAAAACCCCAAACGCTGACAGTAATGTCACTAACGAAGTTCCACCGTAACTAATGAAGGGCAGCGGCACCCCTACAACCGGCATCAGACCACTGACCATACCGATGTTGACGAAAACGTAAACAAAAAAAGTCATCGTCAGGCTGCCCGCCAGCAGTTTTCCGAACAAGGTCTGAGCTTGAGCGGTGATCACCAGCCCACGCCCGATCAACAATAAATAGATCAATAAAAGGGCGCAAATACCGACCAGACCGAACTCCTCACCCAGCACCGCGATGATGAAGTCGGTATGGCTTTCCGGCAAAAAATCCAGATGCGACTGGGTTCCCAGCAACCAGCCCTTACCAAATACACCACCCGACCCAATCGCCGCTTTGGACTGAATAATGTTCCAGCCGGTACCCAGCGGATCGCTCTCAGGATCGAGGAAGGTCAGAATTCGTTGTTTCTGATAATCGTGCATAAAGAAAAACCACATGCAAACGGCCACTGGAACGGCGGCAGTGAATACGCCGATAATCCAGCGCCAGCGCAAACCAGCCATGAACAGTACAAATGTGCCGGAGGCGAGAATCAACAACGAGGTGCCGAGGTCCGGTTGACGCACGATCAGAATAAAGGGAAGGCCAATAAGCCCCAAACTCAGTGCCACATGTTTCAAGTGCGGGGGCAGGGTTCGTTTAGCCAAATACCAGGCAATAGTCGCCGGCATAATAATTTTCATGAATTCTGACGGCTGAAAGCGAATGACCCCAGGAATGTTGATCCAGCGGGTAGCGCCCATAGCGTTATGGCCCATAACATCAACAACCACCAACAGCAGCATCCCAAACACATACATCACAGGAACCCAGCGCGCCATAAAGCGCGGTTCTAGCTGAGCGATGACCACCATTGAAACCAGTCCAATGGCGAAAGAAGTCGCCTGTTTGATCATAAGATCCCAATTCTTGCCGCTGGCTGAATACAGCACAAACAAACCACCCGCACCGATGGTCAGCAGCAGAATCAGGAGAGGCCCATCGATATGGATGCGCTGCAGGAACGTCGCTCGGCGGCGCATCACATCATCGCTGGAGAGGATGCGATCAAAATTACTCTTCACTGGCCGCAGCCTCCGCGCTTGAGGTGCTGGTGTACTCGGGCTTGAGCAAACCGTTTGAACCGAGCAACCACGAATCCATTACCTGGCGGACCACAGGGGCTGCAATACCGGAGCCGGACTCGCCGTTCTCCACCATCACAGCGACTACTATTCTAGGATTGTCGGCAGGGGCAAAGCCCACGAACAAGGCGTGATCTCGGTGGCGTTCCTGAACCTTGGTCCGGTCATATTTCTCGCCTTGCTTGATCGCAACCACTTGCGCAGTCCCGCTTTTACCGGCAATCCGATATTGCGAACCAACAGCCGCTTTGCGTGCTGTTCCGCGTGCGCCGTGCATGACTTGCTGCATACCGTGGTTCACCTTGGCCCAGTCCGACGCATCACGCAGCACAATGTTCTCCATGGGGTTTTCGTCAACTGGGCGTATGCCAGCCACGGTTTTAGCCAGATGCGGTCGATTCCACACCCCTTTGTTGGCCACCAGCGCCGTAGCTTGCGCCAGTTGCAATGGCGTCGCCTGCATATAGCCCTGACCGATGCCAAGAATCAATGTTTCACCCGGAAACCAGGCTTGACGCCGGGTCGCTCGCTTCCATTCGCGCGATGGCATAAGCCCCGGGGATTCTTCGAACATGTCTAGCGAGACTTTTTGTCCGATCCCGAACTTGTTTAAATAAGAAGAGAGCCGATCAATCCCTATTTTGTGCGCCAAATCATAGAAATACGTGTCATTGGACCGCATGATCGCCGTGTCCAGATCAACCCAGCCGTCACCGGTACGGTTCCAGTTACGGTACTTGTGATCGTAGTTGGGCAGTTGATAGAAACCCGGATCGAACACCCGCGATGAGGCCGTGACCACACCGCTATCCAGACCGGCGATGGCAACGGCAGGTTTGATCGTCGAACCTGGCGGGTAAAGCCCGCGCAGAATGCGATTGAACAACGGTCGGTCAATCGAATCTCGCAACTCGGCGTAGTCTTTGAAGCTGATACCCGTGACAAACGGATTCGGGTCGAAGCTCGGCTGACTGACCATCGCCAGTACCTCGCCGGTTGTCGGGTCCAGCGCAACCACTGCACCGCGACGACCGCCCAGTGCAGCCTCCGCAGCCTGTTGAAGCTTGATATCAAGGCTCAGAACAATGTCTTTTCCAGGGATTGGATTGGTTCGATTAAGCACCCGCATGACGCGCCCACGGGCGTTGGTTTCAACTTCTTCGTAGCCAACCCGCCCATGCAAGTCCGCCTCATAGAAACGCTCAATTCCTGTTTTCCCAATGTGGTGAGTCCCGCTGTAATTGACCGAATCAAGGGCCTTGAGCTCTTTCTCATTGATTCGACCCACGTACCCTACGGAGTGTGCGAAGTGTTCGCCCTGAGGATAATGGCGAACCAACTGCGCAACCACTTCAACACCCGGCAACCGGAATTGATTGACCGCAATAAGGGCTATTTGCTCTTCGGTCAGTTCAAACAGGATGGGCACCGATTCAAACGGTCGGCGGCCCTGCTTCATGCGTCTCTCGAACAAAATTCGGTCGTCAGCGGTCAGCATCAGGATTTCAACGATGGCGTCCAGCACTTGCGCCGAATTGCCGGAACGCTCGCGGGTCATGCTCAGACTAAAGCTAGGTCGATTGTCCGCAACCACTACGCCATTACGGTCGAAGATCAGGCCTCGACTCGGCGGAATGGGCTGAACATGCACCCGGTTATTTTCCGAAAGCGTCGAGTGGTAGTCGTATTGGATGACCTGAAGGAAATACAGCCGCGCTAACAGTACGCAAACAGCTAACACCACAACCACAGCTCCGACCACGACTCGGCCGCGCACCATGTGTGCGTCTTTCTCGTGGTCTTTGAGGTGGATCGGCTGAGACATTTAGGCGCGCAGGCTATTTGTGATAAGGGTGCCCGGACAGAACTGTCCAGGCGCGGTACATCTGCTCACCAATAAGAATACGCACCAATGGATGTGGCAACGTTAACGGCGACAGCGACCAGCGCTGCTCGCTACGCGCACAGACTTCCGGCGACAGTCCCTCAGGACCGCCGACCATCAAGTTGACCGTGCGTGCGTCGAGACGCCAGCGATCAAGCTCGACCGAAAGCTGTTCGGTACTCCAAGGCTTACCCTGCACTTCAAGCGTGACAATTCGCTCGCCCGGCTGAACTTTCGCCAGCATGGCCTCACCTTCCTGGCGAATAAAACGCGCTACGTCAGCGTTTTTGCCACGGGTATTGAGCGGAATTTCCACTAACTCAAGCGCAAGCTCGGACGGCATCCGTTTGGCATATTCCTGCCAACCTTCTTCCACCCACTTGGGCATGCGCGAACCAACAGCGATCAAACGCAAACGCACGGAGACCCCTTACTCTTTGTCGAGAAAGGTCATCGGGTCGAATGGGTTGCCTTCATGCACAGAATGCAGCGCACGGCTCTGCTCAGCGCCTTGCCACAGGCGCTCGAGGTCGTAGAACTGACGGGCAGCGGAGGTCATAACGTGAACAATGACGTCGCCCAGGTCCAGCAACACCCAATCGCTGTCGCCTTTGCCTTCTTCACTTAGCGGCTTGACGCCGGCAGCCTTGCATTTGTCGCGGACGCTATCGACCAGAGCGTTAAGCTGGCGATTGGAGGTGCCGGTGGCGATCAGCATGTAATCAGCGATGCTGGTCTTGTCGCGAACATCGATGGCGAGGATATCGGTACCCTTAATGTCTTCCAAGGCAGCCGTTGCCAACTTAACCACTTCTTCGCTACTCAATTTTTGCTTTGTCATATAAAACTCATTCAGCTCGTATGTGTGGGATGCCGAAACGCGTGTTGAACACAGCAGTTTCAGAGGCTCCCCTCAGTGTTCGGCGCATGGTACAGCCCGTGCGCGTCGATATAGGCCAGTACCGCGTCTGGCACCAGAAAACGTACCGACTTCCCGCTGGCCAGCAGTTGGCGGATCTGGGTGGCAGACACTGATAACGGTGTCTGCCAGACGAATGTAATGTGTCCACCCGGCCCCTTGAGGGCCTTAGGGTTGCTGACCGCGCGCCCTGCCAGCAGATTTCGCATGGCGTCAGGCGACTCGCTGTCGGCGTCCGGGCGTTGCAGCACCACGATATGGCAGTGCTCCAGCAGCTCTTCCCAGCGATGCCAAGTCGGAAGTCCGCAAAATGCGTCCCAACCCAATAACAGGAATAACTGGTCATCTGCGGCCAATTCGGCCCGCATCAGTTCCAGGGTGTCGATGGTGTACGACGGTTTGTCCCGCTTTAATTCACGGTCATCCACCGTCAAAGGTGACACTCCGGCTACCGCGCATTGAACCATTGCCAGACGGTCCTGCGCGCTCACGCTCGGGGTATCGCGATGGGGTGGCCTGGCACTGGGTGTCAGGCGCAACTCATCGAGTTCAAGCAGCTCGGCAACTTCCAGCGCACCGCGCAAATGGCCTATATGCACCGGATCGAAAGTGCCACCCAACACGCCAACGCGTCGCGGCGCATGAGGGGGTGATTTCGCCGCCGCAGTCTTTTCAGGCTCGACCAAGTCAGACAGGTCCTTGGCCACGTAACTGATGACCGTCGCCGATCACGATGTACTTTTCGCAGGTCAGACCCTCAAGGCCGACCGGGCCGCGGGCGTGCAGCTTATCAGTAGAAATGCCAATCTCGGCACCCAATCCATATTCAAAGCCATCGGCGAAGCTGGTCGGTGCGTTGACCATCACTGAACTGGAGTCAACTTCGGCCATGAAACGTCGGGCCTGAGTCTGATTTTCAGTGACGATGGCGTCGGTGTGGTGTGACCCATAGTGATTGATGTGTTCAATGGCCTGATCCAGGCCATTGACGACCAAAATCGACAAAATCGGCGCCAGGTATTCGGTGTGCCAGTCTTCTTCAGTAGCTGGAACGGCATCAATCAACGCTTGTGTGCGCTCGCAACCGCGCAATTCAACACCTTTTTCCCTCAGTTGCGCAGCCATTGGCGGAAGAAAATCAGCCGCCACAGCCGCATCGACCAGCAAGGTTTCCATCGCGCCACAGATGCCGTAGCGGTAGGTCTTGGCGTTAAAACAGATGCTCTGGGCGTTGGTCAGGTCTGCGTACGCACTCACATAAACATGGCAAATACCGTCCAGGTGCTTAATAACCGGCACCCGCGCATCCCGACTGACGCGCTCAATCAAGCCTTTGCCGCCGCGTGGAACAATGACGTCAACATACTCGGGCATGGTGATCAAAGCCGCAACGGCTTCGCGGTCAGTGACTTCGACGACCTGAACCACCGCCGCCGGCAAATCGGCTGCCGCCAAACCACGCTGGATGCAGGCAGCGATTGCGCGGTTGGAGTGAATAGCTTCGGAGCCGCCGCGCAGGATCGTGGCATTGCCAGACTTGAGGCACAAGCTAGCTGCGTCGATGGTCACGTTGGGGCGAGACTCGTAAATAATCCCCACCACCCCCAACGGCACCCGCATTTTGCCGACTTGAATACCGGACGGGCGAAAGCTCATGTCGCGGATCGAACCTATTGGGTCTGGCAGGTTAATCACCTGGCGCAAACCAACGATCATGTTGTCGATGCGTGCCGGAGTCAGGGCCAGACGCTCAAGCATGGCCGGAGAAAGGCCGTTGGCCCGGCCCGAAGCCAAGTCCAGTTCGTTGGCAGTAGAAAGCTCAGCGCGAGCTTCATCCAACGCAGCAGCAGTGGCCTGCAATGCATGGTTTTTCTGCGCGGTGCTGGCACGGCCGATTACGCGCGAAGCTTCGCGGGCAGCTCGACCCAGGCGGGTCATGTAGTCAAGAACGGACTCAGTCATGGTCTCAGAGGTCTTGGCGTAGAGGAAAGCGGCCGATTATAGCTGTCGAGCAGGAGTAACGACAGCAGTGGCAGGCGGATGGTCGATAACAGCGGTGAAATAGTGAGAAGAATTTCATGTTTCATGCCATGCCCGCGACGACGGACGACCGCTTGACCGTGTCGTGACTTGCGCAGGCAAACCCGCTCACACAGAATTGCGACCAGCCAAAGACGATGTAGGCGTTGGCTTGCCGCCGAAAATGTCGATGCATACCGCACGGGTTTATCTCGACAACCGGGGTCAACCCCGTTCAGCGTCGATTAAGACACGTGTTGTTATCATCACACCCCATTCGCCGATCATTTCCGTAGATGCCGATGCCTGACTACGTGCCTAACCCGCTCCCTGACTCGTTTTTCGACCGTGATGCACAATTGCTTGCCCGTGGTCTGCTGGGCAAGGTTATCCGCCATCGAGTAGGAATCGCCCCGAATTTTTTGTGGCTGTCGGCAGTGATTATCGAAACTGAAGCGTATTACGCAGCAGAACGGGGGAGCCACTCATCGCTGGGGTACACCGAAAAGCGCAAGGCATTGTTTCTAAGCGGCGGCCACATTTATATGTATTACGCCCGCGGCGGCGACTCACTGAACTTCAGCGCCGGTGGGCCAGGCAACGCGGTGCTGATTAAGTCGGCCTACCCGTGGGTCGATACGCTCTCCGATAGCATCAGCCTCTCCCACATGTTGCTTAACAATCCGAATGCCAACGGCACGTTGCGCAAGCCAGAACGCTTGTGCGCGGGGCAAACCCTATTGTGCAAGGCATTGGGGCTTAAGGTTGCGATGTGGGACGCCAAACGCTTTGATTGCGAACAATTGTTCGTCGACGATGTCGGAGCAGCGCCGATACATATTATTCAAACCACGCGACTGGGCATCCCCGAAGGCCGGGACGGACACCTGATGTACCGTTTCGTCGATGCTACCTATGCAAGGTTCTGTACACGTAACCCCCTGCGACGTGGACAGCTGGAAGGCCGTGACTATTTCTTACTGGAACAAGGAAGCTAAAACATGGGCTCATGGCTCGACAGCATTACCGGTTGGTTGACGGCAAATCCCTCGTGGTTGGGTACGGCGATTTTTCTTATAGCGTGTTTCGAATGCCTGGCAATTGTCGGCCTCGTCGTGCCGGGCACCGTGTTCATGTTCGCCGTTGCGGTATTGGCCGGCAGTGGTTCGCTGCCGCTTGGCGAAACACTGTTATTAGGATTTGCAGGTGGACTGCTGGGCGACATCTTGTCGTACTTCCTCGGCAGACGTTTTCATCAGAATATTCGCCGATTGCCAGGGTTGCGACACCACCCGGAATGGATCGACCGTGCCGAAATCTATTTTCAGCGTTACGGCATTGCCAGTTTGCTGGTTGGGCGCTTCATCGGGCCGCTGCGTCCCATGCTGCCGATGGTCGCTGGAATGTTCGACATGCCGTTTTTTCGATTTTTAGCCGTCAGCCTCGTCGCCGCGGCCGGCTGGTCTGTCGTTTTCTTGCTGCCCGGCTGGGCAACGGGTGCGGCTATCCGCTTGCCGCTGCCACAAGGGTTTTGGCCCCAGGCCGGAATAGTTGGCGCCGGGCTTGCTGCCTTGCTGGGCGTGAGTATCCACAGCAGCGTCGCAGGCAAGCGCTACGCCACACGGTTGATTGCGCTGCTGAGCCTGGTAATGCTGATTGGCCTATTCATCGGCTGGCCATACCTTGCGCAGTTTGACCAAGGCTTGATGTCGTTGGTACAGGAACACCGCAACTCAGCCGCCGACCCATTCGCGGTGATGATCACTCGACTCGGTGACTTCAAAACCCAGGTTGTGATAACGATCGTGTTACTTGGCCTGCTGTTGGCTCTTCGACAGCGGCGACAAGCAACCTTTGCGATGGGCGCCATTTTAGGCTCGGCACTGGTCAACACCCTCGTAAAATGGGCGGCGGCGCGTGCTCGCCCCGACGTGATACTTGACCCCATCACGAGCTACAGCATGCCGAGCGGTCACAGCTCCGGCTCGTTTGCGATGTTTATGGTGCTGGCGATTCTGGCTGGGCGCGGCCAACCGCTGCGCTTTCGTCTCACATGGCTGCTAGTGGGTAGTATTCCAGCGTTAGCGATTGCGATGTCGAGGGTTTATTTAGGCGCGCATTGGCCTACAGACGTACTGGCCGGCGCCACGCTGGCGTTCTTTATGTGCGCAGCCAGCTTGACGCTCATTCAGCGCCAGGAACCGTTGCGACCCATGCCGACAAAAGTCTGGTGGATCATTCTGCCTTCGCTGGTTGCGGTGTATGGTTTCTTCGCGCTACATGCCTTAGCCAACGCCATCAGTCAGTATCAGTATTGAGCACAACCTGGCGATCTAAACGTGCAGATCGCCTTGCATTTCGTCGAGCAAGTCCTGGATCGCGTTGAGGCGCTGCTGTGCGTCACTGAGTTCAAGAAGCTCAACTTTGTCTTCTTCGGTAAATGGCAATAGATACGCCAACTGATTGGCCAGCGACTGCTGGCCAATAGCAGTAACGCCCATGTTCAGCGCAGCAACCATCGGATGCTCGGCCAGCGCAGACAGCAACGCCATCAAGTCCGCGTCCCGCTCCTGCAACGGATGATCTTGAAGTTCATCGAGCCATTCAACTTGCGCCACTATCAATTGATCGCGCTGAACATCGCTGCTGACGACCCTAAAGCGTCTTGCGCCCTCCACGCGAATCCCCAACAAGCCATTTTCTTGCTGCTGGAAATCACGCACCAACGCCTCGCATCCAATCAGTGCATAGCCATCGGGGGCCTGAGCGACGTATTCGTGGTCGAGAATGCACACAACACCGAAACCCTCACCCTTTTTCATGCAGCGACCAATCATGTCCAGATAACGCGCTTCGAACAGCTGCAAATCCAGGGTGCAGCCGGGGAATAACACGGCGTTGAGGGGAAATAACGGCAGCATATAGAATTTCCTTAAACGAATAACGACACAGCCAGGGGAAGAAACACCGCCGTGGCAACGCCCATCAAGCTCATTGCCAGCGCAGCAAATGCGCCGCACTCCTCGCTTTCCTGCAGCGCCACCGAGGTGCCGACGGCATGAGCGGTCAAGCCCAGGGCCATACCGCGCGCCGCATGATTCTGAACACCTATTACAGACAGCAAGCCCGGGCCGAAAATGGCACCGATAACGCCAGTAATCAACACAAACACCGCAGCCAATGGGGCAACACCACCAATTTGCTCAGCTACCAGCATCGCTATAGGCGAGGTTACTGACTTAGGCGCCATAGTCATCAAAATCATGTGCTCGGCGCCAAATAACCAGCCCAGCGTCACGCCAAGGGACGTTGCCAACACACCGCCAATAATCAGCGTAGTAAACGTCGGCCAAAATAATTGCTTGATCCGTCGTAAATTCAGATAAAGCGGCACAGCCAAGGCGACGGTAGCCGGGCCTAACAGAATGCTTAGAATCTCCGTACTTTTGCGGTACTCAACATAAGTCAGGCCACAACTGATCAATATGCCAATCACCAACACCATCGAAATGAGCACTGGCTGCAAAAATATCCAGCGGGTTTTCTCATAGGCCGCCAACATTAGCTGGTACGCGCCTAACGTAATCGCAATTCCGAACAGCGGATGATGAATAACCGATCCCCAGGCACCACTCCAGCCGATACTCATGGAGTCACCCGACGTCGCGTCTGACGCTGAATCAACTTCTGCATCAGCCAACCGACGAAGGCCAGCGACAATAACAATGACAACACAAGCGACCCGACAATGGCCCAGAAATCTGCAGCAATATCGGCGGCGTAGACCATCACCCCCACCGCTGGCGGCACTAGCAGCAAGGGCAGATAACGCAAGAGGCTGCTGGCGGCAAGGCTGATTGACTCATCGACTTCACCACGAATCATGAGAAAGACCATCAGTAACACCAGACCGATAATCGGCCCTGGCAGGACTGGAAGGAACAGGTGATTAAGCCCGGTACCCACCAATTGAAACAGCACCAACCAAGTCAGACCTCTGAGCAACATAAATAACTCCAACTAATTTGCGGCGCCATTATAGGCATGCCGTGGTGATGGCTGATAAATCGGCATTCGCCAAGCGCATACATCCTTGACCATCCCGATGACCCGTGCTGATCTTAGAACCTGATACGCCGACAATGACGCTATCAACTTGCAATAAATGACAGGCCCGACAACCACTTTAATAAGAAAAAACAAGGAGAGTACCCATGCCATTTGTACCCGTCGAAGAACTCAAAACCTATGCAGGCAAGGAGCTAGGGTGTTCCGAGTGGCTCACCATTGATCAAGAACGTATCGATCTGTTCGCTGAAGCGACGGGCGACTTTCAGTTTATCCACGTCGACCCTGAAAAAGCAGCTCAAACGCCGTTTGGCAGCACCATCGCCCACGGTTTTCTGTCGCTATCGCTGATCCCAAAACTCATGGAAGACCTGTTCGTGGCGCCTGAAGGCTTGAAAATGGTGATCAACTATGGCTTGGACAGCGTACGTTTCATCCAACCCGTAAAAGTTAATTCGCGGGTTCGACTGAACGTTTCCATCGCTCAAGTGACTGAGAAGAAGCCTGGTCAATGGCTGATTAAAGCTATTGCCACTCTGGAAATTGAAGGTCAGGAAAAACCTGCCTACGTCGCCGAACCGCTGTCGCTGTGCTTCGTATAAGTCGCTAAAAACGCAAAACGCGGCTCACTCGCAATGTATTTGCCTCTATAAGCAACCACATAGCTGCGGCATACTCCCCGTGGCTGTGTGAGCGCGACTGCTCGAAGACCGTATTCACACGCCTGGAATCCTATTTTCGAGATCAACCATGCGCGCGCTCGCTTCACTCGCTCCACTGGCAATCATCCTACTACTCGTCGCTTGCGGTGAGGGCGAACCGTTATCGCCCCCCGACGCCCGCCTGCCCGATGGCGGCCGTTATCGCGGGGAGGTGGTCAACGGTCTACTGCAAGGGCGGGGCCGAGTGGATTATCCCAACGGTAGCTGGTACGTCGGTCAATTTCAGAATGGTCAGTGGCACGGCGAAGGTGAATGGCACGCCAGCAACGGCGAGGTCTATCGCGGCCAGTTTCAAAACGGGCTATTTCATGGTTTCGGTACGTTGACCACCAGCACCGGCAGCTATGTGGGCGGCTTCAAACTCGGCCGACGTGATGGTGAAGGCACACTCAAAGAGCCTGGGGTGACCTATCGTGGCGAATTCAAAGCCGACCAATACGACGGGCTTGGCCATCTGGAGCTTGATGACGGCAGCCAATATCAAGGCTTGTTCGCCCATGGCAAACCCAATGGCGAAGGGCAACGCAGCGACGCCAGCGGTAATCAATTCGCCGGCAAATTCGTCAGCGGTCAGTTGGAAGGCAACGGCAGCTTTAACAGCGCCGATGGCGACCAATACGTCGGCGGCTTCCATGACAATCAACTGCAGGGCAGAGGCCGCTATGAAAATAGCGATGGCGACGTCTGGATAGGGCAGTTCAAAGACGGCGCGCTCGGCGGCCAGGGCCAGTTGATTGGCGCCGATGGTAGCCGTTACGAGGGGCAATTCGCCAACTGGCGCTTCTCCGGGGAAGGCCGTTTGCGCCTCGCCGATGGCAGCGTGTATCAGGGCGGGTTCCTTGCTGATAATTATGAAGGCCGAGGTGTCCTGAGCCTGCCGGACGGGGCAATACAAAGCGGGATCTGGAGTAACGGTCAGCGGGTGCGTGATGCCCAAGGTAAATTGCTGCCCGATTCGCTGGAAATCGGTTTACTCGCCCAAGGCTCCTTACTGGACAAAGCTTTAGCTGCTGTTCCAGCATCGACCCCTGCCGTAGAGCTTTATACATTGGTGGTGGGTGGCGATGGCAAGCAGAGTGTGTTCATGCGCGAAGCCGACTACGTCAGCAACCTGCTGGCGACACGCTTCGGCGCCTACGGGCAAATCAGCCTGGTCAATCATCGCGACCACATGGGTGATCGTCCATTGGCCACCCGAGAAAGTATCAGTCGGGCTGTGCAGACGCTGGCACAGCGCAGTGGTCCCGAAGACCTGATATTTATCTACCTGACCAGTCACGGTACACATAATCATGAGTTGGTCCTTGATCAACCACGCCTGGAGCTGACAGATTTACCCGCAGACGAACTTGCCGCTGTTCTTGCTCCCTTAAAAGGACGAGACAAGATCGTAGTGATATCAGCGTGTTACTCGGGCGGCTTCATTCCGGCTATCAAAGACGATCGAACTTTGGTCATCACTGCGTCACGGTCCGACCGAGTTTCGTTTGGGTGCTCGGAAGAGGCCGACTTTACCTATTTTGGTGAAGCCCTTTTTGCCAAAGCATTGGCCGAGACAGATGACCTGCAACAAGCTTTTAATCTAGCCAAAGTGTATGTCGCGGCCCGAGAGGCCAGCGACAACTTCGAAGCATCGGAACCACAAATCTGGGCACCTAAAGCGGTACTCGCACACTGGCAGCAGTTGAGAAAAACCCAGGCACAACGGGCACTTTCTGCCTCGCTGGTCCGCAAGGACGCAAAAATTATAAGCAGCCACTAAACTGCAGCGTATTGAGGGAGAAACATTATGTATTTGACGCCCCAACACATTCTGCTAAGCGGTGCCACTGGATTGACCGGCGAACATTTACTTGATCGTTTGCTCAACGAACCCACCGTCAGTCGTGTACTTGCTCCAACTCGCCGCCCACTTGCTGACCATCCCCACCTGGAAAACCCAGTAGGGGAACTGACTGCCTTGTTACCCGCGTTAGCTGGCCCGGTAGACATCGCCTTTTGTTGCCTGGGCAGTACGATCAAACAGGCAGGGTCCAAAGAAGCCTTTCGCGCCATCGACTTCGATTTGGTGGTGGCGTTCGCCCACCGAGCCCGTGAGCTGGGCGCGCGGCATTTGGTGGTAATGAGCGCGGTGAACGCAGACCCGGCATCCAGCATTTTCTATAGCAAGGTCAAAGGCGAAGTGGAACAAGCGCTCATGGCTCAAGGCTGGCTACAACTGACCATCGCCAGGCCCTCGCTGCTGATCGGCGAGCGTTCGGAACAACGTTTGGCCGAACAATTGGCAGCGCCCTTCGCTAAATTGATTCCAGGCAAATACAGAGGCATCGACGCTTGTACCGTAGCCCGCGCGCTATGGCGCCTGGCGCTGGAAGAACAGAACGGCGTACGCATTGTCGAGGCACAAGAGTTGAGTAGGTTGGGCAAGTAAACGTGCGGCGCTGTCGGAACGATCTTCGGCTGCTTCCGGTAGTTCCAATCAATAAATTTTTATAATTCAATGTCATGCACTACAAACCACCCGTCGCTGAATACCCTACACCCAGTACGCTTAACAGCGACAACGGTAAAAGGAGGGTATCGAGCAAAGCACTTGCCGGCAGGTCGACGCGGGGCCAATCGGGGGCTTCGGCGCCAAAGCGGTCTTTAGCGCAGCATCCGCCTTCTATGGCGTACAAATCCAGTCGCATGCCCGAGTAAACCACCGGCGCACCTGGTTGGGCAGCGTCGAGGGTTCGGGCCGTTGCGCAGCCGGTCAGGTTTAACAGCATCAAGCTCAGTAACAGTGGCTTATTCATCGGCGCTCAAATGGTGTTCGCCCCAACGTGGCAGCATGTCTTGGGGGATATTCAACAGATTCAGAATCCGCGCGACAACGAAATCAATGAGGTCGTCGATGGTCTGTGGTTGGTGATAAAAGCCCGGCGACGCAGGCAAAATCACCGCCCCCATGTTCGACAGTTTGAGCATGTTTTCCAGATGAATACTTGAGTAAGGCGCCTCACGCGGTACCAGAATCAACTGGCGTCGCTCTTTCAGCGTCACGTCCGCAGCGCGCTCAATAAGATTGTTACAGGCGCCGGTGGCAATTGCCGACAAGGTGCCTGTCGAGCATGGCACCACCACCATTGCAGCCGGAGAGCCTGAGCCGGAAGCGACGGATGACATCCAGTCTTCCTTGCCATACACCCGAATCTGCCCGGCGGCGGCACCGGTATACTCGGTCAAAAACGCCTGCATCATCATCGTCTTTGGCGGCAACGAAACGTCGGTCTCGGTCGCCAGTACCAACTGTGCCGCCTTGGAAATCAGAAAATGCACTTCTCGCTCTTCCCTTACCAAGCAGTCGAGCAAGCGCAAACCATATTGCGCACCAGACGCGCCCGTCATCGCTAGAGTTATACGCTCAGGACCACTCATTTCAGTGCCTCCGCCAATTTGCTATGTAAACCGCCAAATCCGCCGTTGCTCATGATTACCACCTGGGTACCCGGCTTAGCCTGGCTTTTGACTTTGGCGATGATGGCGTCGAGGGACTCACATACCACCGACGGCACCGAACACAAAGCGGCCGTAGCGGCGAGATCCCAGCCCAGATTAGCAGGGGCATACCAAATGACCTGATCAGCCAGATGCACGCTGTCCGGCAAACCGTCCCGGTGGGCGCCGAGCTTCATTGAATTGGAACGTGGCTCAATGATCGCAATCAAGTGGGCATCGCCGATGTGTTTGCGCAGGCCATCAAGTGTTGTAGCAATGGCTGTCGGGTGGTGGGCGAAGTCGTCATAAATAGTCACGCCGTTGACTTCGGCAACCTTTTCCATGCGCCGCTTGACGCTTTTGAACGCACTCAGCGCTTCAACGCCCTGCTTGGGCACGACGCCGACATGTCGCGCGGCTGCCAACGTCGCCAGGGCATTGGCCACGTTGTGTTGGCCGGTCATGTCCCACTCGACCACACCCTGCACAACGCCTTCAAAAATCACTTCAAACCGCGAACCGTCCTCGCTCAACAAACGCGCTTGCCACTGGCCTCCCTGGCCAGTGGTTTGCACAGGTGTCCAACAGCCCATCTGAATGACCCGCAACAGAGCGGGTTCGGTGGTGGGATGAATCACTAACCCTTCACTTGGAATGGTCCGCACCAAGTGATGAAACTGCCGCTCAATCGCCGGCAGATCAGGAAAGATGTCAGCGTGATCGAATTCAAGGTTATTCAAAATCACGGTGCGCGGGCGGTAGTGGACGAACTTGGAACGCTTATCAAAAAAGGCGCTGTCGTATTCGTCGGCCTCCACCACGAAAAACGGTGTATCTCCCAGGCGAGCAGAGACTGCGAAATTCTGCGGTACACCACCAATCAAAAAGCCAGGGCTCATGCCCGCATGTTCCAGTACCCAGGCGAGCATGCTGCTGGTGGTGGTTTTACCGTGGGTACCGGCGACGGCCAAGACCCAACGACCTTGCAACACATGATCAGCCAGCCATTGCGGACCCGACACATACGGCAGGCCCTTATTCAGCACGTACTCCACCGCAGGATTGCCCCGCGACAACGCGTTCCCAATCACCACCACATCAGGTGCCGGGTCCAGCTGCGCCGCGTCGTAACCCTGAGTCAGTTCAATGCCTTGCGCCTGCAACTGGGTGCTCATGGGCGGGTAAACGTTAGCGTCCGAGCCTGTGACCCGATGGCCCTGTTCCTTAGCGAGCACCGCCAACGAACCCATGAAAGTCCCGCAAATACCAAGAATATGAATATGCATGATCAACCTCGTAAAACATGGGCGCAGGTTAGCGTAGCGAGCGGTGTGTGGCGAGGGGGCAGCCCTTGTCATGAACGAATGCAGGCCTGTCGTTGCGCATTCGAGAGCATGTCGACTGGGTATCCCTTACCATCAATGCCCCTGAGCGAAGCAGGGACATTTTTGCACGGTTAACGGGTGACCGATGCCCACTTCCAATTGAAAGACCGGGCGGTCACGAGTTTGGGCTAGCGCTCTATCCCGTGTTTACGAAGTTTGCGATACAAGGTATTGCGGCTAACGCCTAATTGTTCGGCAGTGTGGGTCATGTGCCAGCGCTGCTCTTCCAGCACGGCCAACAGCGCAGTGCGCTCAGCGTCGTCCAGTGGGTGCTCGCTTACCAGTGTCAACGAGGCAGACGCGACGTTTTTTCGGATAGCGCCAGGCAACTCATCCAAGCCAATACGCTGCTCATCGCACAACGCGATTACGGTCCGTAGTACCGTGCGCAGCTGTCGCACGTTTCCCGGCCAAGCGAAATCCAGCAGCGCGCGACGGGCCGACTCTTCGAGCACAACGACCTGACCTCCAGCCTCTTCTGCCAGTAAAAAATCCAGTAGTTGCGACTTATCGCTGCGTTCACGTAACGCAGGCAACGCGATCTCAAGACCATTGAGGCGGTAATACAAATCCTCGCGAAAACTGCCGTCGGCCACCCGCCCCAGCAGATTACGGTGAGTCGCACTAATAACCCGCACATCTACCGCAAGAGGTTCGCCGCCGAGTGGGACGACCAGACGGTCTTCCAGCACCCTTAATAGACGCGTTTGCAGCGCCAGCGGCATGTCGCCGATTTCGTCGAGAAACAATGTTCCACCATCGGCCTGCTGCAGCTTGCCGCGCATGCCTTCTTTACGGGCACCGGTAAAACTGCCGCCGCGATAGCCGAACAACTCGCTCTCAATCAAGCTTTCAGGAATTGCGGCACAGTTGAGGGCCACGAACGGTTTGTCGCTGCGTAGGCTTGCTTGATGCACGGCCTTGGCAAAGGCTTCTTTACCCGAGCCGGTTTCGCCGTTGACCAACAAGGGCACGTCGCGCTCAAACACCCGCAGCGCTCGACGAAAATCATTTTGTAACGCTGGGTCGGCCAAGCAAATACCGCTCAACCGCGGCGTGACGGTGGGCGTTAGGGGCGCCAACGTTAGCGGAACGTTGCGCGGTTGCCCGCGCAACAAAGCAAACAAACGCCGACCGTCGCGGGTACGCAACGGCCAAGTGGCGGTGGGCTGGGCACTGCCGCGAGCGAATAACTGATCCATCGAACAATCAAATAAAGCGTTAACCGCTTGGCCAAGCAGGTTGCCGCGACCATAACCTAGAAGATTCAGAGCGCTCTGATTAACAGCGCTGACAAGCCCTTCGCCGTCAAATGCCATCAGTCCTTCGCTGAACAAACCGACCGATTGCGCCTGAAGATGAAAGCGCAGCAGCCATTGGTCATCGCAATGATGCAAAAAATAGCTGCGCTCGATCACCTTAGCGGACAGGTTGACCAGCGCCATCGTGTGAAACTGGCTCTGCCTGGATACGTCATGCCGCGCCGACGAAACGTCCAGCACCGCGAGCAAATCGCCATGTGGATCGAATACTGGGCTCGCCGAACAAGTCAGACCAGTATGGCGGCCACGAAAATGTTCTTCTTGGTGAATGGTCAATGATTGGCGCTCGACCAAGCAGGTGCCGATGCCGTTAGTGCCTTCACACTCCTCGCTCCAGTCAGCCCCAAGCCACAGCCCCGCGCGTTCGAAAATGGTGTGTTCAGTAGGTGCGGTAACACAGTTGAGAATGATCCCGCGGGCGTCGGTTAACAACACCGCGTGCCCAGCGCCCGAAAGCTGCTGGTGCAGGCTGTTCATTTCGCCGCCTGCAAGGCTCAGCACCTGCTGCATCCGCTCGCGGCGCTCAAGCAATCGACCATGCTCAAGCACCGTGGGGGCAATGGTCAGCGCCGGATCGAGATGGTGTTCCTCAAGACAACGCAGCCAAGAGCGAGCGATAGATGGATCGCTGCTCGGACCTCGCAAATGGGTTTTGCCCTGTGCGAACGTAAGGACTTGTCGGGCATGGCGTGTTAAATGGTCACTTTGCACTTTTTATTATTCTCCAGTGGAGTTGCCGCAAGCATCCTCCACGACAACCTGCTTTGCAATGTGACCCGTTGTTCAGCCATAGCGCTGTACCGAGAACGGTACAAAGTGTCACGCAGTTCGTCCCAGCAATGAGACAAAGAGGATATTTTATCGCGATAAATTTGAGGCAAACCCCTATAAAACCTACGTTTCGCGGCGCTGGCCCGACCTTTGCTCTACGCTTTACCTAAGCGCCAAAGCGCGTACTCCCCTATAAACACAAAAGCCAGGAGACACTCATCATGCGTTACGCCCATCCCGGAACTGAAGGCTCCATCGTTTCCTTCAAAAGCCGCTACGGCAACTACATCGGTGGCGAATTCGTGCCGCCGGTCAAAGGCCAATATTTCGAAAATATTTCGCCAGTCAACGGCAAGCTGATCGCCGAATTTCCACGCTCCAGCGCTGAAGACGTCGATAAAGCCCTCGATGCCGCACATGCTGCTGCCGATGCATGGGGTAAAACGTCGGTTCAGGCGCGGTCGTTGGTCCTGCTGAAAATCGCAGACCGTATCGAGCAAAACCTGGAACTGTTGGCCGTTACTGAAACCTGGGACAACGGCAAAGCGGTTCGTGAAACCCTGAACGCCGATATCCCATTGGCCGTCGATCACTTCCGTTACTTCGCCGGCTGCCTGCGCGCGCAAGAAGGCAGCGCAGCAGAAATCGATGGCAACACCGTGGCTTATCACATTCATGAACCACTGGGCGTGGTCGGCCAAATCATTCCGTGGAACTTTCCATTGCTGATGGCCGCCTGGAAGCTTGCACCGGCGTTGGCTGCCGGTAACTGCGTGGTGCTGAAGCCTGCCGAGCAAACTCCTTTGGGCATCAGCGTCCTAATGGAATTGATTGGCGACCTTCTGCCACCAGGCGTGCTGAATATCGTTCAGGGTTATGGCCGCGAAGCTGGCGAAGCACTGGCCAGCAGCAAGCGCATCGCCAAAATTGCTTTCACCGGTTCGACGCCTGTTGGCTCGCACATTATGAAGCTGGCGGCGGAAAACATAATTCCGTCCACCGTAGAGCTGGGCGGCAAATCGCCGAACATCTTCTTTGAAGACATCATGCAAGCCGAGCCAGAGTTCATCGACAAAGCCGCTGAAGGCATGGTCTTGGCGTTCTTCAACCAAGGGGAAGTTTGCACCTGCCCGTCGCGGGCACTGGTGCAAGAGTCGATTTACCCTGAGTTCATTAAAGCCGTGCTGAAAAAGGTCGAGCAAATCAAACGTGGCGACCCGCTGGATACCGACTGCATGGTTGGCGCCCAGGCCTCCGAACAGCAATTTGACAAGATTCTTTCGTACCTGGAAATCGCCAAGGGCGAAGGGGCCGAGTTGTTGACCGGTGGTAGCGTCGAAAAACTCGAGGGCGACATGGCTGGCGGTTATTACATCCAGCCGACGCTGCTCAAAGGCAACAACAAGATGCGCGTCTTTCAGGAAGAAATCTTCGGCCCAGTGGTCAGCATCACTACGTTCAAAGATGAAGCTGAAGCCATTGCCATCGCCAATGACACCGAGTTCGGCCTGGGCGCTGGCCTGTGGACCCGTGACATCAACCGCGCTTACCGCGTCGGCCGGGCACTGAAAGCGGGGCGCGTATGGACTAACTGCTATCACTTATATCCAGCACACGCTGCATTCGGTGGCTACAAAAAGTCCGGCGTAGGCCGCGAAACCCACAAAGTTGCACTAGAGCACTATCAGCAGACTAAAAACTTGTTGGTCAGCTACGACACTCATCCGCTGGGCTTCTTCTAAGTCCACACTTTAAACGGTTGCTCATAATCTCCGGTCAGTTGCGGCTAGTTCGCGACTGGCGCGGGGGTTGCATGCGTTTAACCATCGAGCAGCAGTACTCGTATTGAAAGTTAACTAAACCAATAATGCTGACGCGAGGACTTATGACTACTACAACAACGCTCAAACCAACACTGGGTACCCTGCATTTATGGGGTATTGCAGTAGGACTGGTAATTTCCGGCGAATATTTCGGATGGAGTTACGGTTGGGGTGCGGCAGGGACGCTGGGGTTTTTAATCACTACGTTAATTGTCGCCACGATGTACACCTGTTTTATTTTCAGCTTTACCGAACTCACCACCGCGATTCCTCATGCGGGCGGCCCGTTTGCCTATAGCCGCCGAGCCTTTGGTGAAAAAGCCGGGTTAATCGCTGGCATAGCGACCTTGATCGAGTTTGTCTTTGCACCCCCCGCCATCGCCATGGCCATCGGCGCTTACTTGAACGTGCAGTTTCCAGAGTTGGACCCGAAACTCGCGGCCGTCGGCGCGTACATCATCTTCATGGGCCTGAACATATTAGGCGTTAGCATTGCCGCCACCTTTGAATTGGTGGTGACTGTATTGGCTGTCCTTGAACTGCTGGTTTTCATGGGCGTGGTCTTGCCTGGCTTCAGTTTTAGTAACTTTGCCCTTAACGGCTGGTCGGGTGCCGACACTTTTAGCGTCGGCTCGGTGCCGGGTATCTTCGCCGCCATCCCCTTCGCTATCTGGTTCTTTCTCGCCATCGAAGGCGCCGCCATGGCTGCCGAAGAAGCCAAAGATCCCAAGCGTACAATCCCCAAAGCTTACGTCAGCGGCATTTTAACCTTGGTGTTCCTGGCGATTGGCGTGATGGTCATGGCCGGCGGTGTAGGCGATTGGCGTCAGCTATCGAACATTAACGATCCGCTCCCGCAGGCGATGAAAGCTGTAGTCGGGACTAACTCCAGCTGGATGCACATGCTGGTATGGATTGGTTTATTCGGCCTGGTGGCGAGCTTTCACGGCATTATCCTCGGCTACTCTCGGCAGTTTTTCGCCCTGGCGCGTGCCGGCTACCTGCCAAAAAGTCTGGCTAAACTCTCGCGATTCCAGACACCGCACCGGGCCATTCTGGCCGGTGGAGTGATCGGTATTGCCGCGATCTACAGCGACGGCTTGGTTAACTTACAAGGCATGACCCTGACGGCAGCGATGATCACCATGTCGGTGTTTGGGGCCATTGTGATGTATATCATCAGCATGCTCAGCCTGTTTAAACTGCGCAAAACCGAACCGTTGCTGGAGCGTACCTTTTTGGCGCCGGGCTACCCTATCGTGCCGGGCATTGCGCTGTTTCTGGCATTGGTGTGTCTGGTAGCGATGGCATGGTTCAACGCAGTCATCGGTTTAGTCTTCCTTGGCTTCATGGTGGCAGGCTTCATCTACTTCCAATTGACCGCCAAACAACGCTCCGATGCTCCAGCGGACGCTATGCTGACAGGGATCTAAGTTGCTCCTGTGCCGGGCCCCGCCCGGTACAGGCCCCATTCAAGTGCAGGCCAGTCGCCCGGCGCGCACTGGTAGAGCCACAGGAGGACTTGGTCCATGGCTGCGTTTGCCCACACCGTCGGTGCCCAAACTTACCGTTTCGATAACCTCAAAGAGCTGATGGCCAAAGCCAGCCCCGCACGTTCGGGGGATTTTCTGGCAGGTATTGCGGCACTCAACGACGGCGAGCGAGTGGCCGCGCAGATGGCGCTGGCCGATACCCCGCTCAAGCATTTCCTTGAAGAAGCGTTGATTCCTTACGAAAACGACGAAGTCACCCGACTGATCATTGATACCCACGACACACTGGCTTTTGCGACCGTCAGCCACCTGACTGTCGGCGGCTTTCGCGACTGGTTGCTTAGCGACCACGCCAATGAAGACAGCCTACGCGCCTTGGCGCCCGGCCTGACCCCGGAAATGACTGCCGCCGTGTCGAAGATCATGCGCGTGCAAGATTTGGTGTTAGTGGCGCAAAAGATCCGTGTGGTCACCCGTTTCCGCGGCACTATGGGCTTGCGCGGGCGCTTATCTACCCGGCTGCAACCTAATCACCCTACCGACGAACCCGCTGGAATCGCCGCCAGCATTCTTGATGGTCTGCTCTACGGCAACGGCGATGCAATGATCGGCATCAATCCGGCCACGGACAGCACGGCGTCGATCATTGCGCTGCTGGAAATGCTCGACGCGATCATCCAGCGCTACGAGATTCCGACCCAAGCCTGCGTGTTGACCCACGTCACCACCGCGATCGAAGTGATCAATCGCGGTGTGCCTCTGGACCTGGTGTTTCAATCCATCACTGGTACTGAAGCGGCCAATGCCAGTTTCGGGATCAATCTGAATGTTTTGCAGGAAGGCTACGAAGCGGGTCTGAGCCTGAATCGCGGCACTCTTGGGCACAACCTGATGTATTTCGAGACCGGCCAAGGCAGCGCGCTGTCGGCCAATGCCCACCACGGCGTCGATCAACAAACCTGCGAAACCCGCGCCTATGCAGTGGCCCGGCATTTCAATCCGTTCCTGGTCAACACCGTGGTTGGTTTCATCGGCCCGGAATACCTTTACAACGGCAAACAGATCATCCGTGCAGGGCTTGAGGATCACTTTTGCGGCAAGTTGCTGGGCGTGCCCATGGGTTGCGACATCTGTTACACCAACCATGCCGAAGCCGATCAAGACGACATGGACACTTTGCTAACGCTGCTGGGCGTGGCCGGGATCAACTTCATCATGGGTATTCCGGGCTCCGACGACATCATGCTCAACTACCAAACCACGTCGTTTCACGATGCATTGTATGCGCGGCAAACCCTTGGCCTGCGGCCCGCGCCTGAATACGAAGCCTGGTTGGCAAAAATGGGCATCTTCACTCAGGCCGACGGCCGCGTGCATTTCGGTGACAGCCTGCCACCCGCCTTTCGCCACGCGCTGGCAAACCTTGGATGAGCGAACTGACCCATGGCTGAAAAACCTGTTTTGCCCAGCAACAGCCAGAATCCCTGGCTTGAATTACGGCGCCTGACCCCGGCCCGGATTGCCCTCGGACGCACTGGAACCAGCCTGCCCACGAGCGCGCAGCTGGATTTCCAATACGCTCACGCTCAAGCGCGGGACGCCGTCCATCTTCCTTTCGATCACTCGGGACTCAGCGCGCAACTGGCAGCACGTGGCCGCGAAACACTGCTGTTGCACAGCGCGGCGATGGACCGGCACAGTTATTTGCAGCGCCCAGACTTAGGCCGCCGTTTGGATGATGCCTCTGCCCAGCAACTGCGCGACTACTCGGCAGCCCATCCCGGCGGCGTCGATGTGGCGATCGTGGTGGCGGATGGCTTGTCATCCTTGGCAGTGCATCGACATACATTGCCGTTCTTGCAGCGCATGGAAGAGCAGACTGCCGCCGAGGGCTGGTCACTGTCTCCCGTGATATTGGTGGAACAAGGCCGAGTCGCCGTAGCTGATGATATCGGCGAGCGATTGGGGGCAAAAATGGTAGTAATCCTGATTGGTGAACGCCCTGGCCTTAGTTCTCCTGACAGCCTAGGCCTGTATTTCACTTACGGACCAAAAGTTGGCCTGACCGACGCGTCCCGCAATTGCATTTCCAATGTACGTCTAGAGGGGTTGAGCTACGGCTTGGCGGCCCATCGTTTGTTGTACTTGATGCGTGAAGCCTGTCGGCGGCAACTGTCCGGGGTGAGCCTGAAAGACGAAGCGCAGCTTCACACACTGGAATCGGCCCCTTCAGCACCGATAAAAAACAATTTCCTGCTGGCGAAACCTAAAGACTGAGCAGCATTGGATTGCGCTTTCTAAAAGGTTTAGGCAGCATCGAAGCCCACTGACACACCCCGTTGACTTGCCATTCCTCTCATTGCCGTGAAGTTGAGGCCCAAATATGCGGATTATCCAAGCCACTCTCGAGCATCTGGACCTTCTGACTCCGCTGTTCGTCAAATACCGCGAGTTTTATGGCGAGCTGTCGTACCCCGATTCATCCCGCGCCTTTTTAGAAAAACGTCTACGCCGCAAAGAGTCAGTGATCTACCTGGCATTACACGATGATGACGATAAAAAAGTGCTCGGCTTCTGCCAGCTTTATTCAAGTTTTTCATCGCTGTCGCTTAAGCGCGTGTGGATTCTCAACGACATCTACGTCGCCGAAGACGCCCGTCGCCAGTTGGTCGCTGATCACTTGTTAAAGAGCGCAAAGAAAATGGCCAAAGATACCCAAGCGGTGCGCATGCGTGTCTCCACCAGCAGCAGCAATAAAGTGGCGCAGAAGACCTATGAATCTATTGGGTTCAAGATCGACATACAATTTGTTAACTACGTGCTGCCGATCAGCGAGGATTGAGATTACTTCACAGAACCTCGGCGTCCATGAATATTGTCGGGATCGCTGAGCCGAAACATCCTGATACGCTCCATGACAAACTGTTCCAGCAAAGCCCAGCTCGCCCCCTATAATGCAGCCCTTGAAGTACTCCCCTTTTAAGCGCTCGGCCCAAACATGGGTCATGTACACAGGTGCCGCACATGGATTTCAACCCGATTGACGTTATTTTGCATCTCGATGTTTACCTCGACATGCTCGTGACTAACTACGGCACCTGGATCTACGCGATCCTGTTTTTGGTGATTTTCTGCGAAACCGGGCTAGTGGTCATGCCTTTCCTGCCGGGCGATTCGTTGCTGTTCATCGCCGGCGCAGTGGCGGCGGGGGGTGGTATGGACCCGGTTCTGTTGGCTGGTTTACTGATGCTGGCCGCGATCCTTGGCGACAGTACTAACTACATCGTCGGCCGAACAGCGGGAGAAAAATTATTCAGCAACCCGAACTCAAAAATATTCCGTCGCGATTACCTGAATAAAACTCATGACTTCTACGAGCGCCATGGCGGAAAAACCGTGACGCTGGCACGCTTTCTGCCAATCATTCGCACCTTCGCGCCTTTCGTCGCAGGCGTCGGCAAAATGACCTATCTGCGGTTTTTCCTCTTTAGCGCGCTGGGCACTGTCGCCTGGGTTGGTGGGTTGGTAACCCTGGGCTACTTCTTCGGCAACGTTCCGTTCATCAAGAAGAACCTTTCGTTATTGGTCGTGGCGATCATTCTTCTGTCACTGCTACCCATGATCATTGGTGTGGTTCGTGGGCGCCTGGCCTCTCGCTCGGCTAATGCGCGCTGACACGCTATGTGGTCACTCAGCGCTTGGCATCGACGCCGGATTCTCGACCAGCATCCAGTAGATGACGACGTATGGAATCGCGTGCTGCACCGGCTCGCGATTCTGGACGGGCTGACCGCCGACCAACATCAGCAGTTACTCGAATGCAGCGTGTTGTTCCTGCGAGACAAACACCTGACAGCCTTGCCAGGCGTCGAACTCAATCAAGAGCAGCGTCTGTTTCTTGCCGCTCAGGCACAACTGCCGCTGCTTAACCTTGGCGACTTGAACTGGTACCGGGGTTTTCACGAAGTGCTGCTATACCCTGGCGACTTCGTCAGTCCGCAACGCCATCGCGATGCCAGCGGCGTCGAGCATGAGTGGGAAGGCAAGCACAGCGGAGAAGCGTGGTCTCAAGGCCCGGTGATTCTGGCTTGGCCTGGCGTGCTATCCAGCGGCAGTTGGAACGGCTCCAATTTGGTTATCCACGAACTGGCGCACAAACTCGACATGCTCAATGGATCAGCCGACGGCTTTCCGCCACTGCACAGCGACATGCGTAACAGTGACTGGGCCAGCGCCATGCAAAGCGCCTACGACCACCTCAATCAGCAACTGGACTATCACCCCCACAGCCCACCGGCCATTGATCCGTATGCGGCGCAAAACCCGGCGGAGTTCTTTGCGGTCACCAGCGAATACTTTTTCAGCGCCCCCGATGCTCTGTTCAAGGCCTTCCCAGCTGTTTACGAGCAGCTCAAAGCCTTCTATCGTCAGGATACTTTGAGCCGGCTGCACCAACTTCGGCGCGAGCATCACGCGCACAACACACACGACTAAGGTCTAGGGCCTATGGGCCCATTGCCATGCGTGGCAACGGGCCTTGAATATGCCTATAATCGCGGCCACTTTTTGATCTTCTGATCAAAGCCTGACTGGTTAACTACGGGGGCAACGCCCAATGAGCTACAGCAAAATTCCGGCTGGCAAAGACCTGCCGAACGACATCTACGTCGCGATCGAAATTCCGGCTAACCACGCGCCGATCAAATACGAAATCGACAAAGAAACCGATTGCCTGTTCGTTGACCGTTTCATGGCCACCCCGATGTTTTACCCGGCCAACTACGGTTTTATTCCGAACACCCTGGCTGACGACGGTGATCCCCTCGACGTGCTGGTCGTGACGCCTTATCCGGTCACCCCAGGTTCGGTCATCCGCGCCCGCCCGGTCGGCATCCTGCACATGACCGACGACGGCGGCGGCGATGCCAAAGTCATCGCAGTCCCGCACGACAAGCTGTCCCAGCTATACGTTGACGTCAAAGAGTACACCGACTTGCCGCCGCTGCTGCTTGAGCAAATCAAGCACTTCTTCGAGAACTACAAGGATCTCGAAAAAGGCAAATGGGTGAAGATCGAAGGTTGGGGTGATGCTGAAGCTGCCCGTACTGAAATCATGAAGTCGGTGGCCGCGTTTAAAGGCTGATCAACGACCTAAATAGCCTCGGTTTTCTTGCCCGGAAGCCGAGGCTTTTTTTATGCGCGGGATTTGACTGTTTACTCATTAAGCAACACTCCGAGAAACATCCTACACAACAGCACGGAACATGTAGTCCGAGCACTCAAAATCCCGTTTGATCTACCTCTCATTTGAACACCTCGTTTATTTAAACGGCCTGCCGACCTCCGTAAACTCGCATTATGAATACATCAGGTGACCGCTTACGCGCCCTCCTTCGGGAGTGCCATCTCTCAGCCACAGACTTCGCTGCCAACCGCAACGTGACGCCCCAACACGTGAATAACTGGTTCAAACGTGGCATCCCCATGGCGCGTATGGGTGAAGTGGCTGAACTATTAACTGTTAACCCGAGATGGCTGCGATCGGGAGAAGGCCCAAAACACCCTGGTGACAACTACGATGAGACGAGCGTCGCCGACACTGATCGTGCAACCCTCCAAATTGCCGAAGACGTGCGACTGCCGCTCCTTGAGGAAATAGAGGCGCCCCAAGGCTTAGGCCAAACTGTAGTCGTCCAAGCAACCACGCGAAAAATCCGCCTGCCGCTAAGCACACTGCAATCCATGAGCATCGAACCGGGCAACGCCGTATGCGCTCAGATGATCGGCAACAGCATGGCCGAGAAGATCCAGGCGGGGTCCATCGTCGGCATCGACCGCGGCCTGACACAAATCATCGACGGCGAAATGTACGCCCTCGAACACGATGGCATGCTCCGCGTGAAGTACCTTTATCGATTAGCCGGCGGATGCCTCAGGCTGCGCAGCCACAACAGCGCCGAGTACCCCGACGAGGTCTATGCCCCCGAACAAATTCAGCAACAAAATATTCGAGTCGTGGGATGGGTTTTTTGGTGGTCCACATTAAACACTCGCCGACGACCGGTATCGTTTCGATAAAGATGTTAAACGGTCTGTTGAAACGGGGGGTAGGAATCGAGACTCACCTCAAATTGGTTACCTCTGAGAGAGCGAATTTATTGGCGAAGGCCGTTAAGTGGTCGACCTGGAACACCTCGCTCACTCTGGCGAAAACGCCAATTCAGCCAGCCCTCTGCACATAAATGCTGGGCTTCCCCCCCGATCCCCAGTATCATCCGCGCCATGTTTTACTCGAAGCGAACGACCTGTTTGCCTCGCACCTATTCAGTCGCCCCCGCTGCGGGACGCACATTTGAAGGCGGTTGCGGTTTACCAAAAATAAACCAAACCCGTCACCGAGAAGCCGGCCACAAGCCGGCTTTTTAATGTCTGTTAACAACCTGTTCGTCGTTTGAAACTCGTTTTTGTCGAAAAAATTATTTGATTGCGCACCTAGAGCCCCGGGAATGCAGACCCCCGACAAATCAAACTTAACCACGCAACCATCGCGAAACACTTCCTCCGGTTTGTGCCCCCGTTGATGGCGCCTTCACGGTGAGCTTCACGCGATTGGTTTTTTCGTAATCAGGAGCGATGGCGTGCATCGTACTCATGAAGCCAATTGAGCTGAGCATCTTCCCCGGCGCTGGGGCGGTTTTTGGTGCATCGGCGGCATGGCTCACACAGGGAATAAACAAGGCACAAGACAGCAACAAAGGTCTGAATAAAGGGCTCACGGCAGGTAATTCCTCGCCTGGAAAGGCCGTCACGCTAGCTCAGGCCTCTTCTCCCACCGCGTGAACCCGGGTTAAGAAAAATTTAGTTTACCTGCCCAACGTACCCGCCCAAGGTTTCCTGCCTTAGAATAAATGCCGCTTTTCGCCTGGAGATTCGAATGAATCGTGCATTGGTCATCGAGGATGACGAAGTCACGGCACAGGCCATTATTGCTGAGCTTGCGGCTCACGGTTTCACTACGCAGTGGGCCGACAACGGCCGCGAAGGCCTTGCGATGGCTATTGCCGGTGGCCACGAAGTCATTACGCTGGACCGCATGCTGCCAGACTTCGATGGGCTGACCATCGTCAGCACGTTGCGCCAGTTGGCAATCCAAACGCCCGTTCTGATGATAAGTGCTCTGTCGGACGTCGACGAGCGCGTGCGCGGTCTGCGCTCCGGTGGTGATGACTATCTAACCAAACCGTTTTCAATGGTGGAAATGATCGCGCGTCTGGAAGTTTTGTTACGTGATCCTGCCCCAGGCAACGCTGATCGCTGCCTGAATTTTGGCTGTTTGCAGGTCGATTTGATTGAACAGTCAGCGACGCTCAACGGCGATGCAATCACTCTCCTCCCCACCGAGTTCAAGCTCCTGAGATACCTGATGCGCAACGCTGGGCAGTTGGTGACCCGTACCATGTTGTTTCAGGAAGTATGGGGGTATCACTTCGATCCCGGCACCAACATCATCGACGTCCACATCGGTCGGTTGCGTAAGAAAATAGAAGGCGCGACTGCACCGGCCATTCAGACGATTCGCGGGTCAGGTTATGTTCTGGTCGAAAAAAACTGATCGCTGGCGCTCCAGCAATAGCCGTCTGATCGGACTGTATGCAGTGTTTTTTGTCGCCTGGGGCGCGGTATTTACCGGTGTGCTGTATTGGGAAATTTCCCGCTACTTGGGCACCGTGGCCGAGCGCACCCTGATGCAGCGCGCGCATTACTATCAAAGGGTGGACGACGCCATGCTGGAGGCTGAACTGGCTGGGAGCGAGGTGTACTCCGTACCAGGAATCGACGCTTATGGCCTGTTTAAAGCCGATGGCAAGCACCTGACCGGGGATCTGCTCAAGCTACGTTTGAATCTCCCGGACGACGGCCAAGTGCATTATCTGGAACGTGGTTTGAGCATTGCGTTGCCCAGCGAGGAAACTCGCAGCAGTTACGCGCTCAGGCTGAACAGGCCAGATGGCAGAATCCTGATTCTGGCCCGTGATGGGGGCTCTATTTCCGCAGTGGGCGGCATCATTGGACAGGCGCTGTTTTGGGGATTGTCATTGACGCTGATTCCCGGCTTGGTTGGCTGGCGCCTGTTGCGCAGGCGGCCCATTCGCCGAGTGGAACGGCTACAGCGCAGTACCGAAAGTATCGTCTCAGGCAACCTGCGCGAGCGTCTGCCACTGTCTGCTCGCCGCGACGAACTCGACATGCTCGCGAACGCCGTGAACACCATGCTCGAACACATCGAGCAACTGATGCTAGAGGTCAAAAGCGTGTGCGACGGTATCGCTCATGACCTTCGAACCCCGCTGACCCGCCTTCGCGCGCGACTGTACCAACTGCAAAAGTTGCCGTTGCAACAGGCTCACGCCGATACGCTTAGCCTGGCGCTGGAAGAAAGCGAGTCAATCATGTTGCGGTTTCAGGGTCTGCTGCGAATCTCAGAACTGGAGGACACCCGGCGACGTTCGGCCTTCGAGTCGTTCCAGCCCGAAGCATTGCTGCAGCAGGCGCACGAGTTCTATGAACCGCTGGCTCAAGAAAAGGGTCAACGACTGATCCTGCACATGAGCGGTCACTATCCGACGCTACGCGGTGATGTATCGCTCCTGTTCGAGGCGCTGGTGAATCTCATGGATAACGCGATCAAGTTCACTCAGCCTGGGGGCGAAATACACCTGAGCTGCCTGCAAAAAGAGCACAGCCTGAGTATTGAAGTGCTCGATAACGGCCCCGGTATCCCGGCCGCCGAACGCAACAGTGTCACCCGGCGCCTCTATCGCGGCGACGCAACGCGACAGCAACCCGGCAACGGACTAGGCCTGTCGCTGGTCGCCGCCATTGCGCGCCTGCATGGGTTTGGCTTGCACATCGAAGAAGGCAATCAGGGTCGCGGCACTCGAATTATCCTTGACTGCCCATTACGTGGCGCTCAATACGAGGATTCTTAAATAATTCTTAACCCTGCTTAATTTGAGCGGGTCAGACAGCTCGCCTAGGTTGATGGACCTTCCGTCGACCCAAGGCTATATGTTCGTGAAACGCCCGATACTGCAGCTCGTTCTGACACTTGTTTGCGCTCACTGGATGCCGGCGTCTGCCGCACCTGTTCCCTCAGGACCAATGACCCCTTCACCGCCCCAGTTGAACGCCAAGTCCTGGGTACTCATGGATGCCGCCAGCGGTAACATCATTACCAGCCACGACCCGCAAGAACGCTTGCCGCCTGCCAGCCTGACCAAACTGATGACGGTGTACGTAGCCACCAACGAGATTCAGGCGAGCCGTCTGAAAGACGATGATGTAGTAACCATCAGCGAGAACGCCTGGCGCACCGGTGGTTCACGCATGTTCCTTGACCCGCGCAGCAAAGTGCCGGTACACGATCTGCTGCGCGGCATTGTGATTGACTCTGGCAACGACGCCAGCGTTGCCCTGTCGGAACATATCGCGGGAAGTGAAGAAAGCTTTGCCGGTTTAATGAATGCCACGGCCCAACGCCTGAGGCTGGAAGATACCCACTTCATGAATCCTACTGGCCTGCCTGTACCCGATCATTACTCGTCCGCCCTAGACATGGCGAAACTCGCGCGGGCGATCATCACTGACGAGTCGGCCTACTACTCGCTGTACAAAAACAAATACTTCACCTGGAACGGCATCCGCCAGCCCAATCGAAACCTGTTGTTGTGGCGCGATAGCTCAGTTGATGGCCTGAAGACCGGCCACACCGAGGCTGCTGGTTATTGCATGGTCACCTCTGCGGTGCGAGACGGTCGTCGTTTGATCACCGCAGTTTTCGGCTCCACCTCCATGCGCAATCGTGCCAATGACGCCGAAAAACTGCTGACCTACGGATTCCGATTCTTCGATACCCAGACCTACGCGAAAGCCGCTGAAGTGCTGGCAAACCCAATGGTCTGGAAGGGTGAAAACCGCACACTGGCGGTGGGCTTACTGGACGATATTTCGCTGACCCTGCCGAAGACTCGGGACCGCAAAATCGAAACTCGTTTGAACATCGATAAACGTCTTGTGGCACCCGTTGCAATGGGCGCGGTGGTCGGCAGTCTTGAGCTTTACGACGGCGAGCAGAAACTGGCAACTCGCCCCTTGATTGCTCTCCAAGCCGAAGCACCAGGGCCTTGGTGGACCCGCGCATGGGATACGGTGCGGCTGTTTATTCTCGACCTGCTGGGTATCGTGGTTCCGACGGAGTGAGGGCGACACACCCGTCCAGAACCATGGTCGAAGCCCTCCCTGCGCTGCTCAGCGAGGATAACTTCGACCGCGCGTTGATGGCGCCGGGTCAGGCCGTTTCCAAGTCGCACTCTGCGGCCCCGGTAAACGAATAAAAAAACTTAAGCCCGCAACGCTTTTTCCCCAAACCGATACGTCGCCAAGCAACACACCAACAAACCGCTCACCGCAATCAATCCACCCACCAGGCCGATATTCGCAATGCCCAGTTGGCTGATCACCATGCTGCCCAACAACGCACCGCCGCCGATGCCGATGTTGTAGATAGCCGAGTGCAGGGACATTGCCACGTCGGTTGCGTCTGGCGCCATGGCCAAGACTTTGGCTTGCATGACCAAGCCGAAGCACATGATTGCCATGCCCCAGACCACGCTCATGGTCGCGAGCCAAGAGGCTTTGCCGGAGAGCGGCAATAACAACATCAAGCACAGGGCCAGGGCGCCGATGGCGGTGATTAACATGCCTTTCGGGAAGCGGTTGTTGTAGCGGCTGAACACCACGGAGCCGAGGATACCGGCGCCGCCGAACAGCAACAACAGGATGGTGGTCATCTCGCCGCTCATGTGGGCGACGACTTCCGCGAAGGGCTCAATGTAGCTGTAGGCGGTGAATTGCGCGGTGATCACCAGCGCGGTCAGGACGTACAACGACACCAGTGCCGGGCGTTTGAAGAGAATCGGCAGACTTCTTAGGGAGCCGGAATTCTGACTGGGCAGTAGCGGTAACGATTTGATCAAGCACAACACCGTCACGCCGGCGGCGACGGCAATTGCCAGAAACGTGGTGCGCCAGCCTAGCGCTTCGCCTAACACGCGACCCAGCGGTATTCCGAGCACCATGGCCAACGACGTGCCGGTTGCCAGCAATCCCAGCGCCTGCACGTGTTTACCCGGCGGAGCAACGCGCACGGCCAAGGACGCGGTGATCGACCAGAACACCGCGTGGGCAAAGGCGATTCCGATGCGGCTGATCAGCAGCATGCTGAAGCTGGTCGCCATGCTGGAGAAGATGTGGCTGGCGATGAACAGCATGAAGACGAAGACCAGCAATTTACGCCGCTCAATGTTGCGGGTGAGCAGCATCATCGGCAGCGACGTCAAGGCCACCACCCACGCGTAAACCGTCAGCATCAGGCCGACCTGGGCCGTGGTCATGTTGAAGCTGTGGCCAATGGCGCTCAGCAGCCCGACCGGAACGAATTCGGTGGTATTGAAAATAAAAGCTGCTAGAGCCAGCGCGATCACGCTAAGCCAACTGCCGGTGCGAGCGTCCAGGATGCTGTTCATTGGATGCCGTGCAAACCTCAAATTAAAATCGATTAAAGCGGCCGCTCTTCAACACTCAAAAATCTTGCGTACAAAAACGCTACCCGAGGCTGGTTGCCGGGGCAGTGCATAGAGTAAGCAAAATATTATGAGTATGAGGGGTGCTGCGGGATGCCGAGAATTCTACGCGACTGCAAACGTTGTCACAACACGACACACTCAGGCTCAGGCCACAGAATGACGACTGGCACATGAACGCAAAATCGAAACGGGCCAAGCCCTGGACCTTCGACGTAAACAAAAGCCGGTTATGAGCTTCGCCAGGCTGTGCACAATCGCGCCGCCAGATCCGCTAAACGCGCCTCGAATTAGCGGGGATATTAAAATTTGGGCCGGAATCGCGCGCCAATAATCCAAGTGACTGAATCGACTGTCACACGACGTACACATCATAAGGCCACTATCCCAGTTCTCATTCAGTGTGATGGTTGGGTATGGACACTACTTTTTCGCCGTTCCGTCGTCCCGAAGTGCCGGGCGATCATCGGTGCGCCGGCGATTTGTGTCAGAACATGCCGACCATCGACGTAGCCGGTGCCAACTCGCAAGTGATGGAAATGTTCTCCTCCCATCGTGACCTGGCCAGTTTGGCGGTGTTGGAAGATGACAAACCTATCGGTTTGATCAACCGCACCATTTTCCTGTCGCAGATGAGTAAACCGTTTCATCGCGAGTTGTATGACAAAAAAAGCTGCATCGCATTCATGGACAAAGAACCGCTGATTGTCGATGCCGCCATGAGCATCGAAGCGCTGACGTTCAAGACTGTGGAGTTCGGCGAAAAAACCTTGGCTGATGGTTTCATCATCACCCGCGAAGGGCGCTTCCTCGGGTTGGGCAGTGGGCTGCAATTGATGGGCGTGGTCGCCGCGTTGCAGGCGGAAAAAAATCGTCAGATCATGCAGAGCATCGAATACGCCAGCGTCATTCAGCGCGCCATGCTCCGCGCGTCTCGTGAAACCCTGGCTTTGACCCTGCGTGACGCGGCCTTGGTCTGGGAACCTCGGGACGTGGTGGGTGGCGATTTCTATCATTTCGCCACTCACGCCGATGGCTGGTTCGGCGCGGTCGCCGATTGCACCGGCCACGGTGTGCCGGGGGCGTTCATGACCTTGATCGCTTCATCATCGCTGTCCAAAGCCCTCGAACACCTCGGTCCACGCAACCCCGCAGCGTTGCTGGCGGCGGTGAATCGCAGCGTCAAAGGCCTGCTGGGACAGGTCAATGGCGTCGACGAGACCCCCGAATCAGACGACGGCTTGGATGCCGCGTTTTTCTGGTTCGACACCGGACGTTCCGAGCTGACCTTTGCCGGGGCCAGAATTGCCCTATATATCCTCAGGCCCGACGCCGACCAGTTCGACACCCTCGCAGGTCAGCGCATGGGCGTTGGATACGTAGACAGCCACGCCGACTACGAATGGACTCAAAGCACCGTTGCCGTGCCGCCCGCAAGCGTCTTATTCATCGCCACCGACGGCCTGATCGACCAAATCGGCGGGCCGCGTAACATTGCATTCGGCAAGCGTCAAACCTGCGACGTAATCCTTGAGCACCGTGGCGAACCGGCAAGCGTGATCTGCGAGCAGTTACGGCAAACCCTCGGAACATGGCAGGCGACTCAAACCCGTCGCGACGACCTGACCCTATTTTGTGCCCGCATTCAGGACAACCTATGAGTGATTTGTCTTCGTCCGATCTGGACTGCGCGTTTTTCGACCTCGCCCAGCAGCGCAATGTGATTTTTTATCACATGGGTTATTTCTCCCACAGCATCGTCGCGGCCATGGCCGAGGTGGTGAAGCTACAACTGGAAGTTTCAGGGGTCAGTGGTCCGACACGGCGCAAGTTGTTTTCATCGTTTGTCGAACTGTCGCAAAACATCATTCACTACTCCTCGGACGCGCTGCCTCCAGGCCCAGATAACGGCGCACTACGGCAAGGCGCGGTGTGTATCACCGCGAACCCGGGTGGCCATTTGATGCTGTGCGCCAACCCCATCGCCACTGCGGACGTCGTTGCATTGCGTGCCAAGTTAGAGCCGTTACGTGACATGACGCTTGAGCAGATCAAGGTGGCCTACAAGGCAACACTACGTGCAGAAACTCCAGTGGACAGCAAAGGCGCGGGGCTAGGTTTTCTAACCATGGCGCGCGACGCCAGCGCGCCGCTGGAATTCGACTTTCACCCGCGCGCGGACGACCCCGAAACCACCTTGTTTTGTCTGAAAGCCATCATCTGAATAACAAGAGCGACAAGAGCCATGGATAACCTGCATATCGCTGCAACGGCTACTTCACCTGAAGTCGATTTTCGTTTCGATCAGCACCTGTTGTCTCTCAAGGGGGAGTCGTACCCAGAAAACGCGGCGGCGTTCTATGCCCCGATCATCCAACAGTTGCGCGCCTACCTGGAGACCTGCGAAAGCGTAGTGATTACCGCCAACGTCGCACTGGCCTACTTCAACAGTTCCAGCACCAAGATGCTTTTCAGCATCTTTGACGCCCTGGACCGATCGGCGCAGTCCGGTAACCGCGTGCAAATGAATTGGTATCACGACGAAGAAGACGAAACAATTCTGGAATTCGGCGAGGAGTTGCAAGCAGACTTCAAGGCCATCGACTTCACCGATCATCCGGTTTCAACTCAGTGAGGACACCATGCCCGCTCTAGCTTCTTCTCAGGACATGCCGATGGACGATCTCCCGGACTTGTTCAAAAGCGAGAACACGGCCCTCGACAGCGCCCGTGCAGCGTATGCCGCGTCTAACGCGGAGTCCCACGTGCATCGCCAATCGTTGGGTGAATTGATCACCCACTTCGAACGCTTGATGCGCGAGACCCGCCGCCTGATTGGCCGTAGCGACCGCGCCGAGCGAGAAATGAATGCGCTAAACGTGCAACTGAAGATGCTGGCTCAGCAACTCGAACACCGGGCGACCCATGATGCGCTGACAGGCGTACTGAACCGTGGCGCCGTGATTGAGCTGGCGGGGCAAGCATTGCGCGACGGCAGCGTGGTGATGATCGTGCTAGACATTGATTATTTCAAGCGCGTCAACGACGACTTCGGCCATCCCACCGGCGATGCGGTAATTCAAGGCATCGTCACCTGCCTGCGACGGATCGTGGCTGACCACGGAGTCATCGGCCGCGTCGGCGGTGAAGAATTCACCGTACTGCTTTCTACGCGAAACCTTGAGGAAGGCGCGCGTCTTGCCGAAGCCATGCGCGATGCCATCGCCAGCCACGTATTCGCAGCGCCGGTCAATCGCACTATAACGGCCAGTTTTGGCGTGAGCATCAGCCCCGGCGGCACCGACTTTGACACCGCGTACAGCATCGCCGACGCTGCGCTCTACGACGCAAAACGCAGCGGGCGTAATCGGGTGGAAGTGGCGGTTTAGCAGCAGACACCTGTGGGAGCGCGCGCCTAGGATGGCCGAGGGTGCCGAACGGCCTTGCGCAAACCCCAACCCCGCTGCATCCCCGCAGCGGCCAGCAAAATCGCAATCACGCCCAGCCACTGCATAACGTTCAAGCGATGGCCGAACGCAAACCAGTCGACGAAATCGCCGCAATCGGGTAGATAAACGACAGTGCACCGGTCAAAGCAGTCGGCAATTTTTGAATCGCTCCATACAGCAGCACGTACATCACACCCGTGTGAACCACGCCGAGGGTCAATAAGCTGGACCAACCCGCGAACTGCTGCGGCAGACCGTGAAAGTGTGCCCAAGGCGCCAACAACAGCGCCCCAGTGCTGACCTGAATCAACGCGATCAAATGCGGCGGCGTGCCAGTTAACCGTTTGATGATCAACGCGGCGAAAGCGTAGAGCAGGGCGGCGCCCAATGCCAAAGCGATCCCCGACACGTATTCATCGCTGGCTTGGTACTGGTCGCCGTGGGCACTCACAATCGCCAACATTCCAAGAAACGCTACGCCGAGCCACAGCATTTTTTGTGCGGTGATTTTTTCGCCGAGAAATAACGCCGCCAACCCCACCAACATAAACGGCTGAACGTTGTAGACCGCCGTACCAATGGCTATCGACGCACGGGAATAGGAAGCGAACAGCAGCAGCCAATTGCCAACGATGGCGACACCGCTGAGCACGGCCAGGGCAAAAATTCTGCGGGTTAAGATACCCGGGCGCAAAAAGCCCAAGACCCCGCAGATCAATAACAAGGTGACGGCACCGAACACGCAGCGCCAGAACACGACATCCACTACCGGCTGCCCGGAGACCAGCACGAACCAGCCAATGGTCCCCGATATCAGCATGGCGGTGATCATTTCCAGCGAGCCGCGACGTAGTGAAGCGTTCATGGTTCGACTCCTTTGAGAGGGCTAAAGTATGACCAACCCATGGCCGCGCGCTCCAGCGACTATAAAAGGCTAGAATCAATTTATGCCTTTTTTATCAAGGCAAACTTGATGAACTACCTATCAGACGGATATGACTGACGACATTGACCAATTGCTGATCAGCGCGCTCATGGAAGATTCCCGGCGTTCGCTGAAGGCGTTGGCCCAGATAAGTGGCTTATCAGCTCCCAGCGTCGCGGAGCGCTTGCGCAGGCTCGAAGAGCGCGGGGTGCTCAAAGGCTACACCGTCGAAATAGACCCTAAATGCTTCGGCTACCAACTGCAGGCCATCGTCCGCGTGCGCCCGCACCCTGGCCAGTTGCAGGAAGTCGAACGGCAGATCCAGGCGATCCCCGAATTCACCGAATGCGACAAAGTCACCGGCGAGGACTGCTTCATCGCCCGCCTGCATGTGCGCTCAATGGAGCAACTGGACACCTTGCTGGACAGGCTCAATGCTTATGCCGAGACCAACACCGCCATCGTCAAGAAAACCCCGGTAAAAAGGCGATTGCCACCGATGGCGTGACCCCCTGCAGGAGCCAACGTGTTGATAAGGCTTATTGTCAGGCGGATAGCAATTAACCGCTCGCCAACAAGCTGGCTCCTACAATGCGAATCGATTTTCGCCGCCTGTCATTTGCCCCAAAGCCCTCGCTCTGCTAGTGTCGCGCCGGTTTAATGCCCATCGAGATCGCCACCCATGGCCCGCAAAAAAGCTGCATTGGATTTCGAACAGTCCCTCGCTGATCTGCAAACGCTGGTCGAACGTCTCGAAAACGGCGAACTGTCGTTGGAAGATTCATTGACCGCTTTCGAGCAAGGTATCCGCCTGACCCGTGACTGCCAAGGCGCATTGGCCCAAGCCGAGCAGAAGGTGCAAGTCCTCCTTGAACGCGACGGCGAATTGGCTGAAGAGCCTTTCGATGCGGACCAGCCGGAATGATTGCCGTCTATCAGGCCCTTATTCAGGCCCGCGTCAACGCGGCCCTTGATGGCCTGTTTCTGGCACCCAGCCCTGAATTGAATCGCCTCTACGCCGCCATGCGCTATAGCGTAATGAACGGTGGCAAACGTGTCCGCCCATTGCTCGCCTATGCTGCCTGCGAAGCGCTAGGATCGCCTTTGGCGCTGGCCGACGGCGTAGCGTGCGCAGTTGAGCTGATTCACGCTTATTCGCTGGTGCATGACGATTTACCGGCGATGGACGATGACGATCTACGTCGCGGCCAGCCCACTACTCACAAAGCTTTCGATGAAGCCTGCGCGATTCTCGCCGGTGATGGCCTGCAAAGTATGGCTTTCAGCGTGCTACTCGATTCAACCCTGACGCCACAGGATGCCGACACCCGACTCAACATGGTCCGCGTGTTGACTCATGCGGCAGGCCCGGCCGGCATGGTCGGCGGACAGGCGATTGATCTGGGGTCAGTGGGGCTCAAGCTTGATCAAGCCGCCTTGGCGTTTATGCATCGGCACAAGACTGGCGCACTGATCGAAGCCAGTGTCACGCTTGGTGCACTTGCCAGTGGTCGCGCAGCAACGTCTGAACTCAACGCTCTGCAGACCTATGCTCAAGTCGTCGGCCTCGCGTTTCAGGTGCAAGACGACATTCTTGACGTTGAAAGCGATACCGCCACCCTCGGCAAACGCCAAGGTGCCGATATTGCCCGCGATAAACCGACTTATCCTGCGCTGCTTGGCCTCGATGCAGCCAAAATCTATGCCCTGGAGCTACGCGATCAGGCGCTGCATGCACTGCGACCTTTCGACGCGGCTGCCAAGCCGTTACGCGAACTTGCGCGCTATATCGTTGATCGCCGCAGTTGAAATGCGCCATTCACCGAACTGACTGACATCAGTCGGGTCTAGAACCTAGGTGTATACCACCATTGTCTGATCATCCTCTGCCCTGCTTCGTGGGCAGCTCGCGATGCATCAGGTAAACTGCCGCCTCTTTTTACTTATATCGATTCGCCTGATGCCCACGACGTTCAAAGAGATCCCCCGCGAGCGCCCAACGACGCCCCTGCTCGACCGTGCGAATACGCCGGACGGCTTGCGCAGATTGGGCGAGGCTGAGCTGGAAACCCTGGCGGACGAACTGCGCCTGGAGCTGCTCTATACCGTAGGCCAGACAGGCGGGCACTTTGGTGCCGGCCTGGGCGTCATTGAGCTGACCATCGCCTTGCATTACGTGTTCGACACCCCGGACGACCGTTTGGTCTGGGATGTGGGCCATCAGGCCTATCCGCACAAGATCCTCACCGGGCGTCGCCAGCAAATGGGCAGCCTGCGGCAGAAGGACGGCGTCGCCGCTTTTCCGCGTCGCAGTGAAAGTGAGTACGATACTTTTGGCGTCGGCCACTCCAGCACTTCGATCAGCGCAGCACTGGGCATGGCCCTCGGCGCCCGCCTGCAAAAAAGCTCACGCAAGGCCATCGCTGTTATTGGTGACGGCGCGCTGACTGCAGGCATGGCTTTCGAAGCGTTGAACCACGCGCCGGAAGTCGCCGCCGACATGCTGGTTATACTCAACGACAACGATATGTCGATCTCGCGCAACGTTGGCGGGCTGTCGAATTATCTGGCGAAGATCCTCTCCAGCCGCACCTACGCCAGCATGCGCGAGGGCAGCAAAAAAGTGCTGTCACGCCTGCCTGGTGCCTGGGAAATTGCCCGGCGCACCGAAGAGTACGCAAAGGGCATGCTGGTTCCCGGCACGCTTTTCGAAGAGCTCGGCTGGAACTACATCGGCCCTATCGACGGCCATGACTTACCCACCCTGATCGCAACCTTGCGCAACATGCGTGACCTCAAAGGCCCGCAGTTCTTGCACGTGGTAACCAAAAAAGGCAAAGGCTTCGCTCCGGCGGAAGCTGACCCGATTGGCTACCACGCGATTACCAAACTCGAACCGTTGAACGCCCCTGCCGCCGCGCCGAAAAAACCCAGCGGACCGAAGTATTCCGGGGTGTTCGGGCAATGGATCTGCGACATGGCCGAGGCTGACCCGCGTCTGGTCGGCATTACCCCTGCGATGAAAGAAGGCTCGGACCTGGTTGAATTCAGCGAGCATTATCCAGAGCGTTATTTCGACGTCGCCATCGCCGAGCAGCATGCCGTTACGCTGGCAGCGGGCATGGCGTGCGAAGGCGCCAAGCCGGTGGTAGCGATCTACTCCACGTTCTTGCAGCGCGGTTACGATCAACTGATCCATGACGTCGCCGTGCAAAATCTTGATGTGTTGTTTGCAATCGACCGTGCCGGTCTGGTGGGCGAAGACGGCCCGACCCATGCCGGCAGCTTCGACTTGTCATATTTGCGCTGCATCCCCGGCATCCTGGTGATGACGCCCAGCGATGAAAACGAATTACGCAAAATGCTCAGCACCGGGTATTTGTACGCCGGCCCCGCAGCCGTGCGTTATCCGCGTGGCACTGGCCCGAATGCTTTGATCGACAGCGGTCTTGAGCCTTTGGAAATCGGCAAGGGCGTTGTCCGCCGAACCGGGCAAAAGGTCGCCATTTTAGTGTTTGGCGTGCAAATGGCTGAAGCGCTGAAAGTAGCCGCAACCCTGGACGCCACCGTGGTCGACATGCGTTTCGTCAAGCCACTGGATGAAGCGCTGGTTCGAAAAATAGCCACTGAGCATGACCTGCTGGTCACCCTCGAAGAGAACGCCATCATGGGCGGCGCCGGCGCGGCGGTCAGCGAGTTCCTGGCCAGGGAAAACATCCTCAAGTCCGTGCTGCACCTTGGCTTGCCCGACAGCTACGTCGAACACGCCAAACCCGCGCAAATGCTGGCCGAGTGCGGGCTGGACGAAGCCGGGATCGAAGCGTCTGTGAGACAGCGTTTGGGATTGATGGCACGCTAAAAGCCGAGCGTTGAAGTGAGTTATACCTGATGCGCCGCATTAAGCAGCTCGCCACCAGTTGCCTCCCACAGGGGCGCAGATTTGGGGCTTAGCCCAACTGTCGTGGAATGCGGTAGAGGTAAAGCAGCACGGCGCTGGAGAACGCCAGAAGAAATAACGGCACCGCCTCCAGCCCGACAAAAACCGCTAACGCACCAACCCAAGCAGGTAAGCCAGCGGCCAGAAAGGCGATACGTCGACGCGCTGCCAACTCAATCCAGGCGGCGGGCTCTTCGGGCGTGTCCAAGGCTTTTTCAGTAGCGATCAACGCATGCTTGTAAGGGCCGAAGTATTTCAAACTAACGAACATCGTCGCCAAGCCGGCGACAAACATTGGCATCGCCAGAATCGGCACAAGCGCCTCGCTGGTGCCAAAAATCCCGTTGACCACCAGCAGCGGCGCCAAGGTCAAAAACAACTGCCACCACCACGCCAGAGCCAATCGGCGGCGTACGTTATTTCGGGTCACGCGCGGCCAGCCTCAGTCAGATGTTCGTTGCCCATCATATGGCCGAGTTTTCCGGCTTTGGTCGCCAAGTACTGTTTATTGTGCGGGTTATGCCCTGTGTGCAGCGGCACTCGCTCAGCGATGGTGATGCCCATGTCGGTCAGTGCCTTGACCTTGCGTGGGTTATTCGTCATCAAACGCAAGGATTTGACACCCATATGCTCAAGCATTGGCAAGCAGATGGCGTAATCACGCTGGTCGGCGGCGAAACCCAGACGTTCGTTCGCTTCAACGGTGTCAGCACCGCCATCTTGAAGCTCATAAGCGCGGATTTTGTTCAGCAGACCAATACCCCGGCCTTCCTGTCGCAGGTACAACAACACGCCACGGCCTTCTGCGGCGATGGCGCGCAATGCCGCTTCGAGCTGGGAGCCACAGTCGCAGCGCTGACTGAACAACGCATCGCCAGTCAGGCATTCGGAATGCACACGGCCCAGTACTGGCGCGCCATCAGCCACGTCACCGAGACTGAGAACGATGTGCTCGCGCCCAGTGGCCTTCTCAAGAAAGCCGTGCATGGTGAATTGCGCAAAGGGTGTTGGCAGCTTGGAAGCAGCGACGAAGACGACGGGCACCTTTGTGCTCCTGATCATGATTGGGACTTAGATTTCGCAAGGACAGTATTGTAACAGCAGGTTCTCAGGGACGCTTCGGCTGAATTATTGCCTATAAATATCGAGTTGATCGATAACACCCTATGAGCATCAATGAATTAGAAGACAAGGCGCTCATTAGAACGAGGCGGAAAGCCACACCAGCGCCTGCATCCCCAACCAGGCAAATACCCCCGCCAGCACGTCGTCCAGCATGATCCCGACGCCGCCGTGTACGTGCTTATCGATCCAGCTAATTGGCCACGGCTTGAGAATGTCGAAAAAGCGGAACATCAAAAATCCAGCCAGCAACCAATACCAGCCCTCGGGAACCAGCCACAGGGTAATCCACATCCCGACGAATTCGTCCCAGACGATGCCCTCATGGTCATGGACGCGAAGGTCATCGGCGACTTTGCCGCACAGCCAAAAACCAAACAGCATGGTGATGCCTAGCATCAGCCAATAACCCCAGTCCGGCAGCATTTGCCACAGCGGAACAAACGGCAGCGCGACCAGCGACCCCCAAGTACCTGGAGCTTTAGGCAGAGTGCCAGAGCCGAATCCGAAGGCTAGAAAATGCCACGGGTTGGTCCACACCGTCGGCGGCACCCGTTGTCCTGGCGTTTTTTTAGAATGATTTGTCACGGGTTCTCCTGAAAATGTTGATAGCCCCGCGCCAATGGCGTGACGTCTGCTCCGTCGCTGTCGATCAGGCGCACACCCTGCCCCGCCTCGACCCGACCGATCACATGCACGGGCAAGCCCGCGGCGAGCAACCCAGCCAAATTCGACGCGGGCAAGGTAAACGCGAGCACGTAATCGTCGCCGCCACTAAGCGCCGCCTCACGTGCAGCTTCCAGCCCAAGAAAACCTATCAGGGCCGCCGACATTGGCAGCGCATCGCGCTCAATCACCAGCCGCACAGCGGATGCCAAGGCGATGTGCCCGCAATCGGCCAATAACCCGTCAGAGATGTCCAACGCTGCCGTGGCCTTGCCGCGCAGAGCCAGGCCCAGCGTCAATTGCGGTTGCGGTGACCAATAGCGCGCCAACAACGCTTCAGCGATGGTCGACTCGGCAGCGCGCTGGTTGAGTACCAACGGTAATGCGCCGGCCCCGTCACCCAATTCGCCGCCAACGCACAATAGATCACCCACTTGGGCGCCACTACGAGTCAATGCCAAACCGGCCGACACCCGGCCAAACACCGTCAACGTCAGGCTCAGCGGCCCGCGGGTGGTATCACCCCCCACCAGCCGTAGCGAGCACCGCTGAGCCATCAAGTCCAAACCCCGGGCGAACGCGTGCAGCCAGTCGGCATGGACGTCGGGCAACGTCAGGGCGAGGGTAAAGGCTAGCGGGGTTGCACCCATGGCGGCCAAGTCGCTGGCAGCCACCGCAAGCGCACGCTGACCCAACAGAAAAGGGTCGCAGCGATCGGGGAAATGCACGCCAGATACCAGCGTGTCGGTAGAAATGGCTAACTGCTCGCCGGACGACACCGTCAGCAGGGCGCAATCGTCGCCGATCCCCAAGACAATGCCCTCGCCGACTTGCGCACAGGGCGCAGCGGCGAAGTAGTTACGGATCAGGGCGAATTCGTCCATGAGGATCAAGCGTTCAAGAACGCTTGTGAGCCTTTACCTCGGCTTCACGCAAGCGCGGAGCCAGTTTATCCAGCACACCGTTGACGAACTTGTGGCCGTCGGTAGAGCCATAGACTTTCGCCAGCTCGATACCTTCGTTTATTACCACGCGATACGGCACGTCGATGCGCTTGAGCAGCTCATACGTCGACAGACGCAAGATCGCCAGCTCAACCGGGTCGAGCTCGTCGATGGTAATGTCCAGGCAAGGCGCTAGAGCGGTGTCGATCTCGGTCTTGTTGGTCGGAACGCCGTGCAGCAATTCCTGGAAATAAGTAGCGTCGACGTTGCTGAAATCGTTATCGACGCGAAATTGCGCTTCGATTTCGTTTAGCGAATGTCCTGCCATGTGCCATTGATACAGCGCTTGTGTCGCGAGTTGACGCGCTTCACGACGCTTGGCGCTTTTGCCCTTGGCGATCTCAGGGTCTTTGGCATCGCGAGGGTTGAACTGGTCGCTTTCGTCGGAAATCATTGGGCCTCCAACTGTGCCAGCAAGCTGACCATTTCAATGGCGCAAAGGGCGGCTTCAGCGCCTTTGTTACCGGCTTTGGTGCCGGAACGTTCGATGGCTTGCTCAATGGAGTCGACAGTCAGCACACCGAAAGAAACCGGCACGCCGAACTCCATGGAAACCTGGGACAGGCCTTTGACGCATTCGCCAGCGACGTATTCGAAGTGCGGCGTGCCGCCACGAATAACAGCGCCCAAAGCGATGATGGCGGCGTATTCGCTGCGCTGAGCAACTTTTTGCACCACCAGCGGAATTTCGAAGGCACCCGGCGCACGGATGATGGTGATATTGCTTTCGCTCACACCATGGCGAACCAATGCATCAACAGCACCGCTCACCAGGCTTTCGACGACAAAGCTGTTGAAGCGGCCAACCACCAAGGCGTAACGGCCTTGGGGCGTGATGAAGGTACCTTCGATGGTCTTCAGGGTCATTAGGGTGCGTCTCATCTTAAAGAGCAAGCACGCCCAATCGGCGTGCTTTGAGGGATTTTAGGCCACCAACTGCAGACTGTCGGGCAGAACGCATGAAAATCATCGATTTTCAGCCGCTGCCTGACCGGTCGCTATTCGGAGGGCACGTATTCTACAACTTCCAGATCGAAACCGGATATCGCATTGAACTTCATTGGCGAACTCATGAGGCGCATTTTTCTTACGCCCAGGTCGCGAAGGATTTGCGAGCCAGCACCGACGATGCTGTAAGTGGTGGGCTTCTTCAGCGGTGTGCCCTCTGCGGTTTCACGAATATGTGCCAGCAACACGTCGCCATCCAGTGGGTGGCCCAGCAATAACACGACGCCACTGCCGGCCTCGGACACGGAGGTCATCGCGGCTCGAAGGCTCCAGCGACCAGGCTGCTTGACCATTAACAGGTCACGCAACGGGTCCATGTTGTGCACTCGCACCAAAGTCGGCTCGTCCGCGCAAATCTTGCCTAGGGTCAGGGCCAAGTGCACATCGCCTTCGACTGAGTCGCGGTAGGTCACCAGATTGAACTGGCCCAATTCGCTGTCCATTGGCTGCTCGGCAATCCGCTGAACGGTACGTTCGTGGATCATCCGATAATGGATCAAGTCGGCGATAGTGCCAATTTTAATGCCGTGTTCAGCCGCAAAGGTTTCCAGCTCAGGACGACGGGACATGGTGCCGTCGTCGTTCATTACTTCACAGATCACGCCGCTCGGTTCAAAACCGGCCATGCGCGCCAAGTCGCAGGCTGCTTCGGTATGGCCAGCGCGTGCAAGCGTGCCGCCGGCCTGGGCCATCAGCGGAAAAATATGGCCTGGGCTGACGATGTCTTCAGCCTTGGCGTCTTTGGACGCAGCCGCCTGCACGGTGCGGGCGCGGTCGGCAGCAGAAATACCGGTGGTGACGCCTTCCGCCGCTTCGATGGAAACCGTGAACTTGGTGCCGAAACCGGAGCCGTTGCGCGGCGCCATCAACGGCAACTTGAGGGTTTCGCAGCGCTCGCGGCTCATGGGCATGCAAATCAAGCCACGCGCATGCTTGGCCATGAAATTGATGTGTTCAGCCTGGACGCACTCGGCGGCCATGATCAGGTCGCCTTCGTTCTCACGGTCTTCGTCATCCATGAGGATGACCATTTTGCCTTGGCGGATATCTTCAACCAGTTCTTCAATGCTGTTGAGCGCCACACGGCACCCCCTATCGGTTCAGGATTTTAGGTAGCCATTGGCGGCTAGAAAACTTTCGGTAATGCCGCCTGCTGCAGCGTTCGGCTCTGCGGCCTTATCGCCCAATAACAGACGTTCCAGATAACGCGCCAGCAAGTCCACTTCCAGGTTGACCCGGCGTCCCGGCTTGTACTCGGCCATGATGGTTTCAGCCAGGGTATGCGGGACGATGGTCAGATCGAATTCAGCGCCATTGACAGCGTTCACGGTCAGGCTGGTGCCATCGACGGTGATTGAGCCTTTGTGCGAGATGTATTTGGCTAACTCACGCGGCGCTCGTATGCGGAACTGGATAGCGCGGGCATTTTCCTCCCGCGACAACACCTCACCCACTCCGTCGACATGCCCGCTGACCAGATGGCCGCCGAGGCGCGTGGTGGGGGTCAACGCTTTTTCCAAGTTTACCGGGCTGCCGGTCTTAAGATCGTCGAACGCCGTGCAATCGAGGGTTTCGCGGCTGACATCCGCCCAAAAACCATCACCCGGTAACTCGACGGCGGTCAGGCAGACGCCATTCACCGCAATGCTGTCGCCAAGCTTGACGTCGATGAGGTCGAGTTTGCCGGTGGCCACATGAACGCGAACATCGCCGCCTTTTGGGGTCAGCGCGCGGATACTGCCAATGGATTCAATAATGCCGGTAAACATGTGGTCCCCCTGGAGAACAAAGCCAGCGCGGAGCAGTGGCTAAAAATAATAGGCGCCTATCAGGCGGGTACGGCGATGACTCGCCAATCGTCACCGACAGCACGCATTTCAATGATTTTGAGTTCCAGCGCTTCGCTCATTTTTGCCAACGGCAAATCAAGCAGCGGCCGCGCCGAGGAGCCCAAGAACTTGCCTGCGACAAAAATCTGAAATTCATCGACCAGCCCGAGCCGAGTAAACGCACCTGCCAGTCCTGGGCCGGTTTCGATCAGCACGTCATTAACGCCGCGTGCCGCCAGCTCGACCATCAATTTATGCAGATCAACTTGACCTGCGCTGTTCGCCAACGCCAGCATTTCATGGCCTTCGGCGAGATAGCGTTCACGGGCAGATGCAGCAGCGCAGGTCACCACCAGGGTGCTACCTGCCTTAAAGAAAGGTGCATCAAGCGGTACTCGCAAGCGACCATCCACCAGAACGCGCAAAGGCGGCCGAGTGAGGGCCAGCGCGGTCAATTCAGCATCAAGGCCCAATTCGTCTGGGCGCACCGTCAGGCGTGCGCCGTCGGCCAATACCGTGTCGGCACCGGTCAATACCACGCTTGATTGCGCACGAAGCCGCTGTACTGCAGAACGCGCCGCAGGGCCGGTTATCCATTTGCTTTCGCCACTGGCCATGGCGGTGCGCCCATCAAGGCTCATGGCCAACTTGACCCTCACGTACGGAAGGCCGTGCTCCATGCGCTTCAAAAAGCCTTTGTTCAGTGCTCGCGAGTCACTTTCCAGCACGCCGCTTTGCACCGCGATACCCGCTGTCATCAAGCGCAACAAGCCTTTGCCCGCGACCTCCGGATTGGGGTCTTGCATCGCTGTCACAACCCGTGCGACACCGGCAGTGACCAAGGCGTCGGCGCACGGCGGGGTACGGCCATGGTGACTGCAAGGTTCAAGGGTGACGTAAACGGTGGCGCCATTGGCCTTGTCACCAGCCTGACGCAGTGCGTACACCTCAGCGTGCGGCTCACCGGCGCGGACATGCCAGCCTTCGCCGACCACCTGCCCGTCGCGGACGATGACGCAACCGACCCGTGGGTTCGGGTGCGCGGTATAAATACCCTTGCGCGCTAGTTCCAACGCACGGGACATGTAATGGCGGTCAAGGGCGCCCTGTTCAGTCGACAGTGAGTTCATTCTTTCACCGGTTCGCGGGCAAGACGGTCTATCTCTTCCCGAAATTCATTGAGGTCTTGAAAACGCCGATAAACCGAAGCGAAACGGATGTAGGCCACTTCGTCGAGCTTTTGCAGCTCGCCCATCACCAATTCGCCCACCACCAGCGATTTGACTTCGCGCTCGCCGGTCGCGCGCAGTTTGTGCTTAATGCGCGCCAGCGACGCCTCAAGAAGCTCAACACTAACGGGACGTTTTTCCAATGCGCGCTGCATGCCGGCACGGAGCTTATCGTCGTCAAAGGGCTGGCGACTGCCGTCTTGCTTGATCAGGCGCGGGAGTACCAGTTCGGCGGTTTCAAACGTCGTGAAACGCTCGCCACAGGCTAGGCATTCGCGACGGCGACGGACCTGCTCGCCTTCGGCGACGAGGCGTGAATCAATGACCTTGGTGTCATTGGCACCGCAGAAAGGACAGTGCATGGTGGCAGGCAACAAAAAAAGGGAGGCTCATGGTAGGGCGAGTTTTCATTTATTTCCAGCGCGGCAAACATAAGGCGCACGCCAGGACATATTACCGGCGAGACAAGACCAGAGGTTTACGGTATATAGACGCGCTGCGCGCAGTGTGAAATTCATCCGCTGGGCAATACTGCGCGCCCCTGTCGCGCCTCCCCCAGATTTTGTTTTGTTGGAGTTGTTCATGTCGCTACGACACTTTGTTTTGCTAAGCCTTGTTGGCCTTTTGGCCGCGTGCAGCAGCGAAGCGCCGAAAAAACCTGCCGAGGCCAAACCAGCAGTGCAGCAGCCTGCCGCCGTTAAAGTTCAGGAAGGCTTGGGTCCATTACCCGCCCATCAACGCGAATTAAGCGGCCAGTTACTCGGCGCGCCACCAGGCGCGCAAGTGGAACTGGCGCTGTTGGTCATTGATGACCGTGGCCGCCCCCAGCGTTTGTTAGCCAACACTACGCTGACCGGCACTAATCAGCCTCTACCGTTTCAACTGCGCTTCAACCCGGAATCGTTCCCGGTGGGTGCCCGCGTCGAATTGCGCGGCCGGGCGAGCCAGTCCGGTCAATTGATCCTGCACCTGCCGTCGCTGCGTATCGAACAAGGTAATACTCAGGCGCTGGGTGCGTTGCAGTTGGTTGTGGCGCCGTAAAGCGATGCCCCGAATCAATCGAAAAACCTCTGGGGCCGTATTTATTCGCGAAGGCCGCGCCGCCCGCGTCCCGAATAAGTTCGCTCGCACAGATCTCGATAAGCGCAGTAACTGAATCGAGGCCAAACGCGGTGATATAGTTGCGCCATTGAACGCACTTTTCGAGACTAGCGATGAGCCAGGACACCCCGTACATCTTCGACGCAACCACCGCGACCTTCGACCAACTGGTTATTGAGGCGTCGTTTCATCGGCCTGTGCTAGTGGACTTCTGGGCTGAATGGTGTGCGCCCTGCAAGGTGCTGATGCCGCTGCTGAAGAAAATCGCCGATGAGTACCAAGGTGAATTGCTGCTGGCGAAGGTCGATTGCGACGCCGAGCAAGACATCGTGGCGCGCTTTGGCATTCGCAGCCTGCCAACCGTAGTGCTGTTTAAGGACGGTCAACCGGTGGACGGGTTTACCGGCGCACAACCTGAGTCTGCCATTCGAACGATTCTCGAACCGCACGTCCAGTTACCTCTGCCTGCCGCCGCCGACCCATTGGAGCAAGCACAGTTACTGTTTGCCGAAGGCAGCATCGCGGATGCCGAAGCTGTGTTGAAGCATCTGCTCGGCGAAGACAACACCAACACCGCTGCGCTGATTCTGTACGCACGTTGCCTGGCTGAACGCGGTGAGCTGGTCGAAGCTGGCGCAGTGCTCGACGCGGTGAAGGGTGATGAACACAAGGCCGCTCTGGCTGGCGCAAAAGCGCAACTGACGTTCTTGGTTGAAGCGGCGAGCTTGCCGGACGTTGCCGACCTTAAAACCCGTTTGGCGAAAAATCCGCAGGACGATGAGGCCGCTCATCAATTAGCGATTCAGCAACTGTCCCGTCAACAATACGAGGCCGCGCTGGAAGGATTATTGAAGCTGTTCATCCGCAATCGCAGCTATGCTGAAGGTCTCGCGCACAAAACCCTGCTGCAAGTGTTTGACCTGCTGGGCAACGACCACCCGTTGGTCACCACCTATCGCCGCAAATTATTTGCCGCGCTTTACTAACTGACCCAGCTATAAAGCGGCGCGTCGGCACCGTTCACCACCTTGACATCGGCGCTGTGGCGTAAACGCACTAACAAGCGTTTGCCTGCTGCAGTGCTACCGGTCATGGCCTCAAGTTGACCCAGCAGCTCCGGGCCATTCATTTGCCCTGCTTTGCGCAACAAATCTTTGGCAATCAGCCAGATGGCGTCATCCCGGCTGACAGGCGTCTGTGTTGGTGCCGGGCTTGCCGGTTTCGTCGCCTGTACTTGCGCGCCGAGTTGCGCCCAATCGCTTTCATCCAATTCGAGCGTCAGGTCCACCGGCCAATCGCCGATGGTTCCGCGAATTCGTAACATGTCTATTTCCCTATTAAGAATGACCGCCGCAGGGGCCTTCCCGAATGAATTTGGTTCCACAGGGTGATCGAATAGTATCAGTGGGACCGAACTCATTCGGGAAGCGGTCGCATGGCGCTAATTAATTGTTATAAGATCACATAACGAATTAATCCCCTCTGTCTCCGGAGTTACCATGCGTCATTTGCTGCTCGCCTTGCCTTTCGCTCTGCTTCCACTAGCCATGGTGCATGCCGCCGAAGTCGAGCATGCCAGTCTCGGCGCCCATGAGCACGGTGTTGCGCGCCTGGACATAGCGCTAGACGGTAAGTCGCTGGAATTCGAGCTAGACAGCCCGTCGATGAATATCGTCGGTTTCGAACACGAAGCGAGTACTGACACCGACAAAGCTAAACTCGCTAACGCCCGCGAATTGCTGCTGAAGTCCCAAGCGCTGTTCAATCTGCCGTTGGCCGCTAAATGCGCGGTGACCACGCAAAAACTCCAGAGTCCGCTGTTCGGCGACAAGCCTGATGCAGCCGATGATCACAACGACGATAACGACACGCATGCCCAGGCTGAAGCCGGCGAAACGGATCACCATAGCGAAATCCATGCGCATTACGTCTTTGTCTGCGATGCCCCTTCCGCATTGAAAAGTTTTGATCTTTCACAAATTTTCAAGACGTTCCCCAACACCCATAGAATTCAGGTACAACTGATCGCGCCGAGTGGCCAGCTAGGCACCGAAGCGACGCCTGATAACGCCACCCTGAAGTTCTGACAACCCTGTTTTGATCACCCTGTGAACTTGCCCCTCATGACCCAAGCACTTATCGAGCTATCCGATCTTGGCTTTAGCTGGCCGGGCCATGCGCCGCTGCTGGATATTCCGGTGTTTCGCCTGGAGCCAGGTGAAACCCTTTTCCTGAAAGGCCCTAGTGGCAGCGGAAAAACCACGCTGCTCGGGCTGCTGGGCGGCGTGCAGACTCCAGACCGAGGAAGTATCCGCCTGCTGGGCCAAGAGCTGACGCAAATGTCGGCCGGCGCCAGGGACCATTTCCGAGTGGACCATACCGGTTATATCTTTCAGCAGTTCAACTTGCTGCCGTTTTTGTCAGTGCGGGAAAACGTAGAGCTGCCTTGTCATTTTTCCAAACTCCGCGCCGCTCGGGCGGCCCAACGCCATGGCAGTGTCGATCAGGCTGCCGCAACGTTGCTCGCGCACTTGGGGTTGAAGGACCCGGCGTTGTTGAGCCGGCGCGCGGATTCATTGTCCATAGGCCAGCAACAACGAGTTGCCGCCGCCCGCGCACTGATCGGCCAACCCGAGCTGGTAATCGCTGACGAACCTACGTCTGCGTTGGATGCCGATGCCCGTGAAGCATTTATCCGCCTGCTGTTTGCGGAATGTCAGGAAGCCGGGGCCAGCCTGCTGTTTGTCAGCCACGACCAAAGCCTTGCGCCACTGTTCGACCGTAACCTGTCGTTGTCCGAACTCAATCGCGCCGCCGTCGCCGCAGAGGTCTGAGATGTATTTGTTTCGTCTAGCCATGGCTAGTCTGGCTAATCGCCGCTTCACCGCGTTTCTGACCGCATTCGCTATCGCTTTGTCGGTCTGCTTGCTATTGGCCGTCGAGCGCGTTCGCACCGAGGCGCGAGCCAGCTTCGCCAGCACTATTAGCGGCACCGACTTGATCGTCGGCGCGCGGTCCGGCTCGATTAACTTGCTGCTGTATTCGGTATTCCGCATCGGCAACGCCACCAACAATATTCGTTGGGACAGCTTTGAGCATTTCGCCAACGATCCTCACGTGAAATGGGCCATCCCGATTTCCTTGGGTGACTCACACCGTGGCTATCGGGTCATGGGCACCAACGAAGCCTACTTCGAGCACTATCAGTACGGCCGTCAACAGCACCTGGAATTAGCCAGCGGTCGAGCATTTGCCACCGACCCGTTTGAAGTGGTGTTGGGAGCGGAAGTAGCCGATGCGTTGAAGTATAAGTTGGGCGACAAACTGGTACTGGCTCACGGCGTGGCGGTGGTCAGCCTGGTCAAGCACGACGACAAGCCGTTCACCGTGGTCGGGATTTTGAAACGCACCGGCACCCCTGTGGACCGCACGCTGCATATCAGCCTCGGCGGCATGGAAGCGATCCATATCGATTGGCATAACGGCGTTCCCGCCCGAGGCGCCGGCAGAATCAGCGCTGATCAAGCACGCAACATGGACCTGACACCCACCGCAATCACAGCCTTCATGCTCGGCCTGAATAACAAGATTGCAACATTCGCCGTGCAGCGCGACATCAATGAGTTCCGGGGCGAGCCGATGCTGGCGATTCTGCCCGGTGTCGCGTTACAAGAGCTCTGGAGCCTAATGAGCACCGCAGAACAAGCGCTGTTTATTATTTCGTTGTTCGTGGTGGTGACCGGCTTAATAGGAATGCTCACCGCAATTTTGACCAGTCTCAACGAGCGACGTCGCGAAATGGCGATCCTGCGTTCGGTGGGCGCGCGACCTTGGCACATTGCCAGCCTGTTAATTCTCGAAGCCTTCGCGTTGGCTTTGGGGGGCGTGGTCAGTGGCGTGGTTTTACTGTACGTCGGCATCGCATCGGCGCAGGGCTATGTGCAATCGAGTTACGGATTGTTCTTGCCACTGTCACTGCCCAGCACATATGAATGGACCCTGCTCGGCGGTATTCTGGCCGCTGCTCTGCTGATTGGCACCGTGCCCGCCTGGCGCGCCTACCGCCAATCTTTGGCTGACGGTCTGTCGATTCGCTTATGAGGGTTTTCATCATGTTGCGCACACTGTTCGCGCTGTTGCTGCTGATGGCGCCATTACTGGCCGCGACGGCCGCGGACGCGGCCGATGCCCAGCCGCGTGATTTGGCGTGGGAACAAATGATTCCCCCCGATGCGCCAAAACTCAAGCCACAACCCGCACCGATTCATAACCTGTCAGGTATGTCCGATGCGCTGTCAGCTGAGTCCGCTCCCGCAGCGAAACAGCAGTCGCCGTCTGCCCCTGTGGTCAAATCGCTCAACGGCCAACACATTCGTTTGCCAGGCTATATCGTGCCACTGGAAGTAACCGAAGAGGGCCGCGTGACCGAATTTCTGCTGGTGCCCTACTTCGGCGCCTGCATCCACGTGCCGCCTCCGCCTTCGAATCAAATTGTCTACGTCACCAGTAAAGTCGGGGTAAAACTCGATGAGCTGTATCAACCGTACTGGATCGAAGGCTCGATGAAAGTCGAATCATCCACCAGCGAATTGGCCGACGCAGGCTACAAAATGGCCGCGGAGAAAATCTACGCCTATGAACTACCCGATTCCTGAATCCAGCTTTCTCGCGTTGCAAACTCGGGACACAGACGCCCCGATATTGAGTGTGTCAGGTGCGAGACGGCACCGTTGCCCGGTTAGTTCCCTATAGTTCAATTTCATTGAGCTGGGTCAAAAGGGTCGCTGCATTGCCGCCATACCATTAGACATCGCCACAATTAATGTCTAACGGAGCCTTCATGCACAAATCACTGCTCGGCGCGTCTCTTTTTGCGCTGGCGCTCAGCGCCTCCCTCGTTGCCCAAGCCCACGAAGCTGGCGACATCATCGTTCGTGCGGGTGCGGCGGTCGTAGCCCCCAATGAAGATAGCGGTAACCTGAAGTTTGACGGGGTGAAAGCCGCCGGCACGAAAGCGACGCTGGACAGCGACACACAGCTCGGCCTAGCGGTAGCTTACATGCTGACCAACCACGTCGGCATTGAACTGCTAGCGGCAACCCCGTTCAATCACACTGTTGGTGTCAAAGGCCTTAGCCCGGCACTGGATGGCAAGCTGGGTACCATCAAACAGCTGCCACCTACCTTGTCGTTGCAGTACTACCCGCTGGACACTGCGTCGAAGTTTCAACCCTATGTCGGTGTTGGCTTGAACTACACCGCATTTTTCAGCGGCGACTTGACCGGCGAGCGCAAAAACGAAGGCTTCAGCAACCTTAAGGTCAAGGACTCAGTAGGGATAGCCGGGCAACTGGGTGCCGACTACATGTTGACTGACCGAGTGATGCTTAACGCCTCTGTCTGGTACATCGACATGAGCACCAAAGCGACAGTGAACGGCCCATCCGCACTGGGCATCGGCCAGACCAAAGTTAGCCTTGAAGTTGATCCTTGGGTCTACATGGTTGGCCTGGGCTACAAGTTCTAACTGAGCGTTTTTTAGTTCGACATCTCGCGAATAAAGGCGCCCTCATCTAATGAGAGGCGACTTCATTCGCGAAGTGCTGTCTAGCGTCCCAGCAACCGTGCCAACCCCACACTCAAGGGCGTCGGTTCAGGGAACTTAAATCGCTCCAGCAAGCGCCCGTTATTGGCACGCGAGTGGCGAATATCCCCAGAGCGCGCCGGCAGGTAAGTAACCTCGGGCAATGCCCCAACCACTTGCGATAACGCTGCCAGCAACTGGTTCAACGTGGTGGCCTGATTAAGCCCGACGTTGATCGCGCCCGCCGCGACTTCCGGTAACTCCAATGCTTGCACCAACACCCCAGCCAGATCGCCCACGTAAACGAAATCACGGGTTTGCTCGCCATCGCCAAAGATAGCGATAGGCAGGCCGCTTTCGGCGCGCTTGCAGAAAATGCTGATCACACCCGAATAGGGCGACGATGGGTCTTGGCGTGGACCGAAGATATTAAAGAAGCGAAAAATTACCGGTTCCAGCCCATGTTGGCGGCGGTAGAAATCCAAATAATACTCGCTCGACAGTTTGTCTGAGGCATAAGGGGTTAGTGGTGACTTGGGCGTATCTTCGTCGATGGACTCCCCTTCACCGTTGTTGCCATAAACCGCCGCGCTCGACGCAAACAATACCCTTTTGATCCCGGCTTGGCGCATGGCTTCGCAGACGTTCAGGGTGCCGATGAAATTGCTTTGATGAGTGCGCACCGGATCGTCCACGGACGCTTGAACCGAAGCCACCGCCGCAAGGTGCGCCACCGCACTACAGCCCAACGCAGAACGAGCAACTAACATTGCATCGGCGACATCGCCTTCAATCAATTCGAGACGCGGGTTGTCCATCGGTAAATTACTGCGTTTACCGGTAGAAAGGTCGTCCAGTACGCGCACAGCGTAGCCTTTGGCGAGCAATGCATCGACCAAGTGCGAACCAATAAAGCCGGCGCCGCCGGTAATTAAAACAGGTGCATCAAGCATGGCGATAATAACGGTCCAGTAAGCTTGGCAAACCGGCACGCCAGGCGCGGGGCTTGATACCAAAGGTATGGAGGATTTTTTTGCAGGCAAGCACACCGTGTTGCGGCTCGTCAGCAGCGTCTGCGCGGGCGGCATGGGCCTGCGCGGTAGGGGCTTCGATCGCCAGCGGATGCAACAGACGAGCTTCGGTCAAAATTGCCTGACCCAACGCCAGTGGCGTAGTCGCTTCGTGTCCCGCGTAGTGATAAGTACCCCACAACGGCGCTGCACAATCGAGTTGCTTGAGTACGGAAATGATCACCCGTGCCGCATCGTCCACAGGCGTCGGGTTGCCGCGACGGTCATCGGCCATCAACAATTCTTCAGGTTGCTCAGCGCGTTTGAGCAAACGGCCAAGCACACCATCGCTGCTGTCATCAAGCAGCCAGCCAAAGCGTAACAGCACATGCTGCGGACAGATTGCTCGCACGCTTTGCTCAATTCGCCATAGCGCCTGGCCACGCAGGCCCAGCGGCACCGGCTCGTCTTTTTCACTGTACGCCGTTGCCCGCGAACCATCGAATACCCGGTAGCTGGACGGTTGCAGCAAACTGATATTGTGGTGCTGGCACAGTTCGGCAAGACGCTCCACGGAGCGTTCCTGTCCGGCCAGACGGGTTTCGCTCACGGTCTCCGCCTGAAACCAGTCGAAGTAGTAAGCGAGGTTGATCAAGGCATCAGGACGGGTGTCATCAAGCAGTTGCGTCAGGCTCGCGGCATCCCAACCGTCTTGCGGTGGGCGCGGTGCGAGGAAACCAACATTTTCCTCGGCACCAAGTCGAATCAGCGCCTGCCCAAGGGCATTCCCGCCGCCCAACAGCATAAGGCGCATTCGCATAGAGTCAGCAGGCTCGGTATCAGAATCGGTTCAAAAAAAAATTAATAAAAACGGCTGCAAACATAACACGTTGACTCCTTTCACCCAAGAGGCGCCCGGCCGGTATGGGTTTGCGTCTTTTTTTGGTGCCGATGAAACGCGTTCGGAGTGAGCGTCGAAACGGTATCTAAAGGGACGCTTGTTTGACGAGAGGCGCTTGCATCTTTACGGCCCCGCCCGCATAAAAAGCGGATGAATCTTCTAACCCTTCCCGACCCGGTGCTGAGCCCGTTTCATCCGGCGGTCAGCGCTTGGTTTAGCAATACATTCCCGGCGGTCACTCCCGCTCAGGCGCAAGCATGGCCGTTGATCAAGGCACGGCGCTCGACCTTGATTGCAGCGCCCACCGGCTCAGGCAAAACCCTGACCGCGTTTCTGGCAGTGCTTGACGATTTGGTCCATGAAGGTTTGGCGAACGGCGGTGAGTTGCCAGAGCAGACCTTCGTAGTCTACGTGTCCCCGCTTAAAGCGCTGTCCAACGACATTGAGATCAACCTGCAAAACCCGCTGACCGGGATCACCGAGCAGTTGGCGCGGATGGGCCTGCCCGAACTGCGCATCACCACCGCTGTGCGCACCGGCGACACCCCGCAAAAAGAACGCACCGCGATGCGCAAGACTGCGCCGCATATTCTGGTGACTACTCCCGAATCGCTTTACGTGCTGCTGAGTTCAGACTCGGGGCGACGCATGCTGTCCAGCACCCGCACGGTAATTGTCGATGAAATCCATGCCATTGCATCGAGCAAACGCGGTAGCCACTTGGCGCTGAGTCTGGAGCGTTTACAAGCCCTGTGCGACAAACATGGGGGTAGCAATGGTGAGCAACTGCTGCGCATCGGTTTGTCCGCCACGCAAAAACCCATCGAACAGGTGTCCAGATTTCTGGTGGGCAGCGATCCGCTAAAACGACCCTGTGCCATCGTCGACATCGGCCACGCCCGACCACGGGATCTGGCGATTGAAGTACCGCCCGTGCCGTTGGGTGCAGTGATGGCCAACGACGTGTGGGAGTTGGTGTATGACCGGCTCGCGCAGTTGGCCCGAGAACATCGAACCACGCTGATTTTCGTCAACACCCGGCGCCTGGCCGAGCGTTTGGCCCGACATTTAAGTGATCGACTGAGCAAAGACGCGGTCGCCGCACACCACGGCAGCTTGGCGAAAGAACAACGTCTGGACGCCGAACAACGGCTCAAACGCGGCGAACTACAGGTGTTGATTGCCACGGCCTCGCTGGAACTGGGGATTGATATTGGCGACGTCGATTTGGTCTGTCAGATTGCCTCGCCGCGTTCCATTGCTGCATTCCTGCAAAGAGTCGGTCGTTCTGGGCATCAGGTCGGGGGCACCCCCAAAGGTCGGTTATTCGTCACTTCACGCGATGACTTGATCGAATGCACCGCGCTGCTCGATTGCGTGCGCCGTGGCGAACTGGACACGCTGCTGATACCCAAAGCACCGCTGGACGTGGTGGCGCAACAAATCATCGCCGAGGTCAGTTGCGAGGAATGGCAAGAACAGGCGTTGCTGGACATGATTCGTCAGGCATCACCCTATGCAGACTTCGATGACGCGCACTTTCAAGCGCTGCTGCGAATGCTCGCCGAAGGCTACAGCGGTCGCCAGGGCGTGCGCGGCGCTTACCTGCATCGCGACGCACTGACCCGCAGCTTGCGCGGGCGCCGGGGCAGCAAACTGACGGCCGTCACTAGCGGCGGCACGATTCCGGATAACGCCGATTACAGCGTCATTCTTGAACCACAGGCATTGAATATCGGCACGGTGAACGAAGACTTTGCCGTGGAGAGTATTGCAGGCGACGTGTTCCAACTGGGCAATACGTCGTATCGAATTCTGCGAGTGGAGACTGGCCGGGTACGGGTTGAGGATGCCCACGGTCAATCGCCGACCATTCCCTTTTGGCTCGGTGAGGCGCCGGGCCGTAGCGCAGAGTTGTCCTCGGCGGTGGCGCGTCTGCAAGCCCACATTGATGAACTGCTCGGCGCCAGCCTCGGCGATTTACAACCCTGTATCGACTGGTTGATGGACACCTTGGGACTGGACTTGGCCAGCGCTGAACAACTGGTGGATTATCTGGCGCGGACACGGCTGGCGCTTGGCGCGCTGCCGTCCCAGGACACCTTGTTGATGGAACGCTTTTTCGACGAGTCGGGCGGCACGCAACTGATCATCCACACCCCGTTCGGTAGCCGGATCAACCGTGCCTGGGGCCTGGCGTTGCGCAAACGCTTTTGCCGCACCTTCAATTTCGAGCTGCAAGCGGCGGCCAGTGAAGACGCCATCGTGCTGTCGTTATCCACCAGCCACAGTTTCGAGCTCGACGACGTCTGGCGTTACATCAAGGCCCACAGCGGCGAACATTTGCTGATTCAAGCGCTGCTGGATGCGCCATTGTTTGGTGTGCGTTGGCGCTGGAATGCCGGTACAGCGCTGGCTCTGCCCCGTTTCAGCGGCGGGCGAAAGGTGGCGCCACAGCTGCAACGGATGAAAAGCGAAGACTTGATTGCCACGGTGTTTCCCGATCAGATTGCCTGCCTGGAAAACGTAGTCGGCGAGCGTGACATTCCCGACCATCCGCTGATTGAGCAAACCCTCGACGATTGCCTGCACGAAGCCATGGATTGCGAAGGCTGGCTAACACTGCTGCGGCGCATGGAAAGCGGCGACGTGCGCTTGATCAGTCGGGATTTGCCCGCGCCCTCACCATTGGCGGCGGAAATCCTCAATGCACGGCCGTTTGCATTTCTCGACGACGCGCCGCTGGAAGAGCGTCGCACCCATGCAGTGCTCAATCGGCGCTGGAGTGATCCGAGTTCCACCGACGATCTCAGCGCACTGGACGCCGACGCGATTAGCGCCGTTGGCGCAGAAGCCTGGCCACAACCGCACACTCTGGATGAAATGCACGAAGCGCTGATGACCCTCAGTTGCGTCAGCGGCGCCGAACTTCGTGAGCACCCGCATTGGTTAGCGTGGCTGGAAGTCTTGGCCAAGAGTGGCCGCGCCAGCCGTTTGCAGGTTAGCCCGGATAACGCGTTGTGGTTCGCTATTGAACGCCTGACGTGTTTGCGCGCTGTTTATCCAGAGGCGCAAATGCACCCGTCATTAGAGCCATTAGCAGGCTTTGATGATCCATGGGACGCAGACGAGGCCACCATAGAAATCGTCCGCGCGCGCCTTGCCGGTTTTGGACCGTTGTCGCTGGCGGCGATTGCCGAGCCGCTGGCCTTGTCCGCCGCCCGAGTGAGTCAGGCACTGGCGCGACTCGAAACCAACGGCTATGTGCTGCGCGGTCGCTTCAGCCCCGGCGCAGTCGGCGATCAATGGTGCGAGCGGCATTTGTTGGCGCGCATTCATCGCTACACGGTGAAACGCCTGCGACGGGAAATCGAGCCAGTTTCATTGCAGGATTACATGCGGTTTTTATTTGATTGGCAGCATCTGTCCAGCGTCACCCGCAGCCAAGGTAAAGCCGCACTGCCGGAGGTGGTCGAACAGCTCGAAGGTTATTCGGCGGCGGCCGGGGCCTGGGACAGCGATATTCTCCCGGCGCGGCTCAAGGACTATTCACTGTTGTGGCTCGATGAGCTGTGTCGGTCGGGCAAAACAGTGTGGACACGTTTGGCCCCGCGCAACAAAACCGCTGCCTCAGCGCTGCGCAGTACGCCCATCGTGTTGTTGCCCCGGCGCCATGTGAATCTGTGGAGCGAACTCACCGAACAGCCATCACCCTCTGAGCTGTCGTTGCGCGGCCAAAAAGTCCACGCGGCATTGGTCAGCCACGGGGCGCTGTTTTTCGATGAGCTGGTTCAAGAAGCCCATTTGCTGCGCAGCGAATTGGAGACCGCGCTGCAGGAATTGGTCGGCGCCGGACTGGTAAACGCCGACAGCTTTGCCGGGCTGCGGGCGCTGATCACGCCGGCCAGTAAACGCTCGGCCCACACCAGCCGACGCAACCGTGGCGCTTTTATCGGTGGTATGGACGATGCCGGGCGCTGGGCGTTGCTGCGTCGTGTACCGGCTTCGGTGGACAGCGAAACCCTAAAGCAAAAACAAACAGCAGCGGCGACGCTGGAACATGTAGCCATGACCCTGCTGCGACGTTACGGCGTGGTGTTCTGGCGGATGCTGGAACGTGAAGCGGATTGGTTACCCAACTGGCGAGAATTACTGCGCACCTTCCACCGATTAGAAGCCCGGGGTGAAATTCGCGGCGGTCGGTTTATCAGCGGGTTGGCGGGCGAGCAGTTTGCGTTGCCAGAAGCCATCCCGCTGCTGCGAGAGATTCGGCGGCGGCCGCTGGATGGCAGCTTGATCCGCCTCTGCGGCGCTGACCCGCTGAATCTGGTCGGCACCCTGCTCCCCGGCCAAAAAGTCCCGGCGTTGGTAGGTAACCGGCTGGTGTACCGCGATGGTATTCCGGCAGCCGCGATCATCGCCGGGAAACCGCAGTATTGGCTGGAGCTGGAACCACAAGCTGCGGCGCTGCTTAGGGATCGGTTGCTGCATTGAAGCCTCACCGCGCCCTTCGCGAATGAATTCGCTCCCACCAAAACCGTGGTGCAGCCACTGTTCCCTACAGACTCTTGCGAAGGCGGTTTATACGGTCGGCGCCGGGCTCTCCGATCCGTCGCCATTGGTCACCGTAGGTTTGGCGAGCGCCGGTTGTTCTTCAACGCCAGGCTCACGTTGGGGGCTCATGACCATCTGTGGATAAGTTTGGGCAAAATGCACATTCGAGGTTTTATCCACAAGCTTTTTCAACCGCTCGTTGAACGCACGGCTCACGCCATATTGCCCGCCCGAAACGGTGCGGAATTGCGCAGTCAATACGACGCCATTGAGGTCCATGCGGTCCAGACCGAACACTTCCAACGGCCCTTGCAGATTGCTGCTGAGCAACAAGTCATCACTGATGGAGCTACCCGCCTCGCGAATCAACGCCATGGCCGAATCGATGTCGGTGTCATACGTGAACTGCACGGCAAAAAACGCGTAGGCGAATTGCCTGGATTGGTTGGTCACCGCCTTAATCTGTCCAAACGGCACCGAATGCACAAACCCTTTGCCGTCGCGCAAGCGCAGGGTGCGAATGGTCAAGCTTTCAACGGTTCCGGAGTGCCCGGAATCCAGGACTACCCAATCGCCGATGGAAATGGTGTCTTCGATGATGATGAACAATCCGGTGATCACGTCTTGAACCAGTTGCTGCGAACCAAAACCGATGGCTAAGCCGACTACACCGGCACCGGCCAGAAGGGGCGCGACGTTAATTCCGAGATTGGCCATGGTGGTGATCGCACATATCACCAGCAGAATGATTTTTATCGCGTTGCGCAACAGCGGCAAAATGGTTTTTATCCGGGTGCTGGGCTGATGCGAAGAGCGTTTGTTCATCGGCGGCTTTAGGGCTTCCTGAATCGCCGTATCGAGGATTACCCACAGCAACCAGGTGACCAGGAAGATCAGACCAATCCGACTCAGAGAATCACTGATAGCTCGGCCAACGGTATTGCCTTGAGCAAACTCCAGCAGCGAAAAACCCCAAATACGCGCCAACACTTCAATAAACGTCACCGCCAATGCGATGCGCAGCACTGCATGCAGCAGGCTTAGTAAACGAGTTTTATACACATGATCGTTGCGATCATTTGTCTGCAACGGTTTGAACAGGTGCTGAAACACCGTGCTCAAAAACACGGTGGAAATCAATAGGACGGTGGTCAGTAATGCACAGCGCAGAGCCTTTTGGCTGTCTTGGCCAGCGCCAATCAGGTGGATCGCCGAGACCAGAATCATCAACAGAATCGGCAGGTACCATACGCTGGAAAATATGTTCAGAGACTCTTGCAGCGCAGGTTGCCGCAAGCGGCCCGCCAACGAACGATCGCGAATCAAGTGCGCAACCGGGCGCCGTAATTTGATTACCAGCATGCAAAACACTACCGACGCAAACAGCCCGGTGAACACCGCGATGCTACTGGTGATATTGCTGCCCAACTGACGAGAGATCTGCGGGCTGGTCAGCGCATCGCTCAGCGCCGCGAGAAAGCCAATCAAGAATAGGGGTCGTGGACTGTATTGGCGGATGATGCGCACCGCAACGCGCTTGTGTCCGGCGTTGAACATCACGATGACGCACAGGATCACTGACGTCGAGACGATGCCGCTGCTGGTGGCATAGGCGAAGCACAGCGCCAAAGCCCGACCTACTGAAGCTTGCAGAAAATGGCTGACGTATAACGTCAACGGCAGGCTGATCACCGCAGGTAATGTGTACGCCAGCAAGTAGCTCAGCAGTGCTTGCGGACGGTATCGCGTGGCAAGGAATCGGTGCTGGTTGAGGCGCGCGGTAAAGAAGCGTCCTGTCAGCAAAAGCATCACAAACGCGCCCATCCACACCGCCGAGAGCACCAGAAAGTCACCGGCGATGCTGACCTTCGAGCGCGAGGTACGCTGATTCACCAGAACATCTATTTCATCGGCGGCGCGATCTGCTCGCAAGCGCCAAGCGTCAATCAGGTTGTTGTCCAGATCAATATTATTTTGGACGTTATCGATGCTGGAGCTTATGGCCCCCAACAAACCACCCTGCACCAGGATCTCAGGTTTGGCGGGAATCGCTACGGGAGCGACAGGTACGGGTATAGCCGCAGCAGGAGTAGCCGGGGCGGTCTTTGGTGCGGCGGGTGCTGCCGGTGCAGTGGTGGCTGCATCAGCTGCCGTGGCGGGCGTTGCAATCCCCACAGCATCAAGTACAAACCCCGGAAGTTCAGCAGCCTGCACGTTGAAAATACCCGCGCAGAACAGAATGCACATCAGCGAAATGGTCTTGAACTTCAACAAAACTCTGGCCCCTCCAACGTTTGATACACCCGTGAATGTGAAGCACTTTGGAACTGATCGATATTAGCTCGCCAAGTTCGGTTCACATTGCTTATGGTCATGCAGCTTTCGAAAAAACAGGCTCTATCGCCGTCCGTAAGCAGCTGCGAACCTTTTGCCGCGTCGGCTCGTCGTAGCTTGATAACGCTGAAGTTGTAACAGCATTACGGTCTGGTCGAGGTGACATTCAATGCTTATTCATCCCAAAGCACGTTATAAGCCCTACGAATCATCGTCTGGGGGCTGGGGCTCAGCAAAATCGGTGATGGAAATTCTCTGGCGTGAGCAAGCACTCGCCAAGGCGCCCAGCGCACTGTTTAAACAAAACAAGCCCGGCGGATTTGCGTGCGTCAGTTGTGCGTGGGCCAAACCCGGGAAACCGCATCATCTGGAGTTTTGTGAAAACGGTGCTAAAGCCACCGCTTGGGAGTTGACCTCGCTCAAAACCAGCCCCGAGTTTTTTAAGCGGCATACGGTCAGCGAACTGCTGCAATGGGCCGATTACGACCTCGAACAGCACGGACGTCTGACTCATCCGCTACGTTATGACCGCACCAGTGATAAATACCTGGAAACCACTTGGGAAGAAGCCTATCGCGAGATCGGCGCGCAACTGCGGGCCATGGACCCTGAAAGCGTAGTGTTTTATGCCTCGGGCCGCGCCTCGCTGGAAACATCGTTCATGTATCAGCTGTATGCCCGGGCTTATGGCAGCAACAACCTGCCCGACAGCTCAAACATGTGCCACGAAAGCACTTCAGTAGGTTTGCAAGAAAGTATTGGAGTCCCGGTCGGGACGGTAACGCTGGCGGATTTCGAGTTAACGGACTGCATCTTTTTCTTCGGCCAAAACGTTGGCAGCAATAGCCCGCGCATGCTTCACCCGTTACAGGAGGCGCGCAAGCGGGACGTGCCAATTATCACCTTCAACCCCCTACGCGAGCGTGGACTGGAGCGCTTCGTCAATCCGCAATCGCCCATTGAAATGCTCGGTCCTGAATCCACCGTCATTAGCACCCAATACCATCAGGTAGCCATTGGCGGCGACACCGCCGCCGTGATGGGTATCGCCAAAGCGTTGTTTGAGATGGACAAAGCGGCGCTGATCAAGGGCGAACCGGGGGTCATTGATCAAGCGTTTATCGCCGAGCACACCGAAGGTTTTAACGAGTTTGCCGTCGCCGCTCGCGGCTGCGATTGGAGCGCCCTGGAAGCCCGTGCCGGGCTTTCGCGCTCGGCGATGGAGGCGGCGGCCACGGTGTACGCCCGCAGCCAACGCACGATGTTCGTGTATGGAATGGGCCTGACTCAGCATCGCCACGGCGTGGAAAACGTGCAGATGCTGGTCAACCTCCTGCTGCTGCGCGGCAACATTGGCAAACCCGGTGCCGGCATTTGCCCAGTGCGTGGGCATTCGAACGTGCAAGGTCAGCGCACGGTTGGCATCACCGAGGATCCGAAAAAAGTCCCTGTGGATAAGATCGAAGCGCTGTTCGGTTTCCACGTACCGGAGAAAAAGGGCCTGTGCACGGTGGATGCCTGCGAGGGCATTCTCGACGGCAGCGTGCGTGGCTTCATCGGTCTGGGCGGTAATTTCCTGCGCGCGGTTCCCGATACCTCGCGCATGGAACCCGCTTGGGGAAACTTGCAGTTAAATGTACAAATTGCGACCAAGCTCAATCGCACTCACTTGGTGACCGGCAAACAGAATTGGCTGCTGCCGTGTTTGGGCCGAATCGAAATCGATCGGCAAAACGGCAAGGCCCAGGCTTACAGCACAGAAGACAGTACCGGGTGTATCCACGGCTGGTGGGGCAATAGCGAGCCAGCGAGCGAACACCTTCGATCAGAAACAGCGATCATTGCCGGATTGGCTGTCGCAACGTTGTATGGCATTGAACGTGTCGACTGGGACGCGTGGCGCGGCGACTACGCGAAGATCCGCTTAGCTATTGCTGAAATTTATCCAGAAATATTTCACGACATGGAAACCCGAATGTGGGAACCCGGTGGCTTTCACCGGCCTATTGCGGCAGCCGAGCGAAAGTGGAAAACCCCCAGCGAATGCGCGCAGTTCATTGTCCCGAAGAGCTTGGACGAAAATACCGACGTCAGTCCCGGACTCCAGCGGCGCGACGTTCTGCAACTGATGACGCTGCGCAGCAATGATCAATTCAACACCACAATTTATGGCTATGAAGACCGCTTCCGAGGAATAAGTGGCACTCGCAAAGTGATCTTCATGAACCGAAACGACATCGTACGTTTAGGGTTCGTCGTCGGGGACTGGGTCATGCTCACCACGGCTGTCGAGCTGGAAGTAATTCGGGAAGCAGGACCGATGCAAATTGTCGCGTATGACATTCCCGAAGGCTGCAGCGCGGGCTATTACCCGGAATGTAATCCACTGGTTCCACTCTGGCACCATGCCGAGCGAAGCAAAGTGCCGGCTGCGAAATCAGTGCCTATTACCCTGCGCAAAACCAAACCGGAGCCTGAAGACCTTGAACATGCGGTGCCGGACAAGGACCAGATTCATTGAGATTCCTACGGACATTTTAGTTCTACTACTTGACCAAGGAGAACGATCGTTCTACCATCCCCAACATGAACACACAGCCCCATTCAGATATCCGCGACACCGTTCTTAAAACAGCAGAACAACTTATTTACCAACATGGAATTCACGCCACCGGCATGGACCTGCTGGTGAGAACCTCGGGGGTCTCGCGCAAAAGTATTTATCGGTACTTCGGCACCAAAGATGACATCGCGGCTCACGCGTTAATGGCCCGAGATATTCGCTGGATGGCGTGGTTCAGGACTGAAGTCGATAAAGCCCCCACTCCCGAGGCCCGTATTCTCAATCTGTTTACAGTGCTTAAAGGCTGGTTTCTCAGCGATGGCTTTCGTGGCTGCGCCTTCATCAATACCGCAGGTGAAGTCGGTGACCCTACCGACCCTGTTCGTTTGATTGCCAAAGAACACAAACAGAAGTTGCTGGATTACACGCTGGAACTATGTGGAGCGCTGGCGGTGGTTGCCCCTATAACTTTGGCCAAACAACTGCTGATATTGATGGATGGCGCAATTACCGTGGCGCGTGTCATGGGCGATCCGACCTCGGCAGATAACGCGCGTGACATTGCTCGACGTCTGCTGGATACCTGATGCCAAACAGAATTTGGAGGCCTCCTCCAATTTGCTAAACCGGCATGCGTTTTTAACTGGAGACCTAGTAATGCCTAACGCCGAAACTCGTCCACCGTTACCTCCGTTTACCCGCGAGTCTGCCACGTTGAAAGTTCGCTTGGCTGAAGATGGCTGGAACGGCCGCGACCCGGAAAAAGTCTCGCTGGCTTACACCCTTGATACCAAATGGCGTAATCGAGCGGAGTTCGCCGTTAACCGCGAAGAAGCCAAGGGGTTTTTGACTCGCAAATGGGCTAAGGAGCTGGATTATCGCTTGATCAAGGAACTGTGGGCCTTCACTGATAATCGTATTGCGGTGAGGTACTCCTACGAATGGCATGACGACTCAGGTAATTGGTTTCGCTCATACGGTAACGAAAACTGGGAGTTTGCTGAGAACGGTTTGATGGCTAATCGATTTGCGTGCGTCAACGACATGCCGATTAAAGAGTCCGAACGCAAATTCCATTGGCCGCTGGGCCGCCGTCCAGACGATCACCCAAGCCTCTCCGACCTCGGCCTATAGCGCGCAGCATCGGCTGTAGCCAACACGGAGGCTGGTCGATAGATGCCATCTATCATGTCTTCATCAATAGCTATTTGATAAATACCTTTCAGCCGCTTAGGCTCGCACGGTCAAGACCGTCTGACGGTTAACTCACATTAGCGCGCTCAGTTTTGAGCGAACGAGGTGTCATTGCACGATCAGATCTTGATGGACAGCTACTCTCGCAAGGTTGATTACTTGCGAATGTCGGTGACTGATCGTTGCGATTTTCGCTGCGTCTATTGCATGGCCGAAGACATGGAGTTTTTGCCGCGCCAACGCATCCTGACCCTGGAAGAAATTTTTCAGCTGGCCGAACGCTTCGTTGCCCTAGGCACCCGCAAAATTCGCCTGACCGGTGGTGAGCCGCTGGTTCGTCCTGGCGTGGTCGAGCTGTGTCGGCAAATCGCCGCACTACCCGGCTTGCGCGAGCTGTGCATGACCACTAACGGATCGCAATTGGGCAAATTGGCTGGGCCACTATTCGATGCCGGCCTCAAGCGCCTAAACGTCAGCCTCGACAGCCTCAACCCTGAGCGCTTTCGTGAATTGACCCGCACCGGCGACCTGAACAAAGTGATTGCCGGTATCGATGCCGCCAACGCCGCCGGGTTTACCCATACCAAGCTCAACTGCGTGGTGATGAAGGGCCGCAACGATCACGAAGTCAAAGATCTGGTCAGCTTCGCCATCGATCGAAAACTCGACATCACGTTCATCGAGGAAATGCCGTTGGGCATCATCAGTGAGCACAGCCGCGCCGATTCTTTTTTCTCCAGCGCTCAAGTACGAGAACTTATCGCCCAACGCTACACCTTGATTGAATCCGCAGAATCAACCCAGGGCCCCTCGCGTTATTGGCGCTTGGCCGAGGCGCCAGAGATTCGGATCGGCTTCATTTCGCCCCACAGTCATAACTTCTGCGCCACCTGCAACAGGGTGCGCTTAACTGTGGAAGGCCGTTTGTTGTTGTGTTTGGGTAATGAGCATTCGGTGGACCTGAAAACCGTATTGCGCAGCCATCCGGGTCAGCCGCAGAAACTGGAAAAAGCCATCATCGACGCCATGCAACTCAAGCCCTACAGCCATAACTTCGAAATCAACGATGATGTTCAGGTCGTGCGATTCATGAACATGACGGGCGGCTAGTGCCGCTGTCTTGAACCGCTTTTGCTGCACAGCCAGGCGCCACCATGATCATTTCTCCACGTGACAACCCGTGTTCGATCCTGTTACTGGCCGGTGGCCGAGGGCAGCGTATGGGCGGCCAGGACAAGGGGCTGATGCTGTGGAATGGACAGCCATTGATTACGTATGTGCACGAGGTTGTCAGGCCGCTGACAACCCATGTGATTATTTCCTGCAACCGGAATCAGTCGAGCTATGCGGCGTTTGCGGATCAGCTAGTGGGCGATGAACAACAGGATTTTCCGGGACCGCTGGCGGGTGTTCTGGCGGGACTCGGGGTTGCTCGTCATCCATGGATGTTGGTGCTGGCGTGTGACGCGCCGAGAATTGACCGCGCTTTGATTGAACAACTGTTGCAAGGTGCTAGCTCCATGTCCTCCCCATTAATGGTGCGGCAGGCGGGGCAGTGGCAGCCGATGTTTAGCTTGATTCCGACCGCGTTATTACCGGTGTTACGCGAATGCTGGGAGGCAGGCGAACGCAGCCTGTTGCGAGCGTTGCTGAGTCAGGATTTAAGGGCAATGGAATGCGCGCCTGATGATCCCCGACTGACCAACTTCAACACACCGGATTTGTTGGAAACGTAAATCCGTGTCGCCTGCATTCGCGAAGCAGGCGACACGGTTGCCCAAGTCACTGCGTTGGTTCCTTCTTAGGCAGGCCTGCTCTCACCGGGCATCCCCCTGGCCAGATTCTAAGCCGTGCCCCGATCAGCGCAACTGCGCCAAACACCCTTCAAGAATATCCAGCCCTTCGTTGAGCACATGCAGCTCGGTGGTCAGCGGCGGCAGCAAGCGGATGATGTGTCGCGCTTTGCCACTGGGCATCAACAGCAGGCCTTTGTTCCTGGCCGCTTCTAGCAGCGCGGCCAATTGGGCGGTGGCGGGCTCGCCTTCTAGGGTCATCAGTTCGATTCCGCGCATCGCGCCGACACCGGTCAAACGCCCGAGAAATGGCGAGCGCGCGGTGTCGATCCAATGTTGATAACGGGTGGCTATGGCTTGGCTCTGGGTCTCACTCCACGCAGACAAGTTAGCGTCGGTCAATTGCTCCAGCGTCGCCAAACCTGCTGCGCAGGCGATGGGGTTGCCCGAATAGGTCCCGCCCAATCCGCCTTTAGGCAGCACGTCCATCAGCGCTTTTTTGCCGACTACCGCGCCAAGGGGCATTCCGCCCGCGATACTTTTACCGAGTAGAAGCAGATCCGGTTCGATCCCCAATCGCGAAAAAGCGAAGCGCTCACCCGAGCGACCGAAGCCGGATTGAATTTCGTCGATGATCAGCAAGATACCTTTTTCATCGCAGAAAGCCCGCAGGGTTTGCGCGAACTCAATGTCCATCGCGAGAAATCCGGCTTCGCCCTGAATCGGTTCAAGAATGAAGCAGGCGATGTCGTTCACGTCGATTTCAACACTGAACAAACGATCCATGGCCTTCAAGGCTTCGGCGGCGGTAACGCCGTTATCTTTGCTCGGGTAAGGCAAGTGGTAGACCGGACCGGGCAGTACGCCGACTTTTTGTTTGTAAGGCGTCACTTTGCCGTTGAGGTTCAGGGTGGCGAGGGTTCGGCCGTGAAAGGCGCCGTCGAAGGCGATCACGGCCGTGCGACCGGTATAGCCACGGACGATTTTCAGCGCGTTTTCCGCCGCCTCGGCCCCACTGTTGGTGAGCATGCCACTGACCGGGTAACTCACCGGAATGAACGCTGCGAGCTGGGCCATGAATTGTTTATACGGGCTGTGGGGCACGGCGTTGAAGCAGTAATGGGTCAGTTTGGTGGCTTGTTCGCGAATGGCGTCGACGATACGCGGGTTGCAATGCCCAAGGTTCAAAACACCAATGCCGCCGACGAAGTCGATGTAGCGTTTGCCGTCTTCATCCCAGACTTCGGCGTTCTTGCCGTGGTCCAGGGTGATGGGGTGGACCCTGGAAATCGAACCGCTGATCGATGAATCGCTCATGCTTGGCTGCTCATACAAAAGACTTCGTCAAAAAAGACAGTGGGTTATATAAGCGAGGAATACACACCGGTCACAAGCGAAATAAACTCGCGGGGTTATTCCTGAAATTCGTGAATGCCTACTTCGATCAATGCGGGGACTCAGAGGCAAAGCTTCCCGAATGAATTCGGTCCTACAGAGATCAGGTTTATCTGTGGGACCGAATTTATTCGGGAAGGGAACGACCCGGTGTTTCAGGCACATTGCGAAGCCTGCGATTTAACTTCTTCCCCCAAAAATCTGCGAAGGCCGGCGCAGGGTGGGGTCGAAAGGGTTGATCTTCGGGCCGATTGCCGCCGCTTCGCGTTTGAGCAACTCAACCACGGTTGGCAGTCGATCTGGCCCCAGGCGATCAGTGATGGTCGCAACGCTGAGCGCCGCGACGGCATGCCCATTGCGGTTGAGAATCGGCACGGCGAGGCCAGCCATTCCCGGCAGCGCGCCGGTATTGCGCGCCGCGTACCCGAGTCGCCGAACGTTCTCCACCTCCGAACGCAGAAACACTTCGTCGTACAGGTGAAAGTCCTTGAGCCGTGGCAGGTTGTAACAGATTACGGTCTCGCGTTCTTCCTCAGGCAAGAATGCCAGAATTGCCAAGCTGCCCTGCCCCACGCCCAACGCCACGCGCCCGCCGATGTCGCCGGTGAAGGTCCGAATCGGGTATGGCCCCTCGCTGCGGTCCAGGCAGATGGCATCGAAACCGCTGCGGGCCAACAGAAATAATGAATCCCCCAACGAGGCGCTTAGTCTCAACATGCTTGGCCGGACCAGATCCCGCAGGTTGCCGGTATTCCCCGCCAGCGCCGCCAATGCAAAAAATTCCAAGCTCAGGCGGTAGCGCTTGCTGCGCTCATCCTGCTCGACCATGCCTTCGTCCATCAGGCTACGCAGCAAACGATGGGTGGTCGGTTGCGACAAACCGACCTGCTGCGCCAACTGGGTCACTCGGGCGCCACCGTCGGGCGCAGTGCCGAGGCTGCGCAGCACGGCAAACATTCGAGAGACGCTGCCAACGCCGACTTCCTTCAACTCACCATTCCGTTCAGCGGAAGACATAAGGTTATTTCCTTCTTATAAATTTGCTGAGCGAATGAAAATGAAAAAAACAGTTCTTTCAGTGAAATTCGCTCTTTCGCCCATCCTAGGCTTCGTCCTAATGTGAGTCCACAGGGGCGAATCGAACAACACATGGCAGCCGACTTAGAGCGAGCGCCGACGCACCCAGCGGTATCCCTTCGCATCTGCCCATTACAAAAGAGCGTGTTTCGACGCGCCCAATAAACAAGGTGGACCGCGCACATGGCATTTCTCCAACTCGAAGGCCTCAGCAAACGCTATGGCGCCATCGACGCCGTTGTCGCCACGGATCTGGCGGTTGAAAAAGGCGAATTCGTTTCTCTGCTCGGCCCCTCCGGCTGCGGCAAAACCACCACCCTGCAAATGATCGCGGGCTTTGTCGACGCCACGGCCGGGCGCATCGTGCTGGACGGCCGCGACATTACTCACGCCAAACCCAGCAGCCGTGGGCTGGGCGTTGTGTTTCAAAGTTACGCGCTGTTTCCCCACATGACCGTCCGCGACAACGTCGCTTTTGGCTTGCGGATGCGTAAGGTGCCATCGGCCGATATGGCCCGGCGCGTGACCACGGTATTGGACTTGGTGCGATTGGCAGCGCATGCCGAGCGTTACCCGCGAGAATTGTCCGGCGGCCAGCGCCAGCGTGTGGCCCTGGCCCGCGCATTGGTGATTGAACCGCCCGTGCTGTTGCTCGACGAACCGCTGTCCAACCTCGACGCCAATTTGCGCGAAGAGATGCAGTTTGAGATTCGTCGCATCCAGTGCGAAGTCGGCATCACGACCTTGATGGTGACCCACGATCAAGCGGAAGCGCTGTCGATCAGTGACCGGGTGGTGGTGATGCAGGCCGGCCGCGTGACCCAGATCGACGAGCCCTACAAACTCTACGAACATCCGCGCACGCCGTTTATTTCCGGCTTCGTCGGCAAAGCCAACATGCTCGCCGGAGACCTCGATGCCGCCGGTTGCCCGCAGGTACGCCACACCCCTGGCCATGGCGCGCTAACCCTCAGTTTGCGCCCGGAAAAAATCGACCTGCTCGACGCCGGCAACGGTCGGTTGCAGGGGCGTATTTCAGTCCGCTATTTCCTCGGCAGCCAATGGCTGTACCGCATCGACACTGCATTGGGCGAACTAACTGTGGTCCGCCGCAACGACGGCAGCGCGCCGCTGACTGAAGGCACGGCGGTGGGACTCGACTGGCAAGCTGATTTATTGCGCGTGCTGGCCGCCGACGAGGTGCATGCATGAATGCGCTCGCCTTTTTGCGCAACGGCGGACGTGGTTATCTGCTGTCACTGCCGGCCATTATTCTGTTCAGTTGCCTGTTGATACTGCCGCTGGTGCTGACGCTGGTGTTGTCGTTCAACGTGTTCGACTACCAGCTTGGGGTCAAAAACGGCGAGTTCACCTTCGCCCATTACATCGACCTGTTCAGTGATTCGTACTATTACGAAATCTTCTTTCGCACGCTGTGGATCAGCGCCGTGGTCACGCTGTTGTGCGTGGTGATCGGCGTCCCCGAGGCGTACATCCTCAGCCGCATGGGCACACCGTGGCGCTCAATTTTCCTGATTTTGATTTTGACCCCGCTGCTGATTTCCGTGGTGGTGCGGGCATTTGGCTGGAGCTTGCTGCTCGGCTCCGATGGCTTGGTCAACCAGGCGATTCAGGCGTTTGGCGGACATCCGGTGAAGCTGCTCTATACCTCGTTCGCGATAATCATCGCGCTGGTCCACGTGATGCTGCCGTTCATGATCATTCCGGTCTGGACCTCGCTGCAAAAGCTCGACCCCTCGGCTGAACAAGCCGCGCTGTCCCTCGGCGCCAGTCAGGCCAAGGTCATGCGCTTGGTGGTGCTGCCGCAAGTCATGCCCGGCGTGCTGTCGGGGACGTTGATCGTCTTCGGGTTGTCTGCCAGTTCCTTCGCCATTCCCGGCCTGTTAGGTGGACGACGTTTGAAAATGGTCGCCACCGTGGTCTACGACCAATACCTGTCGGAACTGAACTGGCCCATGGGCGCGGCCATCGCGGTGGTGCTGCTGGTGATCAATTTGCTGGTGATGCTGACGTGGAACCGGTTTGTCGAACGCCGCTATAAAAAGACCTTGGGAGAATAAGACATGTCCAAAAACGGTCCTTTGTCGCTGGGTTTTCATACCTTAGTGGTGGTGTTCATGCTGGCGCCGCTGGTGGTGGTATGCCTGGTGGCGTTCACCCCGGAAAATACCCTGAGCTTGCCAACGTCCGGGTTTTCCCTGCGATGGTTCAGGGCAGTGTTTGAACGCGCTGATTTCATTCATGCGTTCTATAACAGTCTGATTCTGGCGTTCGTGGCCGCCTCGCTGGCCACCCTGATTGCCGTGCCCGCCGCACTAGCGATCACCCGCTATACATTCCCTGGCCGCGACTTCCTGAACAGCCTGTTTCTGTCGCCGATCATCATGCCGCACTTGGTCTTGGGCGTGGCCATGCTGCGGCTGTTCGCGCTGATGGGGGTCAACGGCAGTTTCGCCTGGCTGATGCTTGCCCACGTGGTGATCATCACGCCGTACGTATTGCGGTTGGTGATCGCCGCCGCCATCGGCATCGACCGCAGCGCTGAACAAGCCGCTGAATCATTAGGCGCCAGTCGCTTTACCCTGTTTCGCCAAATCACCTTACCGATGATTTTGCCGGGGGTCGCCGGCGGCTGGCTGCTGGCGTTCATTAACAGTTTCGACGAGGTCACCCTGTCGATCTTCGTCAGCTCGCCATCGACCCAGACACTGCCGGTGCGCATGTACGTGTACGCCACCGAATCCATCGACCCGATGATGGCGGCAGTGTCGGCATTGGTTATTGCGTTGACCGCTGCGGCCATGATTGTGCTCGACCGGGTGTATGGCCTGGACCGCGTTCTGGTTGGTAAACATTGAGGAAGGCACTGAAATGGCGTTGTTTAAACGACTGGTCGAGACAGATCGACCAGCGCTGGTGTTCACCCTCGACGGTCAACCGGCCACTGGCTTACAAGGTGACACCCTGCTGACCGCCGTGTTGACCTGCGGCGAGCACGTGCGTGGTAGTGATTTCAGCGCCGAACCGCGAGCGGGCTTTTGCATGATGGGCGCCTGCCAGGAGTGTTGGGTGCGCCTGGGTGACGGTCGCCGCGTGCGGGCCTGCTCGACGTTGCTGGAAGCCGGACAGATCATCAGCCGTGAACCGGGGCGCCGCCTATGAACGTGGTGATTGTTGGCGCGGGTCCGGCCGGAATTCGGGCGGCACACACTTTGTTGGCCCACGGCGTTAAAGCCTGTTTGCTTGACGAATCGCCACGCGGCGGCGGTCAGGTCTATCGCCGCCAACCGGCCAACTTTCGGCGCACGGCTAAACAGATTTATGGCTTTGAGGCGTCGAAGGCCGAATCGGTGCATCGCGCCATCGACGATCTGTCGACCCAAATCGACTACCGTCCCGAGACGCTGGTGTGGAATGCCGAAGACGGGCGCCTGGACACCTTGAGCGATGGTCATGCTCGCGCAGTCAATTATTCGCAAATCATCGTCGCCACCGGCGCCACCGACCGTATTTTGCCGGTACTGGGCTGGACACTGCCCGGCGTCTACAGCCTGGGCGCGGCGCAGATTGCGTTGAAGTATCAGGGTTGCGCCATCGGTGAGCGCGTAGCCTTTTGTGGCAGCGGGCCATTGCTGTACCTGGTCGCTTATCAATACGCCAAAGCCGGGGCCAAGGTGGTCGCGGTGCTCGACAGCGCACCGTTCAGTGCCCAATGTCGGGCGTTACCTGCGCTGCTTGGCCAGCCTGCGACCTTGGCCAAAGGTTTGTATTACCGCAGCTGGCTAACCGCCCACGGCATTGCGGTGCATCAGGGCGCAACCCTGGAGCGTATCGAGGGTGAGCACCGCGTCGGCGCGATCACTTGGCGTCAGGGTAAGCGCCATCAACGGTTGGAATGTGATGCGGTGGGGTTCGCCCACGCCCTGCGCAGTGAAACGCAATTGGCCGATTTGTTGAGCTGCGACTTTCACTGGAATGAATTGAACCGCGCCTGGTTGCCCACCCGTGACAGCGCTGGCCGCAGCTCGGTCCACGGTGTGTACCTGGCTGGCGATGGCGCTGGAATCATGGGCGCCGACGCCGCGGAAATGGCCGGTGAGCGCGCCGCGCTGGCCGTGCTTGAAGACAGCGGGCGCGTCATCGACAGCGCCCGTCGCCGGTCTCTGGAACACAAGCTCGCAGGCATAGAACGCTTTCGCCACGGATTGGAAATCGCCTTCCCATTCCCGACTGACTGGGCGGCCAACGCGCCCGACGAATTGATGATTTGCCGCTGTGAGGAAGTCTCAGCCGCTGAAGTCCGTGCGGTGGTGGATGATGGTCACTGGGAACTCAATCGAGTCAAAGCCCATTGCCGAGTAGGCATGGGCCGCTGTCAGGGTCGGATGTGCGGGTCGGCGGCGGCAGAGATTGTCGCCCAACGCAGCGGCCGAGCACTGAACAGCATCGGTCGGTTGCGCGGTCAGGCGCCGATCAAACCCTTGCCGTTTGGCGTGGAGATTGAGTCATGAGCACGCTGATCGAAACCGATGCCGTGGTGCTCGGCGGCGGCATCGTCGGGGCTTCGGCGGCCTTGATGCTCGCGCGCAAAGACAAACGGGTGGTGCTGCTGGAGCGTGATTTTTGTGGCTCGCATTCCAGCGGGGTTAACTATGGAGGTGTTCGCCGGCAAGGTCGGCCACTGAGTCAGTTGCCCTTGTCCCAGCGCGCCCACGCGATGTGGGACAACCTGCTCGAACTGATCGGCACCGACGGCGAATACGTGAAATCAGGGCATTTGAAACTGGCCCGCAGTCACGCGGACATGGCTGCGCTTCAATCGTATGCCGACGCCACGCGGGGGTTTGGCTTGGGCTTGCGGTTGCTTGATCGCGCCGAATTGCGCGCGCGATACCCCTGGGTGGGTGACGTGGCGCAGGGAGCATCGTTGTGCCCGGAAGATGGTCACGCCAATCCGCGTTTGATTTCGCCTGCCTTCGCCCGCGCCGCGCAACGTGCTGGCGCCCAGGTGTTCGAGCAGGCCAACGTCATCGACATCGAACATGACGGGCAAGCATTCAACGTCCACTGCGCCAACGGGATCAAGGTTCGCGCGCCGTGGCTGCTCAATTGCGCTGGCGCCTGGGCCGGGAACGTCGCCGCCCAATTTGGCGAGTCGGTGCCGATGCGCACCGGGCACCCGGCGATGCTGGTCACCGAACCGTTGCCCATGGTGATGGACGTCAGCACCGGGGTAGAAGGCGGTGGGATTTATGCGCGCCAAGTGGCGCGAGGTAATTGCGTGTTGGGCGGCGGCCAAGGGTTTGCAATGACCCCGGAGCAGGCACGTCCAGGCCAAGCCGCCGTGCTTGAGATCCTGCGCAACGCCGCCGAGCTGTATCCGTTTCTTGCGCACGCTCAAGCGATTCGGACCTGGAGCGGCACCGAAGGTTATCTGCCAGATCGCGAACCCGTGATTGGCGTCAGCACCACCCAAGCGGGTTTGCTGCACGGTTTCGGTTTCGCCGGGTCCGGTTTCCAGATCGCCCCGGCGGTGGGTGAAGCCCTCGCCGAACTGGTGTGTTCAGGTTCCGCTACACAGCCGATTGAAGCGTTTTCAATCGCTCGTTTTCAAACCACTCAAACCGCGCAAGCGGGGACCGTCGTTCAATTGCCTAGAGGAAGATCGCGTTAATGAAGAACATCAATCGTATCGCCCTGTCTTGTCTACCCTTGGCCAGCTTGCTAATGACGGGCACGGCCCACGCCGATCCGACGCTGTACTTGGGCATGAACGGCGGCACCATGGAACGGGTTTACGCCGACAAGGTGTTGCCCGCGTTCGAGAAGGCCAACCACGTTAAAGTCGTGATCGTGCCTGGCACCTCGTCGGACATTTTGGCCAAAGTTCAAGCGAGCAAAGACACCCCACAGATGCACGTCATATTCCTCGACGACGGCATCATGTACCGCGCCATTTCCATGGGCTTGTGCGACAAGCTTCAGGACAGCCCGGTGCTGGCGGATATTCCGGCCAAAGCGAAGATCAAGGATCAGGCCGTGGCCGTGACCCTCGGCGTGACCGGCCTCGCCTACAACACGCGGATGTTCAAAGAAAAAGGCTGGAGCGCACCGACCTCGTGGATGGACCTGGCCGACCCGCGCTTCAAGGACAAAGTAGTGTTCCAGTCACTCGCGTCATCGACGTTCGGCCTGCACGGTTTCTTGATGTTCAACCGTATTCAGGGCGGCAGCGAAGCCAACGTTGAACCTGGCTTTAAAGCGTGGCCGAAACCATTGGCCCTAACGTCCTGGAATACATCGCCAGCTCGGCGAAGATCTCGGAAATGGTACAGACCAATGAAGCGGCCATCTTTCCGCTGACCCCGACCGGCGTCAGCACCCTGCAACTGCTGGGCGTGCCGGTGGAATACGCGCAACCGAAAGAAGGCGCCGTGGTGCTCAACGTCGCCGAATGCGCCATCGCCCACAACGACCAACCGGAACTGGCGCAAAAACTGGCGGCATTTCTGCTGAGCCCAGAAGCCCAAGGCCCGGCACTGGAAGAAGGCGATCAAATTCCTTCCAACCCAAAAACCCCAACCACCGACAAAACCCGCGCGCGAGTCGAGGCCATGAACAAATACCTGGAAACAGCGATTTCGATCGATTGGGATCAGGTGAATCAGCTACGACCCGAGTGGAATGCGCGCTGGAGCAAGACGATTGAGCGATAGGTGAGGCGGCTGTCAGCTTGAACTGCTCTGAGTATTTACTCATGAAAAAACCCCAAAAGTCAGGACGGGTGTCCAACTTTTGGGGTGCAGTTCAGAACCGGGCTTTTTGATTGATTTCTAGAACGGAATATCGTCATCAAAACTATCAAAATCCGGAGCCGGTTGCGGCGCTTGCTGCTGGGGAGCAGGGCGCGATTCGCGTTGTGGCTGGGATTGCTGCGGCTGCGATGACTGCTGCGGACGCTGCTGTTGAGGGCGTGGCGCAGAGTTGCTGTTGCCGCCTTGACCCTGTGGAGCACCGTCACCTTGTGGGCGACCGCCCAGCAGTTGCATGGTGCCTTGCATGTCGACGACGATTTCAGTGGTGTAGCGCTTGATGCCGTCTTTTTCCCACTCGCGGGTTTGCAGCTTGCCCTCGATGTAAACCTGCGAACCTTTGCGCAGGTATTCGCCGGCGATCTCAGCGACTTTGCCGAACATCGAAACACGGTGCCATTCAGTCTTTTCGACTTTCTGACCGGTTTGTTTGTCGGTCCATTGTTCGCTGGTCGCCAGACTCAGGTTGGTCACGGCGTTACCGTTAGGCAAGTAGCGAACTTCGGGATCCTGGCCGCATGTACCGACCAATATGACTTTGTTAACCCCACGGGCCATAACGCTCTCCTAGGCTTCGCATTCCGCTGGCTTCGGGTCGTTGACCAGGCGCTCAAGGGAGTTGCGATCCAATAATTCGGTATCTAGTTTGATATAAATGGCAGCTTCGTCACTGACGACCACTGCATCTGTTACCCCCGGGACGGCCATCAAACGCGCGATCAAGCCACCTTCGCGTTGTGCTTCAGGCGTCAACGGCACACGCAGGCTCGTCACATACGGTGGTTCGCGCATAGTTACAGCAAAGGCTAGCCAGATGGCACATAGAGCGGCACCGCCGAGGAACACAATACTGAGTCCTCCGTGCTGAAAAAGCCAGCCTCCAAGAATGCCTCCTGCGGCTGAACCGAGGAACTGACTGGTGGAATAAATCCCCATGGCCGTGCCTTTGGCGCCTGCCGGTGACACTTTACTGATCAGCGATGGCAACGAGGCTTCAAGCAGGTTGAACGCGGTGAAAAACACCACCGTACCAATCACCAAGGCCCGCAACGTATCGCCGAACGCCCAGAAGAATAGCTCAGTCATCAGCAACACGCTGACGGCGCCAAGCAGTACGCGTTTCATCTGGCGTTTTTTCTCGCCATAGATGATGAACGGAATCATCGCGAAGAACGAAATCAACAACGCGGTCAGGTACACCCACCAGTGCTGTTCCTTGGGTAAACCGGCTTTTTCGACTAACGCCAAGGGCAGCGCAACGAAGCTGGACATGAGCATCGCGTGCAACACGAAGATACCTAAATCCAGTCGCAGCAGGTCGGGATGACGCAGCGTCACACCCAACTCCGCTCGTGCAACGCCCGATTCTCTATGGGTCAGAGGTCCAGTCGAATGCGGCACCATAAAAGCGACGACGAAAATGCCCAATAACGCTAGGCCGCCAGTGGCAAGAAACAACCCGGAGAGGCCGAAAGCCCTGGTCAACAACGGCCCGACAACCATGGCCACCGCGAACGAAAGACCAATGGTCATACCGATCATGGCCATGGCCTTGGTGCGATGCTGTTCACGGGTAAGGTCCGACAGCAACGCCATTACGGCCGCTGATATTGCGCCTGCACCTTGTAAGATTCGCCCGGCGATTACGCCCCAGATCGAATCTGCATTGGCGGCAAGCAGGCTGCCGAGGGCAAATATTATCAAGCCCAAATAAATGACCGGGCGTCGACCGATGCGGTCGGAAATTATCCCGAAAGGTATTTGCAGCACTGCCTGAGTCAGGCCGTAAGCGCCGATTGCCAGACCGATGAGCGCTGGAGATGCGCCCGCGAGGTCCATGCCGTAGGTGGCGAGGACCGGTAAAACCATAAACATGCCAAGCATTCGGAAGGCAAACACCAGCGCCAGGCCGCTTGCTGCGCGGGTTTCGCTGCCACTCATGCGTTCGCTAAGGGGATCGTGCATGGATAAACCTCATGTGAACCGGCAATGATTCTACCAGTCCCATCGATGAGCAGCACATACGTGACGCTTTGCCGCGTACTGGCATGGAGCCGTATACTCCCGTGTTTATGCCCGCCAAGCGAGGCCGCAGTGGACAAGATCGTGATACGTGGGGCCCGAACCCACAACTTGAAGAACATTGACTTAACCCTGCCACGCGACAAATTGATCGTGATTACCGGGCTTTCCGGCTCTGGCAAGTCGTCACTGGCCTTTGACACGCTGTACGCCGAAGGGCAGCGGCGCTATGTCGAATCGCTTTCGGCGTACGCGCGGCAATTTCTGTCGATGATGGAAAAGCCGGACGTCGATACGATAGAAGGGCTCTCGCCTGCAATTTCTATTGAGCAGAAGTCTACATCGCACAACCCGCGCTCGACCGTGGGTACGATTACTGAAATTTACGATTATTTGCGCCTGCTTTACGCTCGCGTCGGCCAACCGCGCTGTCCGGATCACGATATTCCGCTCGAAGCGCAGACGGTCAGCCAAATGGTTGATCTGGTGCTAGCTCAGCCAGAGGGCAGTAAGCTGATGCTGCTCGCACCCGTGATCCGGGAACGCAAGGGCGAGCACCTGGCGATCTTTGAGGAATTGCGCGCCCAAGGCTTCGTCCGCGCCCGAGTGAATGGCCGACTATGCGAGCTGGATGAGCTACCCAAGCTCGACAAGCAGAAGAAGCACTCCATTGATGTGGTAGTTGACCGATTCAAGGTTCGTGAGGACATGCAGCAGCGGCTCGCTGAATCGTTTGAGACTGCACTGAAGTTGGCCGACGGTATCGCTTGGGTAGCGCCGATGGACGACGAGCCCGGCGAAGAAATGATTTTCTCGGCGCGCTTTGCTTGCCCAATTTGCGGGCATGCAATCAGCGAACTAGAACCCAAGCTGTTTTCTTTCAACAACCCGGCTGGTGCGTGCCCAACCTGCGACGGTCTGGGCGTGAAGCAATTTTTCGATATCAAGCGGTTGGTCAATGGTGAACTGACACTGGCCGAAGGGGCGATTCGTGGCTGGGACCGGCGTAACGTTTATTACTTCCAGATGCTCGGCTCGCTGGCGAGTCACTATGGCTTCAGCCTGGAAGTACCGTTCAATGAGTTGCCGGCTGACCAGCAAAAGATTTTGTTGAATGGCAGCGGCACGCAAAACGTCGATTTCCGTTATCTCAATGATCGCGGCGACATCGTTAAGCGTGCGCACCCCTTCGAAGGCATCGTGCCAAACCTTGAGCGACGCTATCGCGAGACTGAGTCGGCGACGGTTCGTGAGGAGCTGGCCAAGTTTCTCAGCACTCAGCCTTGCCCAGACTGCCGTGGCACGCGTCTGCGTCGCGAAGCGCGTCACGTGTGGGTCGGCGAGAAAACCTTGCCTGCTGTCACCAGCCTGCCGATTGGCGACGCAACAGAATATTTTTCCACGCTAAAACTGACGGGCCGACGCGGCGAAATTGCCGACAAGATTCTCAAGGAAATCCGCGAGCGTTTACAGTTTCTGGTCAACGTCGGGCTCGATTACTTGTCCCTCGACCGTAGCGCCGACACGTTGTCTGGCGGTGAAGCTCAGCGTATCCGTCTGGCGAGTCAGATCGGCGCAGGTCTGGTGGGGGTTTTGTACATTCTCGACGAGCCGTCCATTGGTTTGCATCAGCGGGACAACGATCGCCTGCTGGGCACGCTGAAACACCTACGCGATATCGGCAATACGGTGATCGTGGTTGAGCATGACGAAGACGCTATTCGTTTGGCCGACTACGTAGTGGACATCGGCCCAGGCGCTGGTATTCACGGAGGGCACGTTGTCGCTGAGGGCACACCCGCTGAAGTCATGGCTCACCCTGATTCGCTGACCGGTAAATATTTGTCGGGGCGAGTCAAAATTGAAGTGCCGGCCAAACGTACGCCGCGCAACAAGAAGCTGTCGCTGACACTCAAAGGCGCTCGCGGCAACAACTTACGCAATGTCGATTTAGAAATCCCGATTGGCTTGCTGACCTGCGTGACCGGCGTTTCCGGCTCGGGGAAGTCAACGCTAATAAACAATACGCTGTTTCCCTTGAGCGCCACGGCCCTTAACGGTGCCACCACGCTTGAAGCGGCGGTGCATGACAGCATTGATGGCCTGCAGCATTTGGATAAGGTGGTCGATATCGATCAGAGCCCTATCGGACGGACGCCGCGGTCTAACCCAGCGACCTACACCGGGCTGTTTACGCCAATTCGCGAATTGTTTTCCGGGGTGCCGGAGTCGCGGTCACGAGGTTACGGCCCTGGACGTTTCTCGTTCAACGTGAAGGGCGGACGCTGCGAAGCCTGTCAGGGCGACGGCTTAATCAAGGTCGAAATGCACTTTCTGCCGGATATCTACGTGCCGTGCGACGTGTGTAAGAGCAAGCGTTACAACCGAGAAACGTTGGAGATCAAATACAAGAGCAAGAGCATCCACGAAGTCTTGGAAATGACCATCGAAGAAGCGCGCGTGTTCTTCGATGCGGTGCCAGCGTTAGCACGCAAACTTCAGACGTTGATGGACGTGGGGCTTTCATACATCAAGCTAGGACAATCTGCGACCACGCTGTCCGGTGGTGAAGCGCAACGGGTCAAGCTGTCTCGTGAGCTGTCCAAGCGCGATACCGGCAAAACTCTTTATATCCTCGACGAGCCGACTACCGGCCTGCACTTCGCAGATATTCAGCAGTTGCTCGACGTACTGCATCGCTTGCGCGATCACGGCAATACCGTGGTGGTGATCGAGCACAACCTGGACGTGATCAAAACAGCCGACTGGCTCGTTGACCTTGGGCCTGAAGGCGGTTCCAAAGGCGGCCAAATCATCGCCTGTGGCACGCCGGAAGAAGTGGCTGAGATGGAACAGTCCTATACCGGTCACTACCTTAAGCCGCTACTGATACGGGATAAGGCCACAGCGATCTAGTTTGATAGTGCATAAAAAACGCCCCTGTCGCATCGCTGCGGCAGGGGCGTTTTATTGTGGCAGTGAATCAGAACTGCGATTGCAGGTAGTTCTCCAATCCGATTGATTTAATCAGACCTAACTGCTGCTCCAGCCAATAGGTGTGATCCTCTTCGGTATCGGCCAACTGAACACGAAGAATGTCGCGGGAAACGTAGTCCTTGTGCAGCTCACAGAGGGCGATACCTTGGCAAAGCGCGGCACGGACCTTGTATTCCAACCGTAAGTCGCTGGCGAGCATCTCAGGGACCGTGGTACCGATATCTAGATCATCGGCACGCATGCGCGGCGTACCTTCTAGCATCAGAATCCGGCGCATCAACGCATCGGCATGCTCCGTTTCTTCCTGCATTTCATGGCTCATACGTTCGTAGAGCTTACTGAGGCCCCAGTCTTCGTACATCCGGGAATGGATAAAATATTGATCACGGGCCGCCAGTTCGCCTGTAAGCAACGTTTTGAGGTAATCGATTACTACTGGGTGACCTTGCATCGCCCTAAATCTCCTGCTTAAAGCTGCCAGTTTGGACCAAGCTGAAGGTAAGGTCACTTCTGAAAACATGTTGAATTGGAAAAGCTGCGAAAGTGGAACACTGGATAGAAAAAACCGCCCTGACATGGGCGGTTCTTGTTATCACTTAGATTCAGCCGAGTTGTACACCTAACGCTTTGGCAAGTCCTTCGCCATACGCTGGATCAGCCTTGAAGAAATACTGCAGTTGACGCTGCACGACATCGCTGGTTACACCTGCCATTGATCCGGCAATGTTCTCAATCAATAGAGCCTTCTGCTCGGCACTCATCAAGTTGAAGAGTGCGCCTGCATGACTGTAGTAATCGGTGTCTTCCCGATGATCGTGACGCGCAGCAACACCGCTTAACGCCAGCGCCGGTTCAGCGTAGGCCGGCGCTTGTTTTGGAGCGTCCGCATAGCTGTTGGGCTCGTAGTTCGGTGTGCCGCTGCCATTGTTTCCAAACCGCATGGCGCCGTCACGCTGATAGCTATGAACCGGGCTTTTCGGCGCATTGATCGGCAGTTGTTGATGGTTAGTGCCAATGCGATAGCGATGCGCATCGGCGTAAGCGAAGACCCGGCCTTGCAGCATGCGGTCTGGTGAGAGACCAACGCCAGGAACCATGTTGCTTGGACCGAATGCTACTTGTTCAACCTCTGCGAAGTAGTTCGCCGGATTACGGTTCAGCTCCAGCTCGCCGACTTCAATCAGCGGATATTCTTTCTGCGACCACGTCTTGGTGACGTCGAAAGGATTCTCATGATGAGCGACTGCTTGAGCCTCGGTCATGATCTGTACGCAGACCTGCCACTTGGGGAAGTCGCCTCGCTCAATTGCAGAGAACAGATCACGCTGAGCGTAATCCGGATCCGTACCCGCCAAACGTGCGGCATCCTTCGGAGCAAGGTTTTTGATGCCCTGCATTGTCTTGTAGTGCCATTTGACCCAATGACGTTCACCGTTCGCTCTGACCAGACTGTAAGTGTGGCTGCCGAAGCCGTGCATGAAGCGATAGCCGTCTGGAATTCCGCGATCCGAGAACAGGATAGTGACCTGATGCAAAGCTTCAGGCGAATGCGACCAGAAGTCCCACACCATTTGACCGCTTTTCAGGTTGGTTTGGGGTTGGCGTTTTTGAGTGTGAATGAAATCAGGGAATTTGATCGGATCACGAATGAAGAACACCGGAGTGTTGTTACCAACGATGTCCCAGTTGCCTTCTTCTGTGTAGAACTTGACCGAAAAACCACGTGGGTCGCGCTCGGTGTCGGCCGATCCGCGTTCGCCGCCTACGGTAGAGAAGCGGATGAAGATTGGGGTTTGCTTACCTACGGTATCGAACAGTTTGGCGCTGGTGTATTGAGTGATGTCGCGACTTACCGTGAAGGTACCGTGGGCACCTGAACCCTTAGCGTGGACACGGCGCTCGGGAATGTTTTCGCGGTTGAAGTGGGCAAGCTTTTCGATCAGATGGAAGTCATCAAGCAACAGCGGGCCACGGGGGCCAGCGGATCGGGAATTCTGATTGTCGGCAACAGGGGCGCCGCTGGCGGTTGTAAGCGTTTTATTCTGACTCATGCAAAGTCTTCCTCTGGCGAACGTATCTTGCCGGCTAATCGGCATGGAACGAAGTATTCGACAAAAAGATTACACCAGCAAATTCATTAAATTGTGAGGATCGATAGAATTTTATAATTTATAGATAACAAAAAACCGGGCACTAGGCCCGGTTCTTTGATCAGACTAACGTCTTATTCAGCAGCTTCTACAACGCCACCAACAGGACGATCAACCAGTTCGACGTACGCCATAGGCGCGTTGTCGCCAGTGCGGAAGCCGCACTTGAGGATGCGCAAGTAGCCACCCTCACGGGTTGCATAGCGCTTGCCCAGATCGTTGAACAGCTTACCAACAATGGCTTTCGAACGAGTACGGTCGAATGCCAGACGGCGGTTAGCCAGACTGTCGATCTTAGCCAAGGTTATCAGCGGCTCAGCAACGCGACGCAGTTCCTTGGCTTTTGGCAGTGTAGTTTTGATCAGCTCGTGCTCGAACAGCGACACCGCCATGTTTTGAAACATGGCCTTACGGTGAGAGCTAGTACGGCTCAGATGACGTCCACTTTTACGATGACGCATGATTCATTCCTTACCAAACATGACGTTCGGTGATTACGACGATCAGGCAGTCGCCTTGTCGTCCTTCTTAAGACTTGCAGGCGGCCAGTTGTCGAGGCGCATGCCGAGGGACAGACCGCGGGAGGCCAGAACGTCCTTGATTTCCGTCAAGGATTTCTTGCCCAGGTTCGGAGTCTTCAACAGTTCTACTTCGGTGCGCTGAATCAGGTCACCAATGTAGTAAATGTTCTCCGCCTTAAGGCAGTTGGCCGAACGTACAGTCAGTTCCAGATCGTCAACCGGACGAAGCAGGATCGGATCGATCTCGTCTTCCTGTTCGATAACCACTGGCTCACTATCACCTTTGAGATCGACGAACGCAGCCAACTGCTGTTGCAGAATGGTTGCAGCGCGGCGAATAGCCTCTTCAGGATCCAACGTACCGTTGGTTTCCAGATCAATAACCAACTTGTCCAGGTTAGTACGCTGCTCGACACGGGCGTTTTCCACCACGTATGCGATACGGCGAACCGGGCTAAATGAAGAGTCAACTTGCAAGCGACCAATGCTGCGGCTTTCGTCTTCATCGCTCTGACGCGAATCAGCCGGTTCATAACCACGACCACGAGCTACGGTGAGCTTCATGTTCAAGGCGCCGTTAGACGCCAGGTTAGCGATTACGTGATCGGGATTAACGATCTCGACATCATGATCCAGCTGAATATCGGCAGCGGTAACCACCCCCGAACCCTTCTTCGACAAGGTCAGCGTAACTTCGTCACGACCGTGCAGCTTGATAGCCAGACCTTTAAGGTTTAACAGGATTTCAATGACATCTTCCTGTACACCTTCGATGGCGCTGTACTCATGGAGTACACCGTCAATCTCGGCCTCGACTACTGCACAGCCGGGCATTGAGGACAACAGGATGCGACGCAGCGCATTGCCCAGGGTATGGCCGAAACCACGCTCGAGAGGCTCGAGTGTGATTTTAGCGCGGGTTGGACTGACAACCTGCACGTCAATGTGACGGGGTGTCAGGAACTCATTTACCGAAATCTGCATGGATGCACCTATTTTCTAGCCCTTACTTGGAGTAGAGCTCGACGATCAGGCTTTCGTTGATGTCGGCGGACAGATCACTGCGAGCTGGAACGTTTTTGAAGACGCCAGATTTTTTCTCAGTGTCTACTTCTACCCATTCTACGCGGCCACGCTGGGCACACAGATCGAGAGCTTGGACAATACGCAGTTGGTTCTTTGCTTTCTCGCGAATAGCGACCACGTCACCAGGACGAACCTGGTATGACGGAACGTTAACGGTTTTGCCGTTAATGCTGACCGACTTGTGCGATACCAACTGACGAGATTCGGCACGAGTCGAACCAAAGCCCATACGGTATACAACGTTGTCCAAACGGCATTCGAGCAATTGCAGCAGATTCTCACCAGTAGCGCCTTTCTTGCCGGCTGCTTCTTTGTAATAACCGCTGAATTGACGTTCGAGAACGCCGTAAATACGACGGACCTTCTGCTTTTCACGCAGTTGGGTGCCGTAATCGGACTGGCGACCGCGGCGTTGGCCGTGGATACCAGGAGCTGCTTCGATGTTGCACTTGGATTCGATAGCGCGGACGCCGCTCTTCAAGAAGAGATCGGTGCCTTCACGACGTGCAAGCTTGCATTTTGGACCAATGTAACGAGCCATTTTTTACAGTCTCCTGGATTACACGCGGCGCTTCTTCGGCGGACGGCACCCGTTGTGCGGGATTGGCGTCACGTCGGTGATGCTGGCGATCTTATAGCCACAGCCGTTCAAAGCACGGACAGCAGACTCACGACCTGGACCTGGACCCTTGACGTTAACGTCGAGGTTCTTCAAGCCGTATTCCAGCGCAGCTTGGCCAGCACGTTCAGCAGCTACTTGAGCAGCGAACGGAGTGGACTTGCGTGAACCGCGGAAACCCGAGCCACCGGAGGTAGCCCAAGAAAGCGCATTACCTTGACGGTCGGTGATGGTGACGATTGTGTTGTTAAACGACGCGTGGATGTGGGCGATGCCATCAACCACTGTCTTTTTAACTTTTTTACGAGGACGAGCAGCAGGTTTTGCCATGACTAAATTCCTGTCGATTCGCTGGTGCGATTACTTGCGGATCGGCTTACGCGGACCTTTGCGAGTACGCGCGTTGGTCTTGGTACGCTGACCGCGCACTGGAAGACCACGACGATGGCGCAGACCGCGATAGCAGCCCAAATCCATCAAGCGCTTGATTTTCATGTTGATTTCGCGACGAAGGTCACCTTCAGTGGTGAACTTCGCCACTTCGCCACGCAGCTGTTCAATCTGCTCGTCGCTCAGATCTTTGATTTTTACCGCTGGGTTTACCCCAGTAGTTGCACAAATTTTCTGTGCAGTGGTGCGACCAACACCATAGATGTAGGTCAACGAGATAACAGTATGCTTGTTATCTGGAATGTTAACGCCTGCAATACGGGCCATTCAGTGGGACTCCAATTGACAGCTACCTACGCCCCGGAAGCCAAGAAATAGGGCGCGAGATAATATCGCTGTAATAACAAATAATCAACCCAGCAGCGCACTAGCTACTGGGCTTTTAGCACAAATCACAATCAGCCTTGGCGCTGCTTATGACGTGGTTCCGCGCTGCAAATTACTCGAACCACACCTTCGCGGCGAATAATCTTGCAGTTACGGCACAGCTTTTTAACCGATGCACGAACTTTCATGACCAACTCCTAAACCTTATGGGTGCTTCAGCGCAGCATGCCGCTACCGTAGCCCTTCAGGTTGGCTTTCTTCATCAGGGATTCGTACTGGTGCGAAACGAGGTGCGATTGTACTTGGGACATGAAGTCCATCACAACCACTACGACGATCAGCAACGAAGTCCCGCCAAGGTAGAACGGTACGTTTGCCGCCACCACCAAAAACTGGGGAAGCAGACACACGGCCGTCATATAAAGAGCACCGAACATGGTTAAGCGAGTCAAAACGCCGTCAATGTAGCGCGCCGACTGCTCACCTGGACGAATGCCCGGAATAAAGGCACCGGACTTCTTCAGGTTTTCCGCTACGTCTTTCGGATTGAACATCAACGCCGTATAGAAGAAGCAGAAGAAAATAATCCCTGCACTAAACAGCAGAATATTCAACGGCTGACCAGGAGCGATCGACTGCGAGATGTCCTGCAACCAGCCCATACCTTCGGACTGACCAAACCAGGCACCTAACGAAGCCGGGAACAGCAAAATGCTGCTCGCAAAAATGGCCGGAATTACACCAGCCATGTTCACTTTCAGCGGCAAGTGGCTCGTCTGCGCAGCAAAAACCTTGCGGCCCTGCTGACGCTTAGCGTAGTGAACAGCAATACGACGCTGACCACGCTCAATGAACACCACAAAACCGATGATCGCTACTGCCAGCAAACCGATGGCAACCAAGGCGAAGATATTGATATCGCCCTGACGCGCAGACTCGAAAGACTGCCCTATCGCTCTCGGAAGACCGGCGACGATACCCGAAAAAATCAACATCGAGATACCGTTACCAACACCGCGCTCAGTAATCTGCTCACCCAGCCACATCATGAACATTGCACCAGCCACAAACGTGGACACCGCAACGAAATGGAAGCCAAAGTCACCAGTAAACGCTACACCCTGCCCCGCCAAGCCAACGGACATACCGATTGCCTGAACAAGAGCGAGAACGACGGTGCCATAGCGGGTGTATTGACTGATCTTACGACGACCAGCCTCACCTTCCTTCTTCAACTGCTCCAACTGCGGACTGACGGCGGTCATCAACTGCATGATGATCGATGCCGAAATGTACGGCATGATCCCCAGCGCAAAGATGCTCATCCGTTCCAGCGCGCCGCCGGAAAACATGTTGAACAAGCTAAGAATGGTCCCCTCATTCTGTCGAAACAGGTCCGCCAACCGGTCCGGGTTGATACCAGGAACTGGGATGTGTGCGCCTATCCGATAGACGATAATCGCCAACAGAAGAAAACGCAGTCGAGCCCAGAGCTCGGATAACCCGCCTTTGCTGAGCGCTGAGAGAGCACCTTGCTTAGCCATTTATTCCTCGAACTTGCCGCCAGCTGCTTCGATAGCCGCACGCGCACCTTTGGTGGCTGCGATACCTTTGATGGTGACAGCGCGAGTAACTTCACCGGACAACATGATTTTCACACGCTGTACGTTTTGGTTAATCACGTTGGCATCCTTCAGGGACTGCACAGTGACGATGTCGCCTTCAACTTTAGACAGTTCGGACAAACGCACTTCTGCGCGGTCCATTGCCTTAAGGGAAACGAAACCGAACTTCGGCAGACGACGATGCAACGGTTGTTGGCCGCCTTCAAAGCCCGGAGCGATAGTGCCACCGGAGCGGGAGGATTGACCTTTGTGGCCGCGGCCACCCGTCTTACCCAAACCACTACCGATACCACGGCCCGGACGATGCTTTTCGCGACGGGAACCCGGCGCTGGACTCAGATCATTGAGTTTCATCGATTAACCCTCGACTCGCAGCATGTAGTAAGCCTTGTTGATCATCCCGCGATTCTCAGGAGTATCAAGCACTTCTACAGTGTGACCGATGCGACGCAGACCCAAACCCTTAATACACAATTTGTGGTTAGGGATGCGTCCGGTCATGCTTTTGATCAACGTTACTTTAACGGTAGCCATGATCAGAAGATCTCCTTGACACTTTTACCGCGCTTGGCAGCAATAGATTCAGGAGATTGCATAGCTTTCAACCCTTTGAACGTAGCGTGAACCACGTTTACCGGGTTAGTCGAGCCATAGCACTTGGCGAGCACGTTCTGAACACCAGCAACTTCCAACACTGCGCGCATAGCGCCGCCAGCGATGATGCCGGTACCTTCAGAAGCAGGCTGCATGTACACCTTCGAAGCGCCATGGGCAGACTTCATTGCGTACTGCAGAGTAGTGCCGTTCAGGTCTACTTGGATCATGTTACGGCGAGCAGCTTCCATTGCTTTCTGAATCGCAGCAGGCACTTCACGTGACTTGCCGCGACCGAAACCAACACGCCCTTTACCATCACCAACCACGGTCAACGCGGTAAATGTGAAGATACGGCCGCCTTTTACAGTCTTAGCAACGCGGTTCACTTGAACCAACTTCTCGATGTAGCCTTCGTCGCGCTTTTGGTCGTTATTTGACATAACTTAGAACTCCAGTCCGCCTTCACGAGCAGCATCAGCCAGCGCTTTCACGCGGCCGTGGTACTTGAAGCCAGAACGGTCGAAAGCCACTTGTGAAACGCCGACGGCTTTCGCACGCGCAGCGACCAGCTGGCCAACCTTAGTGGCCGCGTCGATGTTGCCAGTGGCTCCATCACGCAGGTCTTTGTCCAAAGTCGAGGCGCTCGCCAAGACTTTGCTGCCGTCGGCCGAAATGACCTGGGCATAAATGTGCTGCGAAGAGCGGTACACGCAGAGACGCACGACTTCTAATTCGTGCATTTTCAAGCGTGCTTTGCGAGCGCGACGCAGTCGGGTAACTTTTTTGACGGTCATTTGCTATGCCCTACTTCTTCTTGGCTTCTTTACGGCGGACGACTTCGTCCGCGTAACGCACACCTTTGCCTTTGTATGGCTCAGGACGGCGGAAGTCGCGGATCTCAGCGGCCACTTGACCAACCAACTGCTTGTCGATACCTCGGATGAAGATATCGGTCTGGTTGGGAGTCTCAGCGGTGATGCCGTTCGGCAGGTCGTATTCCACCGGGTGCGAAAAGCCAAGTGCCAGAGACAGCACTTTGTCTTTTGCTTGCGCTTTATAACCAACACCGACCAGCTGGAGCTTACGCTCGAAGCCTTGGCTTACGCCCTGGACCATGTTGTTAACCAGTGCACGAGTGGTGCCGGCCATTGCGCGAGTTTGTTGATCGCCATTGCGAGCAGCGAAACGCAGCTCACCAGCTTCTTCAACAATCTCAACGGACGAATGGATGTTCAGATCTAGAGTGCCCTTGGCACCCTTCACCGAAAGCTGCTGGCCGACGAGCTTAACTTCGACGCCTGCTGGCAACTTTACGGGGTTCTTAGCTACGCGTGACATGCTTATCCCCCCTTAGAACACTGTGCAAAGAACTTCGCCGCCGACACCGGCAGCGCGCGCAGCACGATCCGTCATCACACCTTTATTGGTGGAGACGATAGACACACCGAGACCGCCACGAACTTTAGGCAGATCATCGACGGACTTGTACTGACGCAGGCCTGGACGGCTAACGCGCTTCACTTCTTCGATGACTGGACGGCCTTCGAAGTATTTCAGCTCGATGGACAGCAACGGTTTGATTTCGCTGCTGATCTGATAACCCGCAATGTAACCTTCGTCCTTCAGGACTTTGGCAACAGCAACCTTCAACGTGGAAGATGGCATGCTTACGACGGGCTTTTCAGCCATCTGGGCATTACGGATACGAGTTAGCATGTCCGCTAACGGGTCCTGCATACTCATGGGCTAGACGCTCCTATTACATAAAAATAAGCCTTACGGCTACAGCTTGTCGCCGAGAAACTCCGGGCAATTGAACGCACGGGCTCAGGCGAGCCGATCATTCTAGACACACCCCGAAAATGAATCAAGCCCCAAAAGGGGCCTGATTCAAATTCTTGCTTCACGCGGGTCGATCTTATGCAAGATCGACCGACGCAAAACGAGATTAACGCTTTACCAGCTGGCTTTAACCAGACCCGGAACGTCACCACGCATAGCTGCTTCACGCAGCTTGTTACGGCCGAGACCGAACTTGCGATAGACGCCGTGTGGACGACCAGTGATGCGGCAGCGGTTACGCATGCGCGAAGCGCTTGCGTCACGGGGCTGCTTTTGCAGAGCTACTTGAGCTTCCCAGCGTGCTTCTGGACTTGCGTTCAGATCCACGATGATAACTTTCAACGCTGCACGCGCCTTGGCGTACTTGGCAACCGTGAGCTGACGCTTCAGCTCGCGGTTCTTCATGCTCATCTTGGCCATTGTCCTACTCCAATCAGTTGCGGAACGGGAACTTGAAAGCACGCAGCAATGCGCGACCTTCATCATCCGTCCGAGCAGTGGTGGTCAGGGTAATGTCCAGACCGCGAAGAGCATCGATCTTGTCGTAATCGATTTCCGGGAAAATAATCTGCTCTTTTACACCCATGCTGTAATTACCACGACCATCGAAGGACTTGGCATTCAGGCCGCGAAAGTCGCGAACCCGAGGCAGGGAGATCGACAGCAGACGATCCAGAAATTCATACATACGATCGCGACGCAAAGTGACTTTAACGCCGATCGGCCAGCCTTCACGAACCTTGAAGCCCGCGATGGATTTCCGAGCGTAAGTAACAACGCACTTCTGACCCGTGATCTTTTCAAGGTCTGCAACAGCGTGCTCGATGACTTTTTTGTCACCGACCGCCTCACCCAGACCCATGTTCAAGGTGATCTTTGTAACGCGCGGAACTTCCATCACGTTCGAAAGCTCAAGTTCTTCTTTGAGCTTCGGAGCGATTTCCTTCCGGTAAATCTCTTTTAGTCGTGCCATGGTCTTCTACCTAGCAGTGTTCAAGCATCAACCGCTTTTTGGGTCGACTTGAAGACACGAATTTTCTTGCCTTCTTCAACTTTGAAACCAACGCGATCTGCCTTGTTGGTTGCGCCGTTGAAAATGGCGACGTTAGAAGCGTGCAATGGCGCTTCTTTTTCGACGATACCGCCTTGTACGCCCGACGCAGGGTTTGGCTTGGTATGACGCTTTACCAGGTTGATCCCACCAACGACCAGACGGTCATCAACGAGAACCTTAAGCACCTTACCGCGCTTACCTTTGTCTTTGCCGGCGATCACGATGATCTCGTCGTCACGACGAATCTTTTGCATGTCGGATCTCCTTACAGCACTTCTGGGGCGAGGGAGACGATCTTCATGAACTTTTCAGTCCGAAGTTCGCGCGTCACTGGCCCAAAGATACGGGTGCCGATCGGCTCTTGCTTGTTGTTCAACAGAACAGCAGCGTTGCCATCAAAGCGGATAATGGAGCCGTCTGCGCGACGAACACCATGGCGAGTGCGGACTACTACAGCAGTCATCACTTGGCCTTTTTTCACTTTGCCGCGAGGAATTGCTTCCTTCACGGTTACTTTGATGATGTCACCGATGCCAGCATAACGACGGTGGGAGCCACCCAGAACCTTGATGCACATAACGCGGCGTGCGCCGCTGTTATCAGCCACATCGAGCATGGATTGAGTCTGAATCATATAATTTCTCCGACCCCTAGTCCTTAGACTTCCACAGCGCGTTCGAGAATCTCAACCAGCGCCCAAGACTTGGTCTTGGCAACTGGACGAGTTTCACGAATAGTGACTTTGTCACCGATGTGGCTCTGATTAGTTTCGTCATGCGCATGCAGCTTCGTCGAACGCTTAACGTATTTACCGTAGATCGGGTGCTTTACGCGACGCTCGATCAGAACGGTGATTGTCTTGTCCATTTTGTCGCTGACAACACGGCCAGTCAGCGTACGGACGGTCTTTTCGGCTTCAGCCATGATCACTTACCTGCCTGCTGGTTGAGCACAGTCTTCACGCGAGCAATGTCACGCTTAACTCGCGAGAGCAGATGAGACTGCCCCAACTGGCCAGTTGCTTTCTGCATACGCAGATTGAACTGGTCACGCAGCAGGCCGAGCAGTTGCTCGTTCAGCTGCTGTGCTGATTTTTCACGAAGTTCATTCGCTTTCATCACATCACCGTCCGTTTAACAAAGGAGGTGGCGAGTGGCAGCTTTGCAGCAGCCAGGGCGAAAGCCTCACGCGCCAGCTCTTCAGAAACACCCTCGATTTCATACAGGACTTTGCCTGGCTGAATCTGGGCAACCCAGTATTCCACGTTACCCTTACCTTTACCCATTCGAACTTCGAGTGGCTTTTTGGTGACGGGCTTGTCCGGGAATACACGGATCCAGATTTTGCCGCCACGTTTAACGTGACGGGTCAGTGCACGACGCGCTGACTCAATCTGACGGGCGGTAAGACGACCACGAGCAACAGACTTCAGCGCATATTCGCCGAAGCTGACTTTGCTACCGCGCTGTGCCAAGCCACGGTTGTGGCCTGTCATCTGCTTGCGGAACTTCGTACGCTTTGGTTGCAACATTTGGCGTACCCCTTACTTAGCAGCTTTTTTACGAGGCGCTGGTGCTTGTGGTTTCAGCTCTTCTTGGCGACCACCAATTACTTCGCCTTTAAAGATCCAAACCTTTACACCGATCACACCATAAGTGGTGTGAGCTTCGTAGTTGGCATAGTCGATATCGGCACGCAAGGTGTGCAATGGAACACGACCCTCGCGATACCATTCAGTACGTGCGATTTCAGCACCGCCGAGACGACCGCTCACTTGGATTTTGATGCCTTTGGCACCAATGCGCATGGCGTTCTGAACAGCGCGCTTCATAGCGCGGCGGAACATTACACGGCGCTCCAGCTGCTGAGCTACGCTCTGCGCAACCAACATACCGTCCAGTTCCGGCTTACGGATCTCTTCGATATTGATGTGCACAGGCACACCCATTTGCTTGGTCAGGTCCTGACGCAGTTTCTCAACATCTTCACCTTTCTTCCCGATCACAATGCCAGGACGAGCGGTGTGGATGGTGATACGTGCAGTCTGAGCCGGACGATGGATATCGATACGGCTTACGGACGCGCTTTTTAATTTGTCTTGGAGATACTCGCGCACCTTCAGATCAGCGAACAAATAGTCCGCATAAGTCCGACCGTCTGCGTACCAGACGGAGGTGTGCTCCTTGACGATTCCCAGGCGAATGCCAATGGGATGTACTTTCTGACCCATCTCTTCGACTCCGTTACTTGTCAGCAACCTTGACAGTGATATGGCAAGACCGCTTGACGATGCGATCAGCGCGGCCTTTGGCACGCGGCATGATGCGCTTCAGCGAACGCCCTTCGTTGACGAAAACGGTGGAAACCTTAAGGTCATCAACGTCTGCGCCTTCGTTATGCTCGGCGTTGGCTACAGCCGACTCCAGCACTTTTTTCAGGATCTCGGCGGCTTTCTTACTGCTGAAAGCCAACAGGTTGAGCGCTTCGCCCACCTTCTTCCCGCGGATCTGGTCGGCGACCAAGCGGGCTTTCTGGGCGGAGATTCGAGCGCCCGACAACTTAGCGGCTACTTCCATCGTTCCTTACCCCTTAACGCTTGGCTTTCTTGTCTGCCACGTGCCCACGATATGTGCGGGTACCGGCAAACTCGCCTAGTTTATGGCCGACCATGTCTTCGTTCACAAGAACTGGGACATGTTGACGACCGTTATGCACAGCAATGGTCAAACCGACCATTTGCGGCAGGATCATAGAACGGCGCGACCAGGTCTTAACTGGTTTGCGATCGTTCTTTTCCGCCGCCACTTCGATCTTCTTCAGTAGGTGAAGATCAATAAAAGGACCTTTTTTCAGAGAACGTGGCACTGTCGTATCCCTCTATTTACTTGCGACGACGGACGATCATTTTGTCGGTACGCTTATTACCACGAGTCTTCGCGCCCTTAGTCGGGAAGCCCCACGGCGATACCGGATGACGACCACCAGAGGTACGACCTTCACCACCACCATGTGGGTGGTCAACCGGGTTCATGGCAACACCACGAACGGTTGGGCGAACGCCACGCCAGCGTTTGGCACCAGCTTTACCTAATGAACGCAGGCTATGCTCGGAGTTCGAGACTTCGCCAAGCGTTGCACGGCATTCAGCCAATACTTTACGCATTTCACCAGAGCGAAGACGCAGGGTCACGTAGACACCATCACGCGCTACCAGCTGAGCCGAAGCACCAGCGGAACGTGCGATTTGCGCGCCTTTACCCGGCTTCAACTCGATGCCGTGTACGGTGCTACCAACTGGAATGTTACGCAGTTGAAGAGCGTTGCCCGGCTTGATCGGTGCCAAAGCACCTGCGATCAGCTGGTCGCCAGCACTAACGCCTTTAGGGGCGATGATGTAGCGGCGCTCGCCGTCTGCGTACAACAGCAGTGCGATGTGAGCAGTACGGTTTGGATCGTATTCAATTCGCTCAACAGTGGCACTGATGCCATCTTTGTCGTTGCGACGGAAATCGACCAGACGATAATGCTGCTTATGACCACCACCAATGTGACGCGTGGTAATACGGCCATTGTTGTTACGACCACCAGTCTTCGATTTCTTCTCGAGCAGCGGTGCGTGAGGAGCGCCTTTATGCAGCTCCTGATTGACCACCTTGACCACGAAACGGCGGCCAGGGGAAGTCGGTTTGCATTTAACGATTGCCATGATGCACCCCTTCCTTACTCAGCACTGCTGCTGAAATCGAGATCTTGGCCCGGTTGAAGGGAGATAACTGCCTTCTTCCAGTCATTACGCTTGCCCAGACCGCGAGCCGTGCGCTTGCTCTTACCCAGAACATTCAGGGTAGTAACGCGCTCCACTTTCACGCTGAACAGGCTTTCGACGGCCTTCTTGATTTCCAGCTTGGTTGCGTCAGTTGCAACCTTGAAAACAAACTGGCCTTTCTTGTCAGCCAGAACCGTGGCCTTCTCGGAAACGTGCGGGCCAAGTAGAACTTTAAATACGCGTTCCTGGTTCATCCCAGCAGCTCCTCGAATTTCTTCACGGCCGACACAGTGATCAACACTTTGTCGTATGCGATCAGACTAACTGGGTCGGAACCTTGGACGTCACGTACATCTACGTGCGGAAGGTTGCGAGCAGCCAGGTACAGATTCTGGTCAACAGCATCGGACACGATCAGAACATCGGTCAGACCCATGCCATTCAGCTTGTTCAGCAGATCCTTGGTTTTCGGTGCTTCAACAACGAAGTCCTGAACCACGACCAGACGGTCAGTACGAACCAGCTCGGCAAGGATGGAGCGCAATGCTGCGCGATACATCTTCTTGTTAAGCTTCTGAGAGTGGTCTTGTGGACGAGCTGCGAAAGTAGTACCACCGCCACGCCAGATTGGGCTACGAATAGTACCGGCACGAGCACGGCCAGTACCTTTCTGACGCCAAGGGCGCTTACCGCCACCAGAAACGTCGGAACGGGTCTTCTGCGCCTTGCTACCCTGACGGCCGCCGGCCATGTAGGCCACGACTGCTTGGTGTACCAGTGTTTCGTTGAACTCGCCGCCAAATGTCAGTTCGGAAACTTCGATCGCTTGAGCGTCATTTACATTTAATTGCATGTCAGCTTCCCCTTAACCGCGAGCCTTGGCTGCCGGACGTACAACCAGGTTGCCGCCAGTAGCGCCAGGAACAGCACCCTTGACCAACAACAGATTGCGTTCAGCGTCCACGCGCACCACCTCCAAGGACTGCACGGTCACGCGCTCAGCGCCCATATGACCGGACATTTTTTTGCCCTTGAATACACGACCAGGAGTCTGGCACTGGCCGATAGAGCCTGGGACGCGGTGGGATACGGAGTTGCCGTGAGTATTGTCTTGGCCACGGAAATTATGGCGTTTGATAGTACCCTGGAAACCTTTACCCTTGGACTGACCGGTCACATCGACCATCTGCCCAGCGGCGAAGATTTCTGCATTGATTACGTCGCCAGCCTGGTAGTCGCCTTCTTCAAGACGGAACTCCCAAACACCGCGACCAGCAGCAACGTTCGCTTTAGCGAAGTGACCTGCTTGAGCAGCAGTCACACGCGAAGCACGACGCACACCGACAGTAACTTGCACTGCACGATAGCCATCGGTTTCTTCGGTTTTAAACTGGGTGACGCGATTCGGCTCGATCTCAATGACCGTAACCGGAATGGAGACACCTTCTTCGGTGAAAATACGGGTCATACCGCATTTACGACCGACTACACCAATAGTCATGTTGTAAACCTCATGAGTGTACGGGGCTTTCACCCGCTATGGCCGCCCATTTCAGAGCGTTACACGACTAAGACCGAGTCTTAGCCGAGGCTGATCTGTACTTCCACACCGGCCGCAAGGTCTAGCTTCATAAGTGCGTCTACGGTTTTATCCGTAGGCTGGACGATGTCCAGAACGCGCTTGTGAGTGCGGATCTCATACTGGTCGCGCGCGTCTTTGTTGACGTGCGGAGAAACCAGAACAGTGAACCGCTCTTTACGGGTAGGGAGTGGAATCGGACCACGCACTTGTGCACCAGTACGTTTCGCGGTTTCCACGATTTCCTGGGTAGATTGGTCGATCAGACGATGGTCAAAAGCCTTCAACCTGATACGGATTTGCTGATTTTGCATTGGATTTCAGACTCCCAGCTGCTGTTCCCACCGAGCGCAATACGCCCGTTAAAAGGAGGCGCAATTCTATAGACGCTCCCACATAGTGTCAACCCAATAAAAAAGCCCCCGCAAGCGGGGGCTTTTTCGACAGATCATCGATTACGCGATGATCTTGGCTACGACGCCAGCGCCGACGGTACGACCGCCTTCACGGATAGCGAAACGCAGGCCATCTTCCATCGCAATGGTCTTGATCAGCGTAACAACCATTTTGATGTTGTCGCCAGGCATAACCATTTCAACGCCTTCTGGCAATTCGCAGTTACCGGTCACGTCAGTTGTACGGAAGTAGAACTGCGGACGGTAGCCTTTGAAGAAAGGAGTATGACGACCGCCTTCTTCTTTGCTCAGAATGTAAACTTCAGCTTCGAACGTAGTGTGCGGCTTAACCGAACCCGGCTTAACCAGAACCTGGCCACGCTCTACGTCGTCACGCTTGGTACCGCGCAACAGAACGCCGCAGTTTTCGCCTGCACGGCCTTCGTCGAGCAGCTTACGGAACATTTCAACGCCAGTGCAGGTGGTGACAACAGTGTCACGCAGACCAACAATTTCCAGCGAATCTTGAATCTTAACGATACCGCGCTCGATACGACCAGTCACAACAGTACCGCGACCAGAGATCGAGAATACGTCTTCGATCGGCATCAGGAACGGCTTGTCGATAACACGGATTGGATCTGGGATGTAAGTATCCAGAGTCTCAACCAATTTACGAACAGCAGTGGTGCCCATCTCGTTGTCATCTTGACCATTCAACGCCATCAGCGCCGAGCCAATGATGATCGGAGTGTCGTCGCCCGGGAAGTCGTAAGTGCTCAGCAGATCGCGCACTTCCATCTCAACCAGCTCTAACAGCTCAGCGTCATCGACCATGTCAGCCTTGTTCAGGAAGACAACGATGTACGGAACGCCAACCTGACGGGACAGCAGGATGTGCTCACGAGTTTGCGGCATCGGACCATCAGCAGCCGAACAAACCAGAATTGCGCCATCCATCTGCGCAGCACCGGTGATCATGTTCTTCACATAGTCAGCGTGACCTGGGCAGTCAACGTGAGCGTAGTGACGAATCTTTGAGTTGTACTCAACGTGTGCGGTATTGATGGTGATACCACGAGCCTTCTCTTCCGGAGCACTGTCGATTTTATCGAAAGCAACAACGGCGCTACCGAAGATTTCGGAGCAAACACGGGTCAGTGCAGCAGTCAACGTGGTTTTGCCATGGTCAACGTGACCGATGGTGCCAACGTTTACGTGCGGTAAATCACGTACAAATTTTTCTTTAGCCACGACAATTAACTCCTAGCCTAAAGGGGCTGAATCAGCCTTGTTTTTTAGTGACAGCTTCGACGATATGCGACGGAGCTACATCGTATTTTTTGAATTCCATAGAGTAGCTTGCGCGACCCTGGGACATCGAGCGAACGTCGGTCGCATAACCGAACATCTCACCCAACGGAACCTCGGCACGAATCACTTTGCCGGAAACCGTGTCTTCCATTCCCAAGATCATGCCGCGACGACGGTTCAGGTCACCCATCACGTCACCCATATAGTCTTCAGGCGTCACAACTTCTACTGCCATGACTGGCTCAAGCAGAACGCCACCGCCCTTGGAAGCCAATTGCTTGGTCGCCATGGAAGCAGCCACCCTGAACGCCATCTCGTTTGAGTCGACGTCATGGTAAGAACCATCGAACACAGTAGCCTTCAGGCCGATGAGCGGATAGCCGGCAACAACGCCGTTCTTCATCTGCTCTTCGATACCCTTCTGGATAGCCGGGATGAATTCCTTAGGAACCACACCACCCACTACTTCGTTCACAAATTGCAGACCTTCCTGACCTTCGTCAGCCGGTGCAAAACGGATCCAGCAGTGGCCGAACTGACCACGACCGCCAGACTGGCGCACGAACTTGCCTTCGATCTCACAGGCCTTCGTGATTTTCTCACGGTAGGAAACCTGAGGCTTACCGATGTTGGCTTCGACGTTGAACTCACGGCGCATCCGATCTACCAGAATGTCCAGGTGCAACTCGCCCATGCCAGAGATGATCGTTTGACCAGTCTCTTCATCAGTTTTGACGCGGAAAGATGGATCTTCCTGAGCAAGCTTGCCCAAAGCGATACCCATTTTTTCCTGGTCATCCTTGGTCTTCGGCTCAACGGCAACCGAAATAACCGGTTCCGGGAAGTCCATACGAACAAGAATGATCGGCTTATCAGCCGAACAAAGGGTGTCACCCGTGGTGACGTCCTTCATACCAATCAAGGCCGCGATGTCACCAGCGCGCACTTCCTTGATTTCTTCACGGGTGTTCGCATGCATTTGCACCATACGACCAACACGCTCTTTCTTGCCCTTGACCGAGTTGATCACGCCGTCGCCGGAGCTCAACACGCCCGAGTAAACGCGCACGAAAGTCAGAGTACCCACGAATGGGTCAGTAGCAATTTTGAAAGCCAGAGCCGAGAACGGTTCTGTATCGTCTGCATGACGCTCCATTGCGACTTCTTCATCATCAGGATCGGAACCCTTGATGGCTGGAATATCGGCTGGAGCCGGCAGGAAGTCGATGACAGCATCAAGAACCAAAGGAACACCCTTGTTCTTGAAAGAAGAGCCACAGACAGCAAGGACGATCTCGCCAGCGATAGTACGCTGACGCAGAGCAGCCTTGATCTCATCGATAGTCAGCTGCTCCTCATTGAGGTACTTGTCCATCAGCTCTTCAGAAGCTTCGGCAGCAGCCTGGACCATGTTGTCGCGCCATTCAGCAGCGAGTTCAAGCATGTCCGCAGGAATTGCTTCGCGACGAGGAGCGGCACCTTTGTCAGCATCATCCCAGTAAACCGCTTCCATGTTGATCAGATCAACCTGACCCTGGAAGTTGTCTTCTGCACCGATAGCCAACTGGATCGGCACCGGAGTGTGACCCAGGCGCTTTTTGATCTGCTCAACCACACGCAGGAAGTTCGCACCAGCACGGTCCATCTTGTTTACATAAACAAGACGTGGAACGCCGTACTTGTTGGCTTGACGCCATACGGTTTCCGACTGAGGCTCAACACCCGAGGTGCCACAGAACACAACTACCGCGCCATCAAGTACGCGAAGCGAACGCTCAACTTCAATGGTGAAGTCAACGTGGCCCGGGGTATCGATGATGTTAAAACGATACTTGTCGAACTGCTTGGCAGAGCCGGCCCAGAAGGCCGTGGTCGCAGCGGAGGTGATAGTAATACCACGCTCCTGCTCCTGCACCATCCAGTCCATGGTCGCGGCGCCGTCATGCACCTCGCCCATTTTATGGTTTACGCCGGTGTAAAAAAGGACGCGCTCAGTGGTGGTGGTTTTACCAGCATCCACGTGAGCAACGATACCAATGTTACGGTAGCGGTTAATCGGAGTAGTACGAGCCATAAAGCCCTCGCAAAATTAGTGACGCTAAAATTAGAAGCGGTAGTGCGAGAAAGCCTTGTTGGCTTCAGCCATACGGTGCACGTCTTCACGCTTCTTAACTGCAGCACCTTTACCTTCAGCAGCGTCCATCAATTCACCAGCCAAACGCAGTGCCATAGACTTTTCGCCACGCTTGCGCGCGAAGTCTACAAGCCAGCGCATTGCCAGAGCATTACGACGGGACGGGCGAACTTCAACAGGAACCTGGTAGGTAGCACCGCCTACACGGCGCGACTTCACTTCGACCAGCGGAGCGATGGCGTCGAGAGCTTTCTCGAAGATTTCCAGGGGATCGCTGTTCTTGCGTTCTTTAACTTTTTCCAGCGCGCCATAAACGATACGTTCGGCAACGGCTTTCTTGCCGCTTTCCATAACGTGGTTCATGAACTTGGCCAAGATCTGGCTGCCGTATTTTGGATCGTCAAGCACATCGCGCTTGGCTGCTACGCGTCTTCTTGGCATGGATAAGCCCTCAAACGGTCTTCAGGTTAGCTCGGGACTACTACTCTCTTGCGAGGCGCGCCCGACCTTACTCTTATCGACTCAGAAAAATAGAAATCTGCAATTTACTACTAAGCGTCAAATTACTTCTTCGGACGCTTGGTACCGTATTTCGAGCGACCTTGGTTACGACCTTTAACACCGGAAGTATCCAGGGAGCCACGAACGGTGTGGTAACGGACACCTGGCAAGTCTTTTACGCGACCGCCACGAATCAATACAACACTGTGTTCTTGAAGGTTGTGACCTTCACCACCGATATACGAGGAAACCTCGAAACCGTTGGTCAGGCGCACACGACATACTTTACGCAATGCCGAGTTAGGTTTTTTCGGCGTAGTGGTATACACGCGAGTGCATACGCCACGACGCTGCGGGCAGTTCTGCAGCGCAGGTACGTCGGATTTCTCGACGATACGCTTACGCGGCTGACGTACCAGCTGGTTAATCGTTGCCATCTTAAGCTCCACTGTTGTCTTTCGACGCTATTGCTTTACGAAAAAGCAAGATGGCAGGACATCAGTCCCGCCAAATTTAGGGGTACAAGAGTCTAAAGAGGATCTTGCCCCCAGTCAAGACAAAGCCCCAGCATCCCTGACCATCAAGACAGCAGAGATATCTCTGCAGCTTTAGGCCGAAAATGCCAGGGCTCTACTCTCAATTACCGCTGGAGTTCAACGCTTCGGTCAGTGCTGCTTCCACTTCACTCGCGCTAACACGCATCGGCTTGTCTGCTTCACGACGACGCTTACGCTCGCTGTGATAAGCCAGACCAGTACCGGCCGGAATCAAACGACCCACGACCACGTTCTCTTTCAGACCACGCAGGTAATCGCGCTTGCCAGTCACCGCCGCTTCGGTTAGCACGCGGGTTGTCTCCTGGAAGGAGGCCGCAGAGATAAACGACTCGGTGGACAGCGATGCCTTGGTAATACCCAGCAATACACGGGTGAACTTGGAAACGAATTTCTCGTCCGCGCTCAGACGCTCATTCTCTACCAGAACGTGCGTCAACTCCATCTGATCGCCTTTGATGAACGTGGAATCGCCAGACTCAGCGATCTCAACTTTACGCAACATCTGACGAAGAATCGTCTCGATGTGCTTATCGTTGATTTTCACGCCCTGCAGACGATAGACGTCCTGAATCTCGTTAACGATGTACTTAGCCAGCGCACTCACACCCAGCAAACGCAAGATGTCGTGTGGATCGCTAGGACCGTCGGAGATAACTTCGCCGCGGTTCACTTGCTCGCCTTCGAAGACGTTCAGGTGACGCCACTTTGGAATGAGCTCCTCATACGGATCGCTACCGTCATTCGGGGTAATAACCAAACGGCGCTTGCCTTTGGTCTCCTTACCGAATGCGATGGTGCCGCTGACTTCAGCCAAGATCGAGGCTTCTTTCGGACGACGAGCTTCAAACAAGTCAGCTACGCGGGGCAGACCACCCGTGATGTCGCGAGTTTTCGAGGTTTCTTGCGGGATACGAGCGATAACATCACCGATCGCAACCTGCACACCATCCGCTACACCGACTAAGGCGTTGGCTGGTAGGAAGTACTGAGCCGGTACGTCTGTACCCGGCAGCAGAAGGTCCTTGCCATCCACACCCACCATCTTAACGGCAGGACGGATATCTTTACCGGCTGCAGGACGGTCTTTGGCGTCGAGAACTTCGATGTTGGTCATACCGGTCAATTCGTCGGTCTGACGCTTGATCGTGATGCCTTCTTCCATGCCCACGTAGGTCACGGTACCTTTCATCTCGGTGACGATTGGGTGAGTGTGCGGATCCCACTTGGCCACGATAGCGCCAGCGTCGACCTTGTCACCCTCTTTAACCGAAATCACGGCACCGTAAGGCAGCTTGTAACGCTCGCGCTCACGACCGTAGTCATCAGCGATCGCCAGCTCACCCGAACGGGATACCGCAACCAGGCAACCATCTACCCGCTCAACGTGCTTCAGGTTATGCAGACGGACGGTACCGCCATTCTTAACCTGAACGCTGTCAGCAGCGGAGGTCCGGCTTGCCGCACCACCGATGTGGAACGTACGCATGGTCAGCTGCGTACCTGGCTCACCGATAGACTGAGCGGCAATAACGCCGACCGCTTCACCGATGTTGACCTGATGTCCGCGAGCCAAATCACGGCCGTAGCATTTGGCGCAAATACCGAAACGGGTTTCGCAGCTGATCGGCGAACGCACGATCACTTCATCGATGCTGTTCAGCTCGATGAACTCAACCCATTTCTCGTCAACCAATGTGCCAGCAGGAACGATGATGTCATCGGTACCCGGCTTGAATACGTCGCGGGCGATTACTCGACCCAATACGCGCTCACCCAATGGCTCAACAACGTCACCGCCTTCAATGTGAGGCGTCATCAGCAGACCATGTTCGGTACCGCAATCAACCTCGGTAACAACAAGATCCTGTGCGACGTCCACCAGACGACGAGTCAGATAACCGGAGTTCGCAGTTTTCAACGCGGTATCCGCCAAACCCTTGCGAGCACCGTGAGTAGAGATGAAGTACTGAAGTACGCTCAAACCTTCACGGAAGTTCGCGGTGATCGGCGTTTCAATGATCGAGCCGTCTGGCTTGGCCATCAAACCACGCATACCTGCAAGCTGACGAATCTGTGCAGCCGAACCCCGGGCGCCGGAGTCAGCCATCATGTACATCGAGTTGAACGACTCTTGGTCAACCTCGACGCCGTGACGGTCGATAACGCGCTCTTTCGAGAGGTTCGACATCATCGCCTTCGACACTTCGTCGTTAGCCTTGGACCAAAGGTCGATTACCTTGTTGTACTTCTCGCCCTGGGTTACCAGGCCTGATGCGTACTGGGCTTCGATTTCTTTAACTTCGTCGGTAGCAGCTTCGATGATGCGAGCTTTTTCATCAGGGATAACGAAGTCGTTAACGCCGATGGAGACACCCGAAATGGTCGAATAAGCAAAACCGGTGTACATCAATTGGTCAGCGAAAATTACGGTTTCTTTCAAACCAACCACGCGATAGCACTGGTTGATCAGTTTAGAGATCGCTTTTTTCTTCATCGGCTGGTTGACCACGTCATACGACAGGCCGGCCGGGACCACTTGGAACAACAGCGCACGGCCGACAGTGGTGTCGACGATACGGGTGTTCTTGACGCTACCGCCGTCACGATCGTTAACCGTTTCGTGGATGCGGACTTTGACTTTGGCATGCAGCGCAGCTTCGCCGGCGCGGAATACACGGTCAACTTCCTGCAGATCCGCGAACACTCGGCCCTCGCCCTTGGCGTTGATCGCTTCACGAGTCATGTAGTACAGACCCAATACAACGTCCTGCGACGGGACGATGATCGGCTCACCGTTGGCTGGCGACAGGATGTTGTTGGTCGACATCATCAGCGCACGCGCTTCGAGCTGAGCTTCCAGCGTCAACGGTACGTGAACGGCCATCTGGTCGCCGTCGAAGTCGGCGTTGTACGCAGCGCAGACCAACGGGTGAAGCTGGATAGCTTTACCCTCGATCAGAACCGGTTCAAACGCTTGGATACCCAGACGGTGAAGAGTTGGTGCACGGTTGAGCAACACCGGGTGTTCGCGAATGACTTCAGCGAGAACGTCCCAAACTTCTGGCAATTCACGCTCAACCATTTTCTTGGCGGCTTTAATGGTGGTGGCGAGACCACGCATTTCCAACTTGCCAAAAATGAACGGTTTAAACAGCTCAAGAGCCATTTTCTTAGGCAGACCGCACTGGTGCAGACGCAGGGTCGGGCCTACGGTAATTACCGAACGACCCGAGTAGTCAACACGCTTGCCGAGCAAGTTCTGACGGAAACGACCCTGCTTACCCTTGATCATGTCAGCCAAGGATTTCAGAGGACGCTTGTTGGAACCGGTAATCGCGCGACCGCGACGACCGTTGTCGAGCAGTGCATCGACCGCTTCCTGCAACATACGCTTTTCGTTACGCACGATGATGTCCGGAGCGGACAGATCAAGCAGACGCTTCAAGCGGTTGTTACGGTTGATTACTCGACGATACAGATCGTTAAGATCAGATGTAGCGAAACGACCGCCATCAAGCGGAACCAAAGGACGCAGATCTGGCGGCAGAACCGGCAGAACGGTCAGAACCATCCACTCAGGAAGGTTGCCGGAACCTTGGAAGGCTTCCATCAACTTCAGGCGCTTGGACAGCTTTTTGATTTTGGTTTCGGAGTTGGTTTGCGGAATTTCTTCGCGCAGACGGCCAATCTCGTGCTCCAGATCGATAGCGTGCAGCAGTTCACGGACAGCTTCAGCACCCATACGGGCATCGAAGTCATCGCCGAACTCTTCGAGCGCTTCAAAATACTGCTCGTCGTTGAGCAACTGCCCTTTTTCAAGGGTGGTCATGCCTGGATCGATAACGACATAGCTCTCGAAATAGAGAACGCGTTCGATATCACGCAGGGTCATGTCCATCAGCAAGCCGATACGGGACGGCAGCGATTTCAAGAACCAGATGTGTGCAACTGGCGAGGCCAGTTCGATGTGAGCCATACGCTCGCGACGAACTTTTGCCAGTGCGACTTCAACGCCACACTTCTCGCAGATTACACCGCGGTGCTTCAAGCGCTTGTACTTACCGCACAAGCACTCGTAATCCTTGACCGGGCCAAAGATCTTGGCGCAGAACAGGCCGTCACGCTCAGGCTTGAACGTACGGTAGTTGATGGTTTCCGGCTTTTTAACTTCACCGAACGACCACGAACGGATCATCTCAGGCGATGCCAATCCAATGCGGATGGCGTCGAACTCTTCGACTTGACCCTGGTTTTTCAGCAAATTCAATAGGTCTTTCAAGGCCTTTCCTCCTGGCGGAGCAGGGAGCAGGCAATACCGCCCTACCCCCAATTCGCGTCACGTGTTATTCGGTTTCCAGATCGATATCGATACCGAGCGAACGAATTTCTTTGATCAGTACGTTGAAAGACTCGGGCATGCCCGGCTCCATACGGTGATCGCCGTCCACGATGTTTTTGTACATCTTGGTCCGACCGTTCACATCGTCCGACTTCACTGTGAGCATTTCTTGCAGAGTGTAAGCCGCGCCGTATGCTTCCAGCGCCCACACTTCCATCTCCCCGAAACGCTGACCACCGAACTGAGCCTTACCACCCAGCGGCTGCTGGGTAACCAGGCTGTAAGAACCAGTGGAACGCGCGTGCATCTTGTCGTCCACCAAGTGGTTCAGCTTCAGCATGTACATGTAGCCAACAGTGACCGGACGCTCAAACTTGTTACCGGTACGACCGTCGAACAGCTGCATCTGGCCACTTTCTGGCATATCTGCCAGTTTCAGCATGGCCTTGATTTCGCTTTCCTTGGCACCGTCGAAGACCGGCGTAGCCATTGGAACGCCGCCACGAAGGTTCTTCGCGAGATCCAGAATTTCTTTATCGGACAGATCTTCCAGACTTTCTTGGCGACCGCCGATTTCGTTGTAGATCTCGTTCAAGAACTTACGCAGGTCTGCAACTTTACGCTGCTCTTCCAGCATGCGGTTGATCTTCTCGCCCAAACCTTTAGCTGCAAGGCCAAGGTGAGTCTCAAGGATCTGACCGACGTTCATACGCGAAGGTACGCCCAGCGGGTTGAGGACGATATCTACCGGGGTGCCATTGGCATCGTGCGGCATGTCTTCAACTGGCATGATTACGGAAACCACACCTTTGTTACCGTGGCGACCGGCCATCTTGTCGCCCGGCTGGATGCGGCGACGGATTGCCAAGTAAACCTTAACGATTTTCAGAACGCCAGGTGCCAGATCATCGCCTTGCTGCAGCTTGCGCTTCTTGTCTTCGAACTTGTCGTCCAGAAGGCGGCGACGATCAACGATATAAGCTTGGGCTTTTTCGAGTTGATCGTTCAGAGCATCCTCAACCATGCGCAGTTTGAACCACTGACCATGCTCAAGACCGTCGAGTGTTTCGTCGGTGATGTCCTGACCTTTCTTCAGACCTGCGCCGCCTTCAGCCTTACGGCCAACCAAAGCGGAACGCAGACGTTCAAAAGTTGCGCCTTCAACGATGCGGAACTCTTCGTTCAAGTCTTTGCGAATTTCATCGAGTTGGGTCTTCTCGATCGACAGGGCACGAGCATCACGCTCAACACCATCACGAGTAAACACTTGAACGTCGATAACAGTACCCTTGGTACCGGTAGGTACGCGCAGGGAAGTGTCCTTAACGTCGCTCGCTTTCTCGCCGAAGATTGCACGCAACAGTTTCTCTTCCGGGGTCAGCTGAGTCTCGCCTTTCGGAGTGACTTTACCAACCAGGATGTCGCCTGCGCCTACTTCAGCACCTACATAGACAATACCGGCTTCATCAAGCTTGTTCAGTGCAGCTTCACCCACGTTAGGGATGTCTGCAGTGATTTCCTCAGGCCCAAGCTTGGTGTCACGGGCCACACAGGTCAGTTCCTGAATGTGGATCGTGGTGAAACGGTCTTCTTGGACTACACGCTCCGAAAGGAGGATGGAGTCTTCGAAGTTGTAACCGTTCCATGCCATGAACGCGATGCGCATGTTCTGACCAAGTGCCAGCTCACCCATATCGGTGGATGGACCGTCAGCCATGATGTCGCTGCGCTCAACTCGATCACCCTTGCTCACCAGCGGGCGCTGGTTGATGCAGGTGTTCTGGTTGGAGCGGGTGTATTTGGTCAGGTTATAGATGTCTACGCCGGCTTCACCAGTTTCAACTTCATCATCAGCAACACGAACCACAATACGGCTAGCATCTACCGAATCGATCACGCCGCCGCGACGAGCAACAACACAAACGCCTGAGTCACGAGCAACGTTACGCTCCATCCCGGTGCCGACCAACGGCTTATCGGAACGCAGGGTCGGTACTGCTTGGCGCTGCATGTTCGAACCCATCAACGCACGGTTGGCGTCATCGTGTTCAAGGAACGGGATCAACGAGGCTGCAACCGAAACTACCTGCTTCGGCGAAACGTCCATCAGCGTGACGTCTTCCGGCGCCTTGACGGTGAATTCGTTGAGGTGACGTACCGCAACCAATTCATCAACCAGGTGACCGGTTTCGTTCATTGTCGCCGAAGCTTGAGCGATAACGTGATCCGCTTCTTCAATTGCCGACAGGAAAACGATCTCGTCAGTTACCAGCGCGTCTTTAACAACACGGTATGGGCTTTCGAGGAAGCCATACTTGTTGGTACGCGCATAGGCCGCCAATGAGTTGATCAGGCCGATGTTCGGACCTTCTGGCGTTTCAATCGGGCATACACGACCGTAGTGAGTAGGGTGTACGTCACGAACTTCAAAACCAGCACGCTCACGAGTCAAACCGCCGGGGCCGAGCGCTGAAACACGACGCTTGTGGGTGATCTCTGACAGCGGGTTGTTCTGGTCCATGAACTGCGAAAGCTGGCTGGAACCGAAGAACTCCTTCACCGCTGCCGCAACCGGCTTGGCGTTGATCAGGTCCTGCGGCATCAAGCCTTCGCTTTCCGCCATCGACAAGCGCTCTTTAACTGCACGCTCTACACGCACCAGACCTACACGGAACTGGTTTTCAGCCATTTCGCCAACGCAACGAACACGACGGTTACCCAAGTGGTCGATGTCGTCGACAATGCCTTTGCCGTTACGGATATCAACCAGAGTCTTGAGGACGGCGACGATATCTTCTTTGCACAACACGCCCGAACCTTCGATCTCGGTACGACCGATACGACGGTTGAACTTCATCCGGCCGACCGCAGACAGGTCGTAACGCTCAGGGCTGAAGAACAGGTTGTTGAATAGCGTTTCGGCTGCATCTTTTGTTGGTGGCTCGCCAGGACGCATCATCCGATAGATTTCGACCAGCGCTTCCAATTGGTTGCTGGTGGAGTCTATTTTCAGCGTATCCGAGACGAACGGTCCGCAGTCGATATCGTTGGTGTACAACGTTTCGATACGGACAACCTGAGATTTGGCGATTTTTGCAAGAATCTCAGTGTTCAGTTCAGTGTTGCATTCAGCGATGATTTCGCCAGTCGCAGGGTGCACGATGACCTTGGCGGTAGTACGACCCAAGACATAGTCCAGAGGCACTTCCAGCTCTTTGATCCCGGCTTTTTCCATCTGGTTAACATGGCGAGCGGTAATCCGTCGGCCTTGCTCGACAATGACCTTGCCTTTGTCATCCAGAATATCCAATACCGCAATTTCACCACGAAGGCGCTGAGGAATCAGCTCCAAATTCAGGTTTTCACCCTGCACGTGGAAGATGTTGGTGGTGTAGAACGCATCGAGCACTTGCTCAGTCGTGTAGCCGAGTGCGCGCAACAATACGGACGCAGGCAGCTTACGACGACGGTCGATACGAACAAACACGCAGTCTTTCGGATCGAACTCGAAGTCCAACCACGAACCACGGTAAGGAATAATACGCGCGGAATAGAGCAGTTTACCGGAGCTGTGCGTTTTGCCGCGGTCGTGATCGAAGAACACGCCCGGGGAACGGTGCAACTGGGAAACGATTACGCGCTCGGTACCGTTGATTACGAAGGTACCGTTTTCAGTCATCAGGGGGATTTCACCCATGTAGACTTCTTGCTCTTTGATGTCCTTGATCGCTTTGTTCGACGATTCTTTGTCGAAAATGATTAAACGAACCTTGACCCGCAAAGGCACAGCGTAAGTCACACCGCGCAGCACGCACTCTTTGACATCAAATGCCGGTTCGCCCAAGCGATAACCCACATACTCCAGCGCAGCATTGCCGGAGTAGCTGATGATCGGGAAAACGGATTTGAAGGCTGCATGCAGACCGACGTCGCGGAACCCATCTTTGGTTGCTCCCGCTTGCAAGAATTCGCGATACGAATCCAGCTGGATGGCCAATAGATACGGCACATCCATTACGTCCGGCAACTTGCTAAAGTCCTTGCGGATACGTTTTTTCTCAGTATATGAGTAAGCCATCAGCGTTCCCCAGCTTGGTCACCTGCTTGTTTGGCTCCTCCCGACGGGAGCAACCAGAAAATCGTGCAAACCCCTTGGTCTGCACCACCACATCGGGTGGGTCTTGCACGCTATAGATGCCGACCAGGCCGGCGATCTATAACGGAAAAAGGCCGGTGGCAAAAGCCACCAGCCATCAGCCTTTTGCTTTACGCTTGGGCTGGAGACACAAGTCGATGCTTACTTCAGCTCGACTTTAGCGCCTGCTTCTTCCAGTGCAGCTTTAGCTTTGTCAGCAGCGTCTTTCGATACTGCTTCCAGAACCAACGAGCCAGCACCAGCATCAACTACTGCTTTGGCTTCTTTCAGGCCAAGACCAGTCAATTCACGTACAGCCTTGATCACGTTGACTTTTTTGTCGCCAGTTTCAGTCAGGATCACGTTGAATTCAGTCTGCTCTTCTGCTACGGCAGCAACAGCAGCTGGACCAGCGGAACCGGCAGCAGCAGTAACGCCAAATTTTTCTTCGAAAGCTTTGATCAGCTCAACAACCTGCAGTACGGACATTTCGCCTACAGCGTTGAGGATATCGTCTTGAGAGATAGACATGACTCTAATTCCTAATTGGGGGACGGCCTACATGACCATCAAAATAAACAAAAAAGCGCGAGAGAAAGTGCTCAGCTTTAAGCTGCGGCCGCTTCTTTTTGCTCGCGAATAGCCGCCAGAGTACGAGCCAATTTGCTGGTAGCGCCTTGAATCACGCTCATCAGCTGAGAAATTGCTTCGTTACGGGTCGGCAGAGTTGCCAGTACGTCGATCTGATTAGCTGCGAGGTACTTGCCCTCAAACGCAGCTGCCTTGATCTCGAACTTATCCTGACCCTTCGCAAATTCTTTGAACAAACGAGCAGCAGCGCCCGGATGTTCGTTGGAGAATGCGATCAAGGTCGGGCCCGTGAACACGTCGTTGAGAACACTGTATTCAGTGTCAGCAACTGCGCGCTTAAGCAGCGTGTTACGTACTACTCGTACATAAACGCCGGCTTCACGAGCCTCTTTACGGAGTCCGGTCATAGCGCTAACTGTCACACCACGGGCATCAGCCACGACAGCAGACAGAGCAGCTTTGGCAGCCTTGTTGACTTCAGCGACGATGGCCTTCTTGTCTTCAAGTTTAATTGCCACGGGTTTAACTCCTGCTTGTTACCGTTTCATCCAACCGGAGCCGGATGTCGTTTTGGTGTCTGATTCGGTAAGGAACCGGGAGCACCATCTGCGTAGGCTTGAGGTTTAAGACTCGCGCCGCCTACGGTCTTGGATAGCCCCCGCCAGGCAGGGACCCCAATTTTCATGGATGCAGTGCAACACACCCATTGTGTCTTACGCGTCCAACGACCCTTGGTCGATGATCAAACCTGGGCCCATAGTAGTGCTCAGGGTAACGCGCTTGACGTAAATACCTTTCGAAGAAGCTGGCTTGATACGCTTCAAATCAGCGATCAGCGCTTCTACGTTTTCCTTCAGCTTGGTAGCGTCGAAACCGACTTTACCAACTGAGGTGTGGATGATGCCGTTTTTGTCGGTGCGATAACGAACCTGACCAGCTTTTGCGTTTTTAACGGCAGTAGCTACGTCGGGGGTTACGGTACCAACTTTAGGGTTAGGCATCAGGCCGCGTGGGCCGAGGATCTGACCCAACTGACCAACAACCCGCATCGCGTCCGGGGAGGCAATAACAACGTCGAAGTTCAAGTTGCCTGCTTTCATTTCGGCAGCCAAGTCGTCCATACCAACGCGATCAGCGCCGGCAGCCAAAGCAGCCTCAGCAGCTGGGCCCTGAGTAAACACTGCAACGCGAACGGTCTTGCCAGTGCCGTGTGGCAGCACAGTAGCGCTACGAACAACTTGGTCAGACTTACGCGGATCAACGCCAAGGTTTACAGCGATATCCACGGATTCGCTGAATTTGACAGTCGACAATTCGGTCAGCAACGCAGCAGCATCTACGAAGTTATAGGCTTTGCCCGCTTCGATTTTGCCGGCGATAGTTTTTTGGCGCTTAGTTAGCTTAGCCATTACACACCCTCCACGTTAAGGCCCATGCTACGAGCAGAACCGGCGATGGTACGCACGGCTGCATCCATATCAGCTGCAGTCAGATCCGCATTTTTTGCTTTTGCGATATCTTCCAGCTGAGCACGAGTAACGGTGCCAACCTTAACGGTGTTTGGACGAGCTGAACCGCTAGTCAAACCGGCAGCCTTCTTCAGCAATACTGAGGCTGGCGTGCTTTTCGTTTCGAAAGTAAAGCTGCGGTCACTGTAAACAGTGATAATCACGGGAGTCGGCAAACCCGGCTCAATACCCTGAGTACGGGCGTTGAACGCTTTGCAGAATTCCATGATATTGACGCCGTGCTGACCCAACGCAGGACCAACAGGCGGGCTAGGGTTAGCTTGAGCGGCTTTCACTTGCAGCTTGATGTAAGCGGTAATTTTCTTGGCCATGAGGCACTCCAATTACGGGTTCAGACGCCTAAATTAGGCTCCCCGGTTACTTGCGCGTATATCCCAGTGACGACAAAACCCCACAGCCTAGGGCTGCGGGGTATGGGACTTTCGTTCATCTATGCCTTTTCGACCTGGCTAAACTCAAGCTCTACAGGAGTAGAGCGACCAAAAATGAGAACTGCCACTTGAATTCGGCTCTTTTCATAATTAACTTCTTCTACGGTGCCGTTAAAATCAGCAAACGGCCCGTCGGTGACACGAACAACCTCACCCGGTTCGAAAAGTGTTTTAGGCTTCGGCTTATCGCTGCCGTCTGCAACACGGCGCAGAATCGCCTCTGCCTCTTTATCAGTAATCGGCGCAGGCTTATCAGCTGTACCGCCAATAAAACCCATCACTCGAGGAGTATCCTTGACTAAGTGCCAAGTACCCTCATTCATGTCCATCTGGACCAGTACATAACCTGGGAAAAATTTACGCTCACTCTTGCGTTTCTGGCCGTTACGCATCTCAACCACTTCTTCAGTGGGAACCAGAATCTCGCCGAAGCCATCTTCCATACCAGCCAGTTTCACACGCTCCAATAAAGAGCGCATGACATGCTTCTCATAACCCGAGTAGGCATGCACTACGTACCAACGCTTAGCCACGGGACACCCTTAGCCGACGATCGAGGAAACAAGCCAACCGAGCAGGGAATCTAAACCCCACAGCAGCAGCGCCATAACCAAAACAACAGCCACCACAATCAGTGTGGTCTGCGTAGTTTCTTGGCGAGTAGGCCAAACAACTTTACGAATCTCGGCACGAGCTTCCGTTGCCAAAACGAAGAAAGCCTTACCTTTAGCCGTCTGCAAACCTACAAATGCCGCAGCAGCAGCAATAGCCAGCAATACGAGCACGCGGTACAGGATCGGTTCCGCTGAGTAGTACTGATTACCGACAACGCCAACAACTACCAAAGCGCCAACAAGCAGCCATTTAGGTAGATCAAAGCGAGAGTCTTGGGCTTCAGCCTTAGGAGTCATCTACGAGGATCCTGTGAAAAGAAAGCCAGATTACACCGAGTGAATCTGGCAGGTCAGGAGGGAATCGAACCCCCAACCTACGGTTTTGGAGACCGTCGCTCTGCCAATTGAGCTACTGACCTAAAAGCAAAATTAGGCCGACCATTATGCCGACCCAACGAGAGTTTTTCAACCACTTACGCAACATTTTCCGCACGAATCTAAAATGTCAGCGGAGCAAACTTGATACCCGACGCAAATCAGCCCATCATTGCCGACCAAAACAGTCTAACAAACGCTCTACTCCGAACTGCGGCACTAAAACACTGGAGTCGCACCGCAGCAAGTAGCCATCGACCTTATAAATCCGAAACAAACCGAAAACATGCAACACTTAAAACAAAGGCAGATATTTTCATATCTGCCTTAGTAATGGAGCTCTTGAGCAGATTCGAACTGCTGACCTCACCCTTACCAAGGGTGTGCTCTACCAACTGAGCTACAAGAGCAAACACATGCATAAACAAAAAACTTGGAGCGGGTAGCGGGAATCGAACCCGCATCATCAGCTTGGAAGGCTGAGGTTTTACCACTAAACTATACCCGCAGAGCTTATGATTACGCTCAAATTTGGTGGAGGGGGAAGGATTCGAACCTTCGAAGTCGTAGACGTCAGATTTACAGTCTGATCCCTTTGGCCGCTCGGGAACCCCTCCTGAACGAGGCAGCATTTTCAACTCATGCTACCCTTCTGTCAACCTTTTTCTCATTAAAAACCTGAGGTTACATACGCTGACAACTGCGACACCGCTTTCGCGATCATTCTCTCACTGCGAAGCGGGCGCCATCATATGCAAACTAGTCGATAGTTGCAATGCCCTTACAAGACATTATTTTCTGTTTTAGCTGCGTAAAATCTTGAGCAAGCTCTTGAATCAAACTGTCGTCAATTAGTCGTCGATTGGCGGGCAGGATTTTCAACCAAAAAGTGGCATTGAAGTCTCCTTCTAGAGAGACCGGCTGTGACTGTATGTCTAGACTGGTTAAGCGCTGCTCAACTGAGAGCACATCTTTTTGATTAGTAAATCCGCCTAAATAGAGGCATTTGTCATCGCCCTTACCAGCTGAATCCGATTCGCTGAGGAGCCTAATATCTTGCTGAGACCCTTTGTATAGTGAGAATGGGATTATCTCCTTTGCACGCAAAGGCGCTTCTTGCTGATGCCAGAGGTAATAAAATGAATTTAGCACCAGCAATAAAAGAAATATCCAGCGCATACACACCTCAATTCAGCGGGCAAGCCAATGCCAGTCCAACAAAAACCAAATCAGGCAATACTCGCGCAAATGGCAAAATATCTTGGACCAAGATAGCGTCTCCACCTGTCACAAAAACGGAGAAATCTTCGCCCCAATACTTCTTAGCCATATCTAACTGCGTCAGCACAAAACCTTTCAACATAAGCGAACAACCGCGCTCAACAGCCTCCGCAGTTGAACGACCTGGCGCGAAGCTCGCAAGGGCAGCATGTGCGGTATCGCCGCTGTAGCGAATACGCCGGGTATGGGTCCGCAGCTGACTGCGCATAAGCGGCGCACCGGGGCAAATAAAACCTCCCAGGTGTAGGCCACCTGGAGAAACAAAATCCGAAGTTATTGCCGTACCTAAATCGATGACCAAGCAGGCACCCGCGGCGAGTTGGAAGGCGCCAACCAGGGCAAGCCACCGGTCAAGACCCAATCGCTCGTATTCGTCATAGCCATTGGTAACGCCTGCCAGGTGCTCGGTCGAGGAGGCCTTAATAATCTTTACCGCAAATGTGACAGACAACACCGCGACCAATAACTCTGTCTCCTCATCACTGCGCACACTTACAAGCCGACACCCGAAGAGACTTAATTCTTTTACTAACTTAACAGCCTGCAGTAAAGCGGCATTAGAATCGACTATCCCGCCAGCAACCACCTCAGTACCGTTCAGCAAAACCACTCGCCATTTTATGAAACTGTTTCCGCAATCAAGCTCAAGAATCATCACGTAGCCTCAGACTAATCTCGCCACCACTGAAAATCTTTTCTTCTCCCGCGACCTCAAGCCGCAAAGCTCCGCGCACGTCAACCCCCAAAACCACTCCGTCGATTTGGTTCGCCGCTGTCAGCAGCGTTACAGTGCGACCCTGCCAAAGATGGTTTTTCTCCCAGTCAGCCTGCACTGCAGTGAAACCGTTTTTCAGATGCATATCGAAGTAATGCTCAAGCGAGCGATTAAGGCGAGCGATTAAGTCGTTCCGATCCGTTAGAGCACCGGTCTCTAGCCGGACAGAGGTCCATCCTTGATCTACTTCTGGCGCAGTTTGCATATTCACGTTGATTCCCACACCAACTACCACATGGCAAATATCTGCAGGGTCACCCACCAGCTCTAAAAGAACACCCGCCAACTTTCGCTGTCCTACGAGGATATCGTTTGGCCATTTTAGGCCAGCACCCTTGACCCCAACCTCACGCAGGACATGCAATACCGCCAGACCCACTAACAAGCTCAGACCTTCAAGCTGACGCATACCACCTTCAACTCTTAAAGCAAGACTGTAGTAAATATTCTCAGCAAAAGGACTTACCCATGTTCTTCCGCGCCGACCTCTACCAGCAGTTTGCCGCTCGGCAAGCACTAGGATCGGCATTTGGTGTCCATGCGAAATCAAACGCATTGCTTCTGCGTTGGTTGAATCAACGGAATCAAAAATTAACATCGGCCATTCCGGAGAAAAGCCCCGCCCCAGGATTTTATCTTGACTCAACAACGAAATAGGATTTGCCAGACGATACCCTTTACCTCTCACCTTATGGATTTCAATTCCCAGTTCAGCCTCAAGCTGCTGGAGCTGCTTCCAAACCGCGCTACGACTGACCCCTAAAGCATTCCCTAATGCCTGCCCTGAATGAAAAGCGCCATCCTTGAGAAGTTTTAACAACGTTAGCATGCGGATATCGCCTAACAGTGAGGCACGCATAATAACTATGCACACCGTTAATGCATAGAAACCACAGCGCCTTTAATTTGCACAAACAAAACCCCTGAACGCGTAAGCGATCAGGGGTTCTGGAATTTAATCTTGACGATGACCTACTCTCACATGGGGAAACCCCACACTACCATCGGCGATGCATCGTTTCACTACTGAGTTCGGGATGGGATCAGGTGGTTCCAATGCTCTATGGTCGTCAAGAAATTCAGTAGCCGACCCGCGTATCCCTTTCAGGACGCCCGGTTCAGCGAATGGGGATGTGATAGATCTGTGGGTTTGCCAATTTTCGGTTGTGTCGTCTTCACACACCTCAATCTGCTTCATCGCAAATTGCTTGGGTGTTATATGGTCAAGCCTCACGGGCAATTAGTATGGGTTAGCTCAATGCCTCACAGCACTTACACACCCCACCTATCAACGTCGTAGTCTTCGACGGCCCTTCAGGGGACTCAAGGTCCCAGTGAGATCTCATCTTGAGGCTAGTTTCCCGCTTAGATGCTTTCAGCGGTTATCTATTCCGAACATAGCTACCCGGCAATGCCACTGGCGTGACAACCGGAACACCAGAGGTTCGTCCACTCCGGTCCTCTCGTACTAGGAGCAGCCCCTCTCAAATCTCAAACGTCCACGGCAGATAGGGACCGAACTGTCTCACGACGTTCTAAACCCAGCTCGCGTACCACTTTAAATGGCGAACAGCCATACCCTTGGGACCGGCTTCAGCCCCAGGATGTGATGAGCCGACATCGAGGTGCCAAACACCGCCGTCGATATGAACTCTTGGGCGGTATCAGCCTGTTATCCCCGGAGTACCTTTTATCCGTTGAGCGATGGCCCTTCCATACAGAACCACCGGATCACTAAGACCTACTTTCGTACCTGCTCGACGTGTCTGTCTCGCAGTCAAGCGCGCTTTTGCCTTTATACTCTACGACCGATTTCCGACCGGTCTGAGCGCACCTTCGTACTCCTCCGTTACTCTTTAGGAGGAGACCGCCCCAGTCAAACTACCCACCATACACTGTCCTCGATCCGGATAACGGACCTGAGTTAGAACCTCAAAGTTGCCAGGGTGGTATTTCAAGGTTGGCTCCACGCAGACTGGCGTCCACGCTTCAAAGCCTCCCACCTATCCTACACAAGCAAATTCAAAGTCCAGTGCAAAGCTATAGTAAAGGTTCACGGGGTCTTTCCGTCTAGCCGCGGATACACTGCATCTTCACAGCGATTTCAATTTCACTGAGTCTCGGGTGGAGACAGCGCCGCCATCGTTACGCCATTCGTGCAGGTCGGAACTTACCCGACAAGGAATTTCGCTACCTTAGGACCGTTATAGTTACGGCCGCCGTTTACCGGGGCTTCGATCAAGAGCTTCGCGTTAGCTAACCCCATCAATTAACCTTCCGGCACCGGGCAGGCGTCACACCCTATACGTCCACTTTCGTGTTTGCAGAGTGCTGTGTTTTTAATAAACAGTCGCAGCGGCCTGGTATCTTCGACCGGCGTGGGCTTACGCAGTAAATGCTTCACCCTCACCGGCGCACCTTCTCCCGAAGTTACGGTGCCATTTTGCCTAGTTCCTTCACCCGAGTTCTCTCAAGCGCCTTGGTATTCTCTACCCAACCACCTGTGTCGGTTTGGGGTACGGTTCCTGGTTACCTGAAGCTTAGAAGCTTTTCTTGGAAGCATGGCATCAACCACTTCATGTGCCTAAGCACACTCGTCATCAGCTCTCGGCCTTAGAATCCCGGATTTACCTAAGATTCCAGCCTACCACCTTAAACTTGGACTACCAACGCCAAGCTGGCCTAGCCTTCTCCGTCCCTCCATCGCAATAACCAGAAGTACAGGAATATTAACCTGTTTTCCATCGACTACGCTTTTCAGCCTCGCCTTAGGGACCGACTAACCCTGCGTCGATTAACGTTGCGCAGGAAACCTTGGTCTTTCGGCGTGGGTGTTTTTCACACCCATTATCGTTACTCATGTCAGCATTCGCACTTCTGATACCTCCAGCAAGCTTCTCAACTCACCTTCACAGGCTTACAGAACGCTCCTCTACCGCATCACCTAAGTGATACCCGTAGCTTCGGTGCATGGTTTGAGCCCCGTTACATCTTCCGCGCAGGCCGACTCGACTAGTGAGCTATTACGCTTTCTTTAAAGGGTGGCTGCTTCTAAGCCAACCTCCTAGCTGTCTAAGCCTTCCCACATCGTTTCCCACTTAACCATGACTTTGGGACCTTAGCTGACGGTCTGGGTTGTTTCCCTTTTCACGACGGACGTTAGCACCCGCCGTGTGTCTCCCATGCTCGGCACTTGTAGGTATTCGGAGTTTGCATCGGGTTGGTAAA